>CAYJJK010000005.1:0-15671 GCA_964370445.1 uncultured Oscillospiraceae bacterium | reverse complement strand
GTGGGCATCGCCTGTTGTGTATACCCCTGCCCGTAAGCGGGCTCCGGCTGCGTGGGCATCGCCTGTTGTGTGTACCCCTGTCCGTAAGCGGGCTCCGGCTGCGTGGGCACCGCCTGTTGTGTGTACCCCTGCCCGTAAGCGGGCTCCGGCTGCGTGGGCATCGCCTGTTGTGTATACCCCTGCCCGTAAGCGGGCTCCGGCTGCGTGGGCGTTGTAATTTGGGGGTTCTGCGTCTGTGGTGTTATTTCAAAATGCTTTCCGCAATTTCTACAAAATGAGCTACCGGCATTCAGTGTGCTTCCACAATTTGTGCAGTGGTTTGGGCGATTTTCCATACGTTTATGCCTCTCTTGTTTCAGTATTCACAAAATATTATTTACTTTATTATATCTTATTTTCAAGCCTATTCAAAGTGGTTTTCAAGATTGTTTTCATCTTTTTCTTCATTATCACAAAATCAAACCGAGGCAACGGCTACTACGCAGACTGATTTTACACATGGCAACCCGATAGAATTCAAAAGTAACAAAATTCTGGCTATCCGATAAAATCGCTGTTTACAAAGCTCCTCAAAGCCATTATTTTTATTGAAATAGTATTTTCCTATTTATTGTGAATTTTACCGAAGTTGGACAAATTCACTGTATTTATGGTACATTATGAGTATTGCACTCGACACACTTTATTTTTGAAATGCAGTGGTTGCCACTTGTGCATATTTTTAAATTCAACGCAAAGGAGAGGCTATGTTGCAATTTGGTTTAATTGGTAAAACGTTGTCGCACAGTTACTCGCCATTTTTACACGAACAACTTGGGGATACGCCTTATGATTGTTATGCCTTGGACGAGGATGCGTTTGCCGAATTTATGAAAAACCGTCTTTTTTCCGGTGTAAACATCACGATCCCTTATAAACAAGCAGCAATTAAATATTGCACAAATCTGGACGAAACAGCCAGAGAAATCGGTGCTGTAAACACTTTGGTCAATGAAGATGGAGCATTGTATGGCTATAACACCGATGTGGCAGGCCTTTCTCTTTTAGTTCGTTGCGTAATGAAAAATTTACAGCAAAAACGCGCCTTGATATTGGGTGATGGTGGCACTGCACGCACTGCACGCTATGTATTGAAAAAAATGGGAATTTCTCAGATGTTTGTTGCCAGCCGCACACCAAACGGCGACACCATTTCTTACGAAATGGCAAAAAAATTAGACAACATTCATCTTCTTATCAACACAACCCCGGTGGGGATGTACCCAAACAACGGAGAGCTTGTTATTTCCCCCACTTATTTTCAGCATCTTGAAGGCGTTGTGGATGTTGTTTATAACCCCGCCAAAACCACTCTCATTCTCGAAGCTGAAAAACTGGGTATTCCCGCTATAGGTGGGCTTGCCATGTTGGCAGAGCAAGCTCGGGCCGCTTCTGCTCTATTTTTAAAAAAAGAACAACCCCTACAACGCACCGCCGAACTTTGCACTGCACTATGGAAACAAACATGTAATCTTGTGCTTATCGGCATGCCAGGTTGTGGAAAAACCAGTCTTGGGCGGCTTTTGGCTCAAAAAATGGAGCGTCAGTTTGTTGATATGGATTTGCTGCTAGAAGAACAAGAGGGTCGTAGTGCTAAAAACATCATCGAAGCAGATGGTGAAGCTGCTTTTCGCGATATTGAAAGCCGCATTGCAAAACAGGTGGGCAAACAAAACGGCCAAGTTATTTCCACCGGCGGCGGCGTGATTTTGCGCCAAGAAAACATCGATGCCCTTCGCCAAAACGGACTATTGATTTGGGTAGATTGTCCTCTTGAACAACTGGCTGTTGGCAATCATAGGCCCTTGTCTCGCAATATAAATGACCTGAAAGAGCTTGAATCTCAGCGTCGTCCCCTTTACGAAAATGCTGCCGATGTCCATTTTCACCGTCCACCGCATTTTCAAAAAAGTATTGAAAACCTCACGGAAGTGGTTTTGAACTCTTTGCATCAAACGCCCAACCACTTCCATTTATAGCCAGTTGATTGTAACAATAAGCACAACTTGCCGAATTATGATATTTTTCGTATACTAATACTAGGGTGTGGATGATATAATTGAATAGACTATATCATCTTCCAAATTGGAGAGGAGATTTTTATGCACTATACACCAAAGTTAGATTTGATTCAAACCGAAAAAGCAATTAAGTTTGTAAAAGACCATTTTGAGGCCGAATTGGGGAAAGAGTTAGACCTCACGCGTGTTTCCGCACCGTTATTTCTTATGGAATCCAGCGGCCTGAACGATAATTTAAACGGCATAGAACGCTCGGTTTCTTTTGATATCAAAGAAACAGGAAAAATAGCCGAAGTTGTACACAGCTTGGCAAAATGGAAGCGTCATGCGCTGGGACGCTATGGCTTTAGACCCGGCACAGGCATTTATACCGACATGAACGCCATTCGACGTGATGAGGTATGTGACGCCATCCATTCTCTTTATGTAGACCAATGGGACTGGGAAAAAGTGCTTACTCGAGAGGATAGAACCATTGACTACCTCGAAAAAACTGTGCGTTCCATTTATAGTGTTTTGTATCGTGTGGCAAGCATGGTTCGTGAAAAACATCCCCAAATCAACATCGATTTGCCAAAAGACATCCACTTTATCACCACCGCAGAACTTGAGCAACGGTTTCCTGAAATGACCCCAAAACAACGAGAAAATGCCATTGCCAAAGAATATGGTGCTGTTTTCCTTATCGGCATAGGTGGAAAGCTGGCCAGCGGCGCCCCACACGATGGCCGCGCCCCCGATTATGATGACTGGACGTTAAACGGCGACATTTTGGTATACTACCCCATGATTGAAGCCGCCTTAGAGCTATCTTCCATGGGCATACGTGTGGACGCCGAGCGTTTGCAGGCCCAATTAAAGGAATCCGGCAAGGAAGACCGGCTTTCCTTCCCCTTCCACAAAGCTCTTCTGGCCGATGAACTCCCCCTCACCATTGGCGGTGGCATAGGGCAAAGTCGCCTTTGCATGCTCATGCTTGAAAAAGCCCATATTGGCGAAGTCCAAACCTCAATTTGGCCTCAAGAGATGCTGGATGAGTGCCAAAAAAACAATATCCCCATCTTATAAACCCTCGCATTTGTGCGATTTAAACTGTTTTATCTTTATGGAAAAGGAGAGCTTTTTATGAGACACACCGGCGTAACCGCAAGGGGCATTGTTTCCCCCATCTTCAAAGAGGGCGATGACCTTGCCAAATCCATTTGCGAAAGCGTTTTAAACACTGCCTCGGCCGAGGGATTTGCCGTTGAAGACGGTGATATCATTGGCATCACCGAATCGGTGGTGGCACGCACACAGGGCAACTATGTCACTTGCGAGCAAATTGCAAGCGATATACAAGCAAAATTTGGTGGAGGTTCGCTTGGCATTGTGTTCCCCATTCTCAGCCGTAACCGGTTCTCCATTTTGCTTAAATCCATTGCACAAGCCTGCGACAAGCTATATATTCAGCTTTCTTACCCCGCAGACGAAGTGGGCAACGAACTTGTGAGCTGGGAGCAAATAGAAAACAAGGATGTAGACCCCTACCGTGACTATTTTACCGAAAAAGATTTTCGACGTGTTTTTGGCCACGATACTGTGCACCCTTTCACCGGTATGGATTATATCCAATTTTACAAATCTTTTGGCGAACATATCGAGGTTATTTTTTCAAATAACCCTGCCGACATTTTAAAGTACACCGACAAAGTTCTTTGCTGCGACATCCATACAAGGCACCGCACAAAACGCACCCTTACAAAACAAGGCGCCAGCAAAGTTTTGGGCCTTGATGACATTTTAAATGAAAGCATCGACGGCAGCGGCTACAACGCTGATTATGGGCTTTTGGGTAGCAATATGGCCACACCCGATAAGGTGAAACTTTTTCCTCGAGACAGCCAAGCCCTTGTAGACAATTTGCAAAAACTTCTAAAAGATGCTACCGAAAAAAACGTAGAAGTGCTTGTGTATGGCGACGGTTGCTTTAAAGATCCCGTAGGTGGTATCTGGGAATTTGCCGACCCGGTTGTTGCTCCGGGCTACACAAAAGGGCTTATGGGCACGCCAAATGAAATCAAAATGAAATATCTTGCCGACAACGACCTATGCGATCTTTCCGGAGAAGCCCTGCGTGAAAGCGTTTTAAACCATATCCGCAAAAAAGACCACGACCTTGTGGGTAAAATGGCTGCCCAAGGCACCACCCCCCGCCGCTACACAGACCTTCTTGGTAGCTTGTGTGACCTTGTAAGTGGTAGCGGAGACCGCGGCACGCCTGTTGTATATATCAAAGGATACTTCACAAACTATGCCAGTGAGTAGCGTATACCCAAAGACCTTGGGGCGCCGCCCCAAACCCTGCTTGCTTTTTGAAAAAAGCAAGGGCAAAAACTTTTGTTTAAGGGCGATTTTTATGCAAGCCGATTGTAAACCGTCAATATGGAAATTTTATCACAGACAAAACACCGCTATCTAAAGAAGTATGCAGAGAAACCTCTGCATACTTTGACCGATTTTCCACTTTCTTGTTTTGTCGCTACAAACTAAGATCCATACCCGTTTTGACGTCGCCCAAACAACACCCCAAAAAACTGCAAAAAAAGGCAGAGCTAAGCTCTGCCTTTTTCGTTTATCACTATGCACCCCTATAATCACTCTTTTCTACCCTAAGGATTCAACCAACGTTAAAAAACGCCTTAAAATAAAAGTTTTTTGGGGAGGCTTGGAACCCCTTTCTTTCGAAGAAAGGGGTTCCAAGACCTTGACCTTGACCTTGACCTTCTCGCAACACACTATTCCTCACTTAGTTCCCCACTAAATACTTCATCAAACTGTGCTGCCAATTTTTCGCTTTCACTTTGTTTTGCAAGCAGACTTACCAAAACAATGCCTACAAGCGAAATGGCAAAGCCGGGCACCAATGAGTACAGGCCGGTTACAGCAGCCAGTGTTTGCCCACCAATAATCGGCAAATAGTCCCACACCAACACAGTAAGTCCACCGGATATAATTCCCGTCACCGCGGCATTGCGTGTCACTTTTTTCCAATACAAGCTCAGCAATACCAACGCACCAAAAGCCGACCCAAAACCGGACCATGCATTTGCCACAAGGCTCATAATACCAGAGCTTGGATTCATTGCGATAAGATATGCCACCAATGCCACCACAGCCACCACCACGCGGCTAAACCATACATAGTGCCGGTCGGTGGCTTTTTTGCGAATGAAACCACGGTAGATATCACCGGTGATGGAAGCCGCCGTTACCAAAAGTTGTGAATCGGCTGTAGACATGATGGCCGCCAAGATACCACACAGGAAAAGCCCGCCCACTATCGGTAAATATACAATGGAATCGGCCTGCATAAACACCTCTTGTATCATAGCAATAAATACCGTTTCCGAATCTTCCAGCCCGGGCAAAAAGGCTCGGCCCACAATACCCACAAACACCGAAAATGTTAGCGACAACACCACCCACACAATGGCAATCGTGGCAGATTTGTTTACACTTTTTTCGCGACGAATGGCCATAAACCGCACCAAGATATGCGGCATCCCAAAATAGCCAAGCCCCCAAGCAAGCTGCGAAATGATGGAAATTGCACCCACCGCTTCGCCTGTATCTGTGGTGGAAACACTTAAAAACTCGGGTGATACAGCGCCTTCTAATCCACCCATGCCACCTATGGCCACAAAAGCCAATATGGGCACGCTTAAAATGGCAATTAGCATCAAGGCTCCTTGCACCATATCCGTCCAGCTCACAGCCGAAAAGCCACCCAAAAAGGTATACAACAAAATAATCAAAGCGCCAATGGTAAGCGCCACTTGATAAGAAATACCAAATACCTGCGAAAACAACGTGCCGCCCGCCACAAAAGCCGAGGCTGTATACACGGTGAAAAACATTGCAATTACAACACTGGATACCACACGCAACATACGGGATGTGTCGTGGAATCGATTCTCAAAATATTGCGGAACCGTGATGGCATCCCCCGCCTTAATGGTGTAGCGACGCAAGCGTTTTGCCACCAATATCCAGTTCAGCGCCGTGCCAATGGCAAGCCCCACAGCAATCCACACTTGGTTTGTGCCCAGCGCATACACCGCGCCCGGCAAACCCATAAGCAACCAGCCCGACATATCCGAGGCTTGTGCAGAAAAAGCTGCCACCCAAGAGTTAAGCTGACGTCCTCCCAAAAAATAATCGCTCAAACTGTCGGACTTTTTAAAGAAAAAGCCCCCAATCGCAATCATCACACCCACATAACATACAAAAGCAATTAGCGTCCACATCGTATTCGACAAAATTCGTTTCCCCTTTCTTTCACCGCTCTTCACGGCATAAAGCAATCATTACTATTTAACCATGCCACAGCACAAGATGCAAGCAAAACCGCTTAAAATATGCAATTTTCTTGGGTGCTACCTGTATAAGACCTTGGGGCGCCGCCCCAAACCCTGCAATTTTTTGTAAAAAATTGAGTAAAACTTTTATTAAAGGGCACGTATTATTTGAGTGCGCGGTAAAAGGACAGCTGTGTCACAAAGTTACACTTTGTGACGATATTTTTTGAAGGTCACACCGCATAGGGTGGTCTTCAAAAAATATCCACGCATAACAAAGAAAAATCCACCAACACAAAAATAGCATTTTTTTTAAATAGCTTGCTTTTTTTAAAATTTTGAGCATAACCTTCGTCACCGTGTCGGTGCAAAATATAATCAATTGGTTGAAAAACACTATAAATTGGCAAGCAGAAATTTTATCCGTCAAGGTGGAGGGTTGAAGAATACTTTGTGCATCCCGGCTGACACAAGCAGGAAATAGACGGAATTTCTTCTGGCAAAATGACTATAATAAAAAGCCCCCGCACGATTGCGCAGGGGCTTTGATGCAGGGGCTTTCTTCTGAAAACCTTCGACCTTGCCGTTGCAGGGCCCGCAACAGCGAGGCCAAACGGCCACAGAGATATGTGAAAAGCAAAGCGATCTTAATTTTGGTTAAGCGGCTTTTGCCTCTCTCATGACAACGTAGGCGATATGCCTTATTGCAACAGTTGAAGCACGCTCTGAGGCTGTTGATTGGCCTGGGCCAACATAGCTTGAGCAGCTTGGCTGAGCACGTTGTTTTTGGTGTAATCCATCATCTCTTTGGCCATGTCGACGTCGCGGATGCGGCTCTCGGCAGCGGTCATGTTCTCAGCAGTTACGTTGAGGTTGTTCATGGTGTGCTCGAGGCGATTTTGCAAGGCACCGAGGTTACCACGGTTTACAGAAACTTTCTCGATGGCGAAGTTGATTTTGTCAAGAGCTGCAGCTGCAGTTTCTTGCGAAGCCATGGAGATGTTATTAATGCCAAGACCGGTGGAGCTCATGTCGTCCACTTTAACGGTGATTTGGTCAAAATCAGCAGAGCTTACGCCCACTTGCATGGTCAAACCTTCGCCACTCTCGGTGCGGAAAACAAGACCTGCCACTCCACTGGTGGGGTCGGTGCTGTCTGTGAGGTTGGTCACGTCTAAACCAGTTTTCTCTGCAATTTGCTGTGCCACTCTAGCGTATGCTTCTGCATCAGCAGCACCTGCGGAGTCTTGTACAATCACATTTACAGTTTCGTCTGTAATTTTTTCTGCATCAGCAGGGCTTGCCACCACGATGAACTGCTGGCCGTTTACACCAAAGGTAGCGGTTTCTTCATTTGAGCCATCATAAAGTGTGTATTCATATGTTTTAGAATCATCTGTGCCGGCTGTAGACGTAATGGTTATAGGAGCAGCAGCAGCAGTGCCAAATTTGCTAGTGGCGGAAAGCACTTGAGGCTGGCTTCTGCCCACTTCGTTCGCGGTAAAGGTTAAAGTGCCGGCATTATCGCTCACTTCAAACTTGGTGTTCACAGCAGATTGTTTTTGAAGCTCTTGACGCAAAGCATCACTAATTTCTGTTGCAGCTTGCATATTTTTTGTTGCTGCGGCATATTCTGTACCGTCGGCAGCAATCATTTTTTGGCCGTCTGCAGAAATGGTAAACTCAACAGTGGCAGAAGTGCCATCATCAAAACCATAGTTGAAACTGATTGTCGATCCGGCTTGCAATGTTTGGTTTGTGATTGCGGCCATTTCATAGGTAGCCTCTGTGCCGGCTGTGGTGGAATCAAAGGTCAAACCACTGATTTCGACATTGTTTACGCTTTGGCCGCCAAGGCTACCGTCCAACAATTGGATGCCGTTGAAGTTGGTGGCTTCAGAAATGCGGTCAATCTCTTCTTTCAAAGCGGTAACTTCAGCTTCGATTTTTTGGCGGTCATCGGCTTGGATGGTGCCGTTGGCGCTTTGGGTAGCAAGCTCTACCATGCGGTTAAGCATGCTGTGCACTTCTGTCAATGCACCTTCAGCGGTTTGGATGAGGCTTGCGCCGTCTTGTGCGTTCAAAACTGCACGGTTCAAACCGGTGATTTGGGCGCGCATTTTCTCAGAAATGGCAAGGCCGGCAGCGTCATCGGCAGCGCGGTTGATGCGATAGCCGGAAGACAATTTCTCAAGGTTGCCACTGAGGTTGCTGTTATTGATACCAAGTTGACGATATGCGTTTAATGCAGGAATATTGTGTTGGATAACCATACTAAATCCTCCCTAAAATTGTGTTGAAAGAAACTTCTTGTTTCTTTTCTCGATTTTTTTGTCTCTTCTTGCCGCTCGGGCCCTGAGGTGCAACAAGAGCACTTTCATTCTCCGGCTCAAATATTTTTGTGCCGCTATACATTACATCGGCTTTGCCGAAAAAAACTTTACCTTTTTTTACGAATTTTTTCAAAAAAAATTGCACTTTTTTTAAAACATATGCAACATCGCATTTTCTTGTTTCGATTTTTTTGAATTCTTTTTTCCCGTTTGTGCTTCTTCCTCAAAAAAGCATGCCAGAAAGTCAAAAAAATCAAAAATGCTATTTTATTTTTTGACCGAAACCACTTATTTTTTCACTCGAGTGACCCTACCCCGTTCTACGCATGAAAAGCGCGAAGCCTCGCCGCCCTGTGTGGTGTGACCTTCAAAAAAACCGTCACAAAGCATAGCTTTGTGACACCGCTGCCCTTTTTACCATACACTCAAATCACACGCGCCCTTAAACAAAAGTTTTACTCAATTTTTTACAAAAAATTGCAGGGTTTGGGGCGGCGCCCCAAGGTCTTGCCGCGCGCAGCAGCTTCGTGCCAATTTTTCCGCTTTCTTTTCTTCAACTTTATTGTATAATAGAACCTATTGTATATTTGCGTATAAAAAAGAGAGGATTTCGCTATGCCTGAATTATTTCAAAACCTACGCACACGAGAGGAGCATCCTGTTTACAACACCCAATACGGCCCTGTGAGCGGCATTATAGAAGGGGAGGTTGCCATCATTCGCGGCATCCCCTTTGCAAAGCCACCTGTAAAGCAGCTACGATTTTTGCCACCCGAGCCACCCGAGCCTTGGACAGAAGTGCTGGACTGCCACAATTTTCGTGATTCAGCCATGCAAGCTTCAGAGATAAGCCCCACCATCACCCACAGTGAGGACTGCCTGCACCTTAATATCTGGGCACCTGCCTCTGCCAAAGAAGGTGATAATTTACCTGTGCTTGTGTATATCCACGGCGGCGGTTTCTCCGACGGGTCGCCCGCAAAATTTATATTTGATGGTAGCCATTTTGCAAATGATGGCATCATTCAAATCAACATTAGCTACCGGCTTGGCGCCTTGGGCTTTATGGCTTTTGAAAAAATAGAAAAAGAACACGGTTTTCTTGGCAACTGTGGCCTTTTAGATCAATTGGCCGCTTTGCGCTGGGTGCAAGACAACATCCATTTTTTTGGCGGCGACACAAACTGTATCACAGTCAGTGGCGAATCGGCCGGCTCGTTTAGTGTTTCATCACTTTTGCTTTCCCCTCTTGCAAAGGGACTTTTTCAGCGTGCAATTTTGGAAAGCGGCAACATTTTAGGCCAGCCCATTGTAGCGCCCGGTGCCCGTGGTGCTAGAAAACAGGCCATTGTAACCAGCCAAGCTTACACGGCCGCCATGCAAAGAAAGTCCCTGCCCGGCCTACAGCTTCTTGACGCACGCCAACTGGTGCGTGGCTGTGCCTTCAGCGCCAACATGATAGAACCCCCGCGCTATAATTTTTGGCCGGTGTTTGATGGCAAATTGCTGCCTGAAAACCCCTATAAGGCTCTTTTGTCCGCCCCCATCAACGAGGTGGATTTGCTTTGTGGCTACAACGCAGAGGAAGGCTCGTTTTTCATTTCCAGAAATGCTACAGAAGAGGATTATATCCGGCTTTGCCAGCATATTTTTGGCGATAATAGCTACGAGGTATTGCGACGTTTTCCAAGCAACAAAAAATACACCGCTGCACAGCGTGGCCGCGATTTAATCGAAATGGGCCTGCGTTTTGGTAGCGATGTATTTGCGGACGAACTTAGCCGACGCGGCAAAAAAGTATGGCATTATCACTTTAATCATGCGCCAAGGGTGCTAGATTTAGTTGGCATGGGCCCTACCCATGCCATTGAGCTGATGTTTGTGTTTAAAACCATCCCAAAGGTGCTTTTGCGCAACCCAAGCAACGCCCTTGTGGCAGACGACGTGCACGCTCGCTGGGCAAATTTCATCAAAACAGGTAACCCCAACGAAGGCATGCCTGTGCACGGCACATGGCCTGCCTATCATGCAGATAACAAACAATCTATGGTGCTACAAGAAGAATCCTTTGCTTCTCCCACCGAACAAACCGATGAGGTGGATTTTTATCTCAAGCTACTTTGGGGCGAAAAATGACCTCAAAACGCATCGCTTAACGGGATGCTCGGATATGTTCTGCCACTTTTTTGTCTTCTCGTTTAATGTGCTGTAGCAGCCATTGTCCCAAAGCCATGTTCAGCTCACCCACAAGAACAATCGTGGCGCCTTCTGTTTGCAACCTATCACCCAGTACTTTCACTTTTTCTTTAAAACCTTCATGCAATCTTTTATGGTTTTGATAATCGGGATACCCGGATTGCAACTGCAATTTTTCCTCTTGAGAAAAATGAAACTCTGTATATTTACCTAAAAATTGTATGCTTTTGGCCAATTCATCGCGTCCATGCCCTTTAGCGCATGCAGACATAAGGTCATTCAAGGCCTTAATCAATTCTTTATGTTGCGTATCAATGGTGTTGTTGCCCGTCAGCAAATCCGGCGTCAATTCATACGTCATCTCTTTCCCCTCTTCTTTGTTCATTTCCTACGTCATTTGTGTTCATATACAAAAAAACAGACACCATCCGCTGTTCGGGTATAGCATCTGTTATTTTTGGTGGAAGCTAAGGAACTCGAATCCCTGACCCCCTGCACGTCAAGCAGGTGCTCTACCAGCTGAGCTAAGCTTCCCCATTTTTGCGTCAATACTGCTTAGTTATTATAAAATATTTGTCAAAAAAAAGCAAGCATTTTGATTGGGTCTTTCATTTTAATCTTCATTTGCACCCTAGCGATATCACACTCACTCCGGCTTGATTGACTTTGCGGGGCATAGTTTGGTACAATGTGTAACGAGAAGCAGTGGCTATCGCCGTTGCGAAAAAAGCTTTGAGGAGTCGATTTGTGGATACCGAAAAACTGGCACAGCTTTTATTTCCAAATACACTAGAAACCAGCGAAACGCTGGAAAAACGTTTTCCAAACCGCACGCTTTGCGAAGGGGCACGTGTCACCCGTATGGCACCAAGCCCTACTGGTTTTATGCATTTGGGCAACCTTTACGGCGCCATTGCCGACGAGCGCCTTGCGCATCAAAGCGAAGGCGTTTTTTATCTGCGCATTGAAGACACCGACCAAAAGCGCGAGGTAGAAGGCGGCGTGGATACTATTTTATCTGTATTCAAAGAGTATGAGCTCCCCTTTGATGAGGGTGCATGTGAAGAAGGCGAGCGGGGAAACTATGGCCCGTATTACCAAAGACAGCGCAAAGAGCTTTACCATGTTTTTGTCAAAGAACTGGTAATGCAAGGCAAGGCCTACCCTTGTTTTTTAACTGAAGCAGACCTTGCCTCCATGAGAGAAGAACAAGTAGAACAAAAACTTGATTTTGGTTGCTACGGTAGCTATGCCCGTTTTCGAGATTGTCCCTATGAGGAGGTAGAGCGCCGCATCCAAAACGGAGAAAGTTATGTGGTGCGATATCGCAGTGAAGGCAAGGCTGAAAACCGCATTAAAGTGGGCGATGTGATTCGTGGTTTACTGGAACTGCCAGAAAACATTCAAGACGTCGTCTTATTAAAGCGTGACGGCATCCCCACTTATCATTTTGCCCATGTGGTAGACGACCATTTGATGCGCACAAACCTTGTTGTACGTGGCGAAGAGTGGCTTGCCACCTTGCCTATTCACGTGCAACTATTTGCCGCTTTGGGCTGGAAAGCCCCAAAATACCTACACACCGCCCATTTGATGAAACAAGATGGCGAGAGCAAGCGTAAACTCTCTAAGCGCAAGGACCCCGAGCTCGCCCTTGGCTTTTACAGTGAGATGGGTTATCCCACAACTGCGGTAAAAGAATATTTAATGACCTTGCTCAACTCTAATTTTGAGGATTGGCGCCTAGCAAACCAAGAAGCTAGCATCAATGATTTTGCTTTTTCCGTAAAAAAAATGTCTGTGTCCGGTGCTTTATTTGATATTCAAAAACTGGATGATGTCTCAAAAACAGTCATTAGCCGTATGGATGCACAAACGGTTTTCCCTCTTTTGGTCGATTGGTGTCGGCGTTATGACCCTGATTTTGCGGCACTGCTCTCGCGTGATGAAGCCTATACACAGCGCATTTTGGCCGTTGGCCGCACCGGACCAAAACGCCGCAAGGACCTTACCATGTGGCGCGAGGCCAAAGAATATCTCAGTTTTTATTTTGATGAGCTATTTGTGCCCTGCCACACAATTTCTAACAGCCTGACAATAGAAAAAGCACATGAAATTTTAGCTGGCTACCACTATCATCCCGAAGATGACTCAAGTGCTTGGTTTGAGCGGCTGAAAGAGCTTGCTGCTTCTATTGGTTTTGCCGCCAATATGAAAGATTATAAAAAGAATCCCGAGGCCTATGCCGGGCATGTTGGGGATGTATCCATGCTTTTACGCCTTGCCGTCACCGGGCGCGAGCAAAGCCCCGATTTGTGTGATGTGATGCAAATTTTAGGGGCAGAACGCGTAGAGCAGCGCCTATTGCAAATGAAAAACAATTTATAAACGCTCTTTCAGAGCGCTTTGGAGGAAGCCATGAACGAATGGAACGATACAATGGAGCTCGACTCCAATTTCATTTATGATATCATCGACACCGATTTAAAGAATGATTTTAAGAGAAAAATTCACACCCGCTTTCCGCCGGAACCTAACGGCTATTTGCACATTGGCAGTGCCAAGGCCATTTGGATTAACTATTCTGCTGCAAAAAAACATGGCGGCAACTTTAATTTACGCTATGATGACACAAACCCGCTTCGTGAAGACGACGAATATGTGCGTAGCATCGAAGAAGATTTGCTCTGGCTAGGTGCCATCCCCGACGGGGGTATTTTTTATGGATCAGACTATTTTGAAAAATGCTACGAGTATGCCGAGCTATTGATACAAAAAGGCCGTGCCTATGTGGACGATTTAACCCAAGAAGAGATGCGCGAATATCGTGGAACCCTAACAGAACCCGGCAAAGAAAGCCCCTACCGCAATCGCAGTGTAGAAGAAAATCTTTCGTTATTTCGCAGCATGCGGGCGGGGAAATTCACCGATGGCAGCCATACCTTGCGAGCTAAAATCAACCTAGCTTCACCCAATATGAACATGCGTGACCCCGTTATTTATCGCATTTTACACGCAACACATCACCGGCAAGGCAATGCCTGGTGCATTTACCCCATGTATGATTTTGCGCACCCCATCCAAGATGCCATAGAGGGTATTACGCATTCACTTTGCTCTATCGAGTTTGAAAACCACCGTCCTTTATACAATTGGGTTATCAATATGATTGACCTAGAGGAAAAACCACGACAATTTGAATTTGCACGGCTAAACCTTACACATACCGTGATGAGCAAACGCTATTTGCGAGAGCTTGTAGAAACCAATACTGTAGATGGCTGGGACGACCCCCGCATGCCAACACTTTGCGCTTTACGTCGCCGTGGCTATACCCCATCTTCTATCATTGAATTTGTACGTCGTGCCGGTGTTGCCAAGGCGTACAGCACCGTGGATATCCGCTTACTCGAATACTGTATTCGTGAAGAACTGAACAAAGATGCCCTGCGCCGCATGGCTGTGCTTGACCCCATACGTGTTTCCATCACAAATTACCCCAAAGACACGCAAGAGACCTTCCCCATCCCCAATAACCCTGCAAACCCAGATAGCGGGCATCGTGAGGTAGCTTTTTCTGGCGAAATTTATATTGAGCGCGAAGATTTTGCCGAGGTGCCGCCGCCAAAATGGCAACGCCTGCGTCCAGACGGGGAAGTGCGCTTGATGGGCGCCTATATTGTTCGTTGCAACGAAGTGATAAAAGATGAGAACGGCAAAGTCCAAGAGCTTTTGTGCACAGCAGACCTAGAAACAAGAAACCAGAAACCTTTAGATGGCCGCAAGGTAAAAGGCACCATTCACTGGGTAAGCCAGGCACATGCCATTGATGCCAATGTTAATTTATACGACAACTTGTTTACTCAAGATGATTTAAATGATTTACCCGAAGATACAAACTATCTTGACCTTTTCAACCCAGAGTCTCTACAAAAACACCCAAATTGCAAACTGGAAGCATCTTTAGAAACAGCAAAACCCGGCGAAAAATTTCAATTTGTGCGCATGGGCTATTTTTGCAAAGACAGTAAAACCAAGGACACGTACAATCGTATTGTAAAACTGAAGGATAGTTTTAAACTGGAGGGCTAGGGCATATGAAAACACTGATTGTCTATGCCACAAAATACAAAAGCACCGAGCGATGCGCAGAACTTTTGGCCGAAACACTTCACGATGGGGCAGATCTTGTTAACCTTTCTAAAAACAGCAACCCAGATTTGCACCATTACAACCTAATTGTGGTGGGAAGCCCCATTTATGAAGACCGTTTGCTGCCCAAGATGCAACATTTTTGTAAAAAAAACAAACCCATACTATTAAGTGGGCTCTTTGCCTGTTTTTTATGTCAAACAGCTCTCCCCTCTGAAGTGCGCGCCACATTCGAAAATGCTTTCGATAAGGATTTATTGCAAGCAGCGGTTGCCAAAGCCAGTTTTGGTGGGGAAATCAATTGGGAAAAACTATCGATCGCCGACCGTCTTTTATACGGCAAGGACGTTTACCGTGAGACGAAAAAACACAACCCCAGCCTTCACCTCGACAAAATTAAAAGTTTTGCCTTTGCACTGGAATTAAAAGACAAAGATTATCAAATAGAAGAAGTTTAGGCATAGTAAAAAAATACAGGACGGCAAATAAGCGCCAAGTGCTAGGAAGCAAAAAATGCCGCAAGGGCGCATATATGTGATATGCAACTGCCGCGGCATTTTGCAGTCTGACGACGCAATTGGTGCTTTATT
>CAYJJK010000004.1:0-52885 GCA_964370445.1 uncultured Oscillospiraceae bacterium | reverse complement strand
GGTTTTGGAGACCGCTGCTCTACCAACTGAGCTATACCCCTAAGCGCCATATTATTATATCAAATTACACGCATGATGACAAGAGGTATTTATCTTTTTTTTTGATTTTTAACGATTATATCGCATCATTTATGTTGTATCGTAATTTATTTGTCAAAACCAGCATGGTTTTTATTGAAAAAGCCAGGGCACATCTTAGATAATACAAAAATACAAAAAGAAAATGGTCTACATTCATTGAAATTAAGCAATTTCACCCTTTCAATAAGCTCTTCAAAACTTCCGGCTTTTTTATACAATTTAAACCTTCACTTTAAGCCTTCCCTTTTGTAAAATTTGGTCCGGTGCCAACACTTGATTTTTTGTGAAAAGTGTGCTACCATGCATGAGAAAATAAGATTGGTATTTGGCACGCGAACAAGATGTTCATGTTCGACTGACCATCATCCCAAGCGGACAAGAAGGTATGGAATGAAAAATCGGATTACCAATATATCCCATTTGATGCGTCGCTCTTTAAATACAATAAACTATAAACTGATGGATCATGGCGAGCGTGTTTCTTATTTATTATTAAAAATGTTTGAAGCTGACCAATGCTATAGCCAAGAACAACTGATAAAAATAGCTTACATGGGCCTTTTTCATGACATTGGGGCTTATCAAACAGAACAATCCAACTCTTTGCTAGACAAAACACGTGCCTTTACTTTTGAAACAGCAAACCCAATACCGCACTCTGTGCACGGATATCTGTTTTTAAACGAATATCCGTTTTTTTCTGAATTTTGCGATGCCCTTTTGTATCATCATTTTACATATGATAAACTAATGGCCACAGAATGCGTTAACAAAAAACTTGCTGCAAGGTTGTTTTTGGCCGATCGTTGGGACCTGATGCTTACCAATGGCCTTGTGAGAAATTTAGACGATGCACTAAAAAGGCTGGATAACGCGGTATTTTCAAGGCAAGAGGTAGAACATCTTTACAAGCTTGAAAAACAAGACCAAGTTCTAAGTAAGTGTATCAGCGGAGATCATCTCGATGAATATTTAGTTTATTTGGATAAACAAAATCACGTAGGTGAACACATCGATTCGCTTATCCACATGTTGCCCCACGCCATTGATTTTCGCAGTGAATACACGGTTACACACACCACCGCCACTGTGGAAATCACCATGATTTTGGCAGATTTATTCAACTTATCGGATGAGGAAAAAAAAGATATTTACCTTGGCTCTTTGCTCCATGACATTGGTAAAATCGCAATATCAACTGTTATTTTGGAAAAGCCCAGCAAGCTGACCGCTGAAGAATATCGGATCATGAAAGATCATGTTCTCCTCACTGAGTACATCTTAAATGGTTGTGTAAGCAAGGAAGTTGCACGCATTGCCGTGCGCCACCACGAAAAACTAAACGGCCAAGGTTATCCTTACAACCTAACTGCACCGGATTTAACACTGTCGCAGCGCATTGTCGCTGTGGCTGATGTGATGAGTGCCTTGATGGGGGTTAGAAGTTATAAATCTTCCTTTTCCGAAGACAAAGTCCGTGCTATCATGACACAGTCTGCCGAAAACGGCGAATTGTGTCCAAATGTGATTGATGTAGCCTTAAAACACTATCCCTACATTTCCAAAACCATCTCTAAAGTAACCAACGAAGCCTTTGAGCGATACGATAGCATACAGCAGCAAGCCAATACGTTCATCAACCTTTTTCCTTCATCCAATCCATCGCCAATTTAAGAGGGGAGCTATAATGGATTTCGAAAATTCACAAACCAAAAAAAACATTTCAACCGCTTTTTCCGGCGAATCTGAAGCCATTGCCCGATATCTTATTTTTGCAGATTATGCCAAGCAGCAAGGGCAAGAGGAAATTAGCGCTTTGTTTAAAAAAATGGCCCGCAATGAAATAGAACACGCAAAAGCATGGTATCGGCACCTTATGGGAGAACCACAAGATATCATTCAAAATTTAACACTTGCGGCAAAAGCTGAAAATCAAGAATGGAAACATATTTACCCGAAATTTGCTGAAATAGCCGAGCAAGAAGGGTTTCAAGGCATTTCTTTATTGTTTGAACGTATAGCATCCATCGAATGCAGCCATGAACGCCTGTTTTTCGAAGCTCTTTCCACGCTTTTAAACGAAGAAGAAAAAACCTTAGAAACACAAACCGAGCCCGCCTTGGAAAAGGACCCTTCTTATTATTGCCTTTTTTGCGGATATGGCTCTACCAATAAAGAGGCTGTTTGCCCTGTGTGCCAGGCAACTGATTCTTTTTGTAGCTAACTGTATTCTCATTTTGTCCTCAATATTTTGCAAGCAAAATTAATCTCACAAAAAAAGAAGCGGGGTGCATCTTAACCCGCTTCTTTTTTTGTTCCATCATACAATAAAACACAATCCTATCCATTTTGTCGTATCTTTATTTCGGTTTTCTTTAGCAGAAAAAACTTGATGTCGCATCCTCTTTACTTTGCCTGCCCCTTTATTATATATTTTAAAACAAGGCTTTTCGGCAATAGGGGGTTGAGGCGCAACATGATGCGCTGGGTGGGAAACAATCCCGCCCGCACTTCGCGTTTACCCAGTAACATTGCGCGATATCCTGCTTTTGCCACAAGCTGCGGAGATGCCGTTTTTGCAAACAATTTTGTACCCTCCATACCGGATGTTTTTGCAAAACCGGTATCCACTGCACCGGGTAAAAGAGCCGTCACCGTCACGTTGGTCTCTGAAAGTTCCTGAAATAACGCCTCTGAAAAAGACAATACGTAAGCCTTGCTAGCAAAATATACAGCCTGCAAGGGGCCAGGCATCAGTGCAGCAGTAGATGATGTGTTGAGAATTCTGCCTGAATTCCTCTCCACAAAACCTGGCAAAAACAACCGTGTAAGCTCTGTCAGTGCCACAATGTTTACCAAAATCATGGCATGGTCTTGCTCCCACGATCGCTGATGAAAATAACCTTGACCACCAAACCCTGCATTATTCATTAAGTACTCGATTTGAATACCTTCTTTTTGCACTTGGTCGTACACTTCTTGTGCCGCATTGGGTAAAGACAGGTCCTTTGCCATCAGAAAAACCTGCACTTTACTTGTTGTTTCAATTTCCGCTTTTACCTCTTGCAGCGCTTTTAGGTTACGGGCAACCAACACAAGGTCCCCACCCATGGCCGCATGTGCCTTGGCAAGCTCTTTTCCAATGCCACCGGATGCCCCTGTAATCAATGCCGTATTTTTATTCATGTTACACCTCCTATTTTAGGATACATAAACAAAGTTCTACTTAAGTGTATCATGACAAATCGCTCGCATCAATACATATTCTAACAAACTACAATCACACCTAGCCCATCTTCGTAATCACCACTGTCAAAAGCACAAATACAAAGGCTCAAACTTTTCCCCAATCCACAGTAATTTTTTAGCAAGTATGTACACTATTTATTTTCTTTTATATCTTTGATTGATAAATCAAAAGATTTGTTTGCCCGCATTAGGTCCTGCACTTTCATCATAAATTTTATCAACTGTAAAAGTCCAAACCGCTCTAATTTTCATATTCATTGCCGCAAATTTTTCAGCGATAGCATCGAACAAAGGTCCGTCGGTGTTTCTTTTTTGAACAGTGCCGTTTACTAAATATGACTCTGTGCCTTTAACTGCAAGCAATGAAACTTTACCATTGCACTCTAAATTTGCGGCTGTTGTATTCATCATCACTTCAGCAACCGCCATTGTGTTTTCGTCAATTACCATAACACTACCCGCTACAATTGAGTGAACTTCTCCCTCTTTTGACACTGTGCTTACAACCTTTGTGCTTTCTTGGTCTTGAAATAATTTGCTAACATTTTCAAGTTTTTTCATGTCTATAGCTCCTTTAACATTTTTAATGATTGACTTTGTTTTTCTGAGTTGATAAGATAATATCATATAGAAATCACATCGTCAATTACGCATATAAAAATGAGGAAGTCAGAAAAACATGAGCAAGTACAAAGCAGAACATTGCCCCTGCAAAGAAGTTTGCCCTTTACAAACAGCTTTAAAACGCATTGGGGGCAAATGGAAAATTCCGATTCTTTGTGTTCTTTCAAATGAACAGGGCATTCGATATAATGAGCTTATGAAAAAGGTGCACGGAATAACAAACACAATGCTTGCCTCGTCTCTAAAAGAGATGGAGAGTGATGGCTTAATAACAAGAGTTCAATATAATGAAATGCCGCTTAGGGTAGAATATTTTATAACCGAAAAATCTAAAGAATTAATACCAACTTTAGAATTATTAGCTTTGTGGGCCATGAAATAGAAATACCGCACAGCCGAAAAACATTTGTTATTTTGTTTGTTTTACTGTCTATTGCAACCATCTTCCGGGTTGTCATCAATATGCAAAACACCCCGCAAAAAACGCCACTTCTAAAATGGAGTGAGGTGCCCCTATCAGTTAGACTTTATAGCGAAGTGGTTTATTTTACTACTTCACTATTTTTTGCAACCTAACTAAGCTGGTATTCAGCAGGGAGCACACAAAATAATTTCTGCTTGATTCTTTGGTTATTATAATTGTCTATAATTTTTTCTGTGATTCGTGATTATATTGAACCAAATAAATATCCCTCGGCTATGTACCGACCCCCAAAAGTTAGACTTAAAACTAACAAATGGGAGGTCGGTATTTTTATGGCAAAATACAGTTTTGAAGTCAAAAAAGAAATAGTGCGGGCGTATTAAAATGGCAAAGGAGGATATAAATATTTAGCAAAAAAATATGGATTCCCATGTCTTTCGTGTATCATCACTCCCCTATATTTGGGGTATCATCGACATATACGCTAAAATATAGGTCGGTATTACACCGCCCTATATTTTAGTAAAAGTTTTAGATTTTGCCAATAAAAAGGTGATTATAGTAGCCTGTTGGATATTTTAAAACAATACATACATGGCAATAGCTGCAAACGGGATTGCAATAATGGTGCGTTCTATAAAGCAAATCACCAGTTCATGCAGTTTAATTGGAATTTTGGAAGCGAGCATCACCGTTGCGGTTTCAGAAAAAAATATGATTTGCACCATCGATACAACACAGATAAAAAAGCGGGCTTCTTCGGCAATGTTGTCCACGTTATCGGCAATTAAAAGCACTGGCAAAAACATTTCGGCAATGCCAACCGGAAGACTTGGTGCAATGGCGGCGGCATCCGGAATTTGGAACAGTGCCAAAATAGGATAAAACAAAAGGCCAATCCACTCAAAAATGGGTGTGTATTCAGCCAAAATCAAAGCACTCACGCCAATGGCTGCTAACATGGAAAGTACTTGCGGAATCACACGCATGCTGTCTAGCAAGCTGGCCCTAATTTCGATACCGAGAGGGCGCGCCACATAGGCCCGCTTCACAGCGCGTCCCCAAGCGCGGCTAAAAATTTTGGCATCATAGCGTGCATCTGATTTTCTGTCTTCCTCTGTTTGTTGCCTGCCATCAACAAAGATATCTTTTTTTCTAGAAATTGGAGGAATGCGAATAAGGATGGCTGCAATGATAAAAGCAAGCAAAAAACTGATTCCGTAAATTGTAATAAACATATGGCTCATTTGAGCCGTTTCAATTACAAGGTACGCAAAACCGATACTTACAGCGCTAAAACAAGTGGCGATGGCAACTGTTTCTTTTTCGGTATACACTTTTTGGTTATAAAGACGGCCTGTTATTAAAACACCAAGAGAAGAGGAGCTGACAAAAGAAGCCGCGGCATTTAGCGCCGATTTCCCGGGCAATTTAAACAGGGGGCGCATGATGGGCTCTAGCAAGGCACCCACAAGCTCGATGGCGCCATAGTTAAGCAAAAAGGGCATAAAAACGGCTCCCACCAAGATGATCCAAAGAACTCCAAGCACCACCGGCGGGAACACACTGCCTCCCGTAGCTGAACCTACCACCATTTCGGGATAAGCTTCACTTGGAAAAGACACGCTTAATGCATAAAGAACAGAATACACGGTGCCAAGAACATACAAAAGCGTGTACACAATATTGTCTTCCGCATAAAAAGCAAACAATTTTGGATGTTTTTTGCCACGGTCAATATATTTTGCAAACAGATGTAAAAGCAGGTTTGTCGCAATAATCAATGCCACAAGCCAAAAACCAAGATCTCCCAATATATCAATGAAAAAATTATAGATGAAACCAAAAACAATCTGCGATTCATCGCCTATGGTTAGGGTAACAAAAAACACAAAAATAGCAAGTGCAGAAAAAAAGATGCATTTGATAGTGCCTTTTGTAAATTCACTTTTGCTTAGCGTGAGTTTATCCAGTTCTTGTGAAGAAAGTGCCGCTTTGTTTTCGGTTGATTTAGTTTCAGAAGACACAATATTCCTCCCTTGTCCGCTAAATGAAAACTCTTTGCAGATGTCCGTTTAAACCACGTTCCCTTATTTACACCCGCAAAGAGTTGCTTCAATACACACTACAAAAATCTATTTCCCTTTTTGCAAAGCCAAAATAGAAATGAACTCAAACACAATGTTAGCCGCCATATACGAGGTGATTTCAGCGTGGTCACAAGCGGGAAGAACTTCCACAACATCACAACCAATGAAAGACAGGTCTTTCAGCTTGCGCAAAATTTCCAAAGTTTCATAGGAGGTGAATCCGCCCACTTCCGGTGTACCTGTGCCGGGCGCATAGGCCGGGTCTACAAAGTCAATATCAAAGGTTAAAAAACATGGCTTTTGGCCCACACGTTCGTGGATGGTTTCGTTAAGTTTTTCGTAACCCATTTCGCGCACTTTGTGGGCAGGAATGAGAAGCATTCCAAGTTCTGCCGCCATTTTGTGCTCATTTGGGTCATAAAGCGAGCCACGCATACCAATTTGAATAGAGTGCGCTGCATCAATGAGACCCTTGGGGCTTGAGGCACAAGCACATATTATGGTACTATATTGGCTGGATCGCGCTGAGCGAACAGTGGGCACCGGTCCCTCTCACGGCGGCCCCGGCATACACGGAACTTTTAATAAAAGAACACCCAACCGCCCAAATCCCATCGGTGTTGCCGTTGTGCATATAGAAGAAATACAAGGTACCGTACTTCTTGTAAAAGGTTTGGATTGTGTGACGGGAACAAAATTATTGGATATCAAGCCCGCAATTTTAAAGGAACTTTAATACGGAAAACACAAACCCAACTATGCAATAATTTTATACGCCGCAGACCCAATGCAAGAAAAGTTTTACAATGTCAAAAATGCAAAAACATGCACCTTTGTCCGCTTGAAGACAAAGACACACGCCCCTTTATAATTTGCTAAAAGCGCCGCTTGCCCATTAAGCAAAGTTTGGCTCCTGTGCGCTTTGTATATGTGTCCTATAAAGTGCATAAAACTGCTCGGCACTCGTGTTTTTCAAAAACTCTTTCTCCACCGCACAATACCGGCCATTTTCCTGTTTGCTTTTCACCTTGCAACAATCCGGGAATACAATCAAGTCTCCTGCCTCTGCATAAAACTCGCAAAGTTCTTTTCCTGCAATACTTGAAATCACCGTTTTTGCCACTTCACTTGAAATGGACGTGCGCGCGCAAATATATGATGGTGTTAAAAATACACCCTCTTTTGGTGTTTTTAGAAAGCTGTTTTTCCCGTCAGCCCGCAAGGCATACACCGAAGGCACCAGGGCCACTTCGTTTTCCCCCTTTTGCACCTTGGCAAAAGCCTCAATGGGCATGCCGGTTACATGGGCATTGCTCAGCAGTTCTGTGGCATTTTGCGATCCGTAGCGGCTCCACACCGCTTTCACCACAGTTTTGGCGGCAGAATTGTTGATGCCGCCAAAGGCCAAATCGCCCATGTGCTCTATGGCATTTTCTGTTTGTAGATTTTTATTTTTGGTGTAGTACACCAGCGGAATGGCCAAAAATGGCAACAGTTCCTCACTTCTTTGAACCGCCTCTAAGGCTTCACAGTTTCTTAGCGGCACCATATCGCTCATCTTATGCAAGCCCCCTGCCAGTGTTTTGAAAATCCGCTCGTCTTCAAACACCTCCAAATCGGCACTTACAACAACATCCGGCAAAACGGCCTCTTTTTTCGCCAGATACTCCCCCATATGCTCGCCATAGCCAAGGCCAAAAAAACACGTTTTTAAGATTATTTCTTTATCTAGCAAATCTGCCGTTATTTTATCGATGACTTCTTTTTCTTTTTTGTGCAAAATGCAAATGTTATTCCAGTACATCAAAACTTCTGTCATGCAAGACACTCTCCTTTTCTAAGTTTTGCTTGTTGCACTTTTCTGGCTTCATATTCTCTAGACATTTCCCTGTAGAGGGCTTCCTCCCCTTTGGTTCTTTGCACAATGGCTTTTATGCCGCCGCCCTCCATGATAAGACGTTTTTCTGCCATAAGAGCCGTGTGGACATCGTGAGTGGCAGATAAAACCAGCTTATTTTGCCCACGGAGCAACTTCAATGCTTTCTCTTTATCAATCCCGGCATTTTCAATTTCGTCAATAAGCACAATGGGTGCATCGCAAACGAGGGAAATATCGGCAATCATCAAAGCCCTTGCCTGCCCACCACTTAGGGTATTAACACTGTCTTCAAGGCATACTGCCTCATTGGCAATATCATTGACCGTTTCCAATATTTTTTCACATTCACGGTTTTACAGCGGCATTTTGCATGCAATGTCAAAAATTCTTTCACACTTACATCGAGGATGAAACGCATATTTTGGCCAAGATGTGCAATCAGGCTTTCCCCTTGCAAAGCCCCCGGAACAGCATAATGTAAGCTCACCTTTCTTTTTGTCACGGTGTTTCCGCTTGCAAGTTGCTCAATGTCTTTAATAAGCCTGCTTTTTCCACTGCCCGTGTGCCCCACAATGGCCACCGTCTCGCCGGATGTAAACTGAATCGACTCGAAGTTTTCTTTTTCTCCCCGTTTGTTTGTTCCACTTTGAATGGTGACACCGCTCATATTGACACTCCTTCAAAGTTGATTTTCCCCACAACCCCTTGCTGAAAACTGTTTCCCACGCGTGTTTCCCCCACACAATACGAGCACACACCGCTTGGCATTGTGTAGCGCAGCACATCCCCGTCATAGCTTTCTGTAAAAGGTTGTTTTACCAAAAAAGAAACAAGAGGCTCCATGCCGTATCCAGCCATGCAATCCACACAAAAAATGTGTGCTTTTGCATTTAGCTCTCTTATTTTATACATAAATATCTCGCGTTCTGCCTGAGAAATTAAATCAATTTTTGTGAGCACAATGAAATCGGCCTTTGTGAGCATGGGCCCCAAAGTGGCCGGTGCCTTGCTGCTGCTCATGCAATCCACCACACAGCCGGCCACCATGGTTTCTGTAGCGGGCGAACAACGATGGCAAAGCCCAGCTGTTTCAATAAGCACGGTGGGGCAAGCGATGTCTCTTGCCCAGCCCCAAAGCTCCGGCAAATTCGACACAAGAAAATGATCGGGGCAAATGTCACCACCAATGCCGGCCACACAAGGGTAGCCCATCGCTTTGATAACACGGTCATCCTCGGTTTGAATACAATCAATTTTGCACACACAGGGTTTTTCGCCCGCAGCACAAAGGCCCTTTAAAACATGCTTTAAAACGGCAGTTTTTCCTACTGACGAAGCGCCTGAAAGCAAAATGGTTTTCATCATAAATTCGTCCTCTTGTTGCTTGTAAGCAATTGCTAACTCATGTCAACTGTATCATAATATTTTTCTGCTGTCTGTCTCACCTGACACAAACTTGACAGAAATTTTAAAGTGTGATAAAGTTGCAATTGGTTAGCTTTTGCTAACCAATTGCAACTTTATCTTCCGGGAGCGCTTTCCATGGACATTTCTGAAATCAAGACTAGTATAGAGCAATCGAGCTTCCTTTCCGGATACTCTTTCCTGGCTGCAAATGCTTTGATACGCCATTATGAAAAAGGTTGTACCGTATATGATGAAGCTGACGGCATTCCCTGTATTGCCCTCATTCATGCAGGCGAAGTTGCGGTTTTATTTGCCGGTGTCGATGGCAGAGAAATCCACCTGAACACCTTAGAGAGAGGCCATTGCTTTGGTGTAAGCAATTTGCTGTGTGCACAGGAACTTTGCAGTACTTTACAGTGCAAAACAGCTGTCTCCATAATCTACATCCCCAAAATCACCGTTGTTCGAGAAATGGAAAAAAGCGCTTCTCTTGCTATGCGGTATGCCGGTCATTGCAACGAGAAAATTAATTTTCTCATCCACCGCATCGAGCTTTTAACCATACAATCCAGCAGAGAGAAAGTCATTCGCTATTTGCTTCTTCAGCAAAACCAAGATAACCAGGTCTGCTTTGGCTGTACCAGAGAGCTGCTGGCTTCCTATCTTGGCATCAGCAGGGCTGCCCTCTATCGCGAATTTCGTTTTCTGCAAAGCAAAAACCTCATCACTCTTGGAAAAAGCGCTGTTTTCATTTTGGATGAATCGGCGTTGATTCAAATAATTAAACAGAAAGGGATTTAAAGTATGAAAAAAATCACAGTTTTTTTGCTCGCCGGTGCACTCTCACTTTCCATGCTGGCAGCCTGCTCTTCTACCGAAAGCCAAAACGAAGCCTCTTCGGCCCCTATGGCCTCCTCTGCCCCCGACGCATCATCTGAGGCAATGTCTGAAGCCGCGGCAGAATCCATGCCTGCCACAAACCCTGTTGACGTGCGTGTTTTGGGATTAAAAGGCCCCACCACAATGGGCATGGTGCAGTTTATGGATGGTGTGGACAATGGTGAAATCACCGATAACAACTACTCATTTGAAATGGTGGCCGACACTAGCGAAGTGGCCGCCAAAATTGGCACTGCCGAAATCGACATTGCCGCTGTACCCGCAAACCTTGCCTCTGTAATTTATAACAACACCGATGGAGCAGTAGAAGTGCTGGCCATCAACACCTTGGGTGTTTTGTATATTGTGGAAAACGGCGAAAGCCTCACTTCAATCGAGGATTTGCGTGGGCAAACCATCCACGCCACAGGCAAAGGCGCCACACCCGAATTTTCTTTGCGCTACATTCTTTCTGCAAACGGCATTGACCCAGACGCCGACGTAACCATTGAGTGGCATGCAGAAGCGGCCGAGGTTCTGTCTTCCATTGCTGAAGCCCCGAATGCCATCGCCATGTTGCCAGAACCCTTTGTCACAACGGCGCTCACCTCAAATGAAAACCTGCGTGTTGCCCTGGATTTGACCGAGGAATGGGACGCCGTGCAGGCCGATGCAGAAATCCCCTCACAGCTCGTAACCGGTGTTGTGATTGCCCGCAGCGCATTCATAGATGAAAACCCTGCTGCTGTAGAAGCCTTCCTTTCCCACTATGAGGAATCTGTAAACTACATCAACAGCGATTTAGAAGGTGGCGCTGCACTCGTTGGCCAATACGAAATTGTGCCCGAAGCCGTGGCCTTGCAGGCCATTCCAAATTGCAATATCACCTATATTGCAGGTAGTGAAATGAAAGACACGCTAAGCGGCTATTTGAATGTTTTATTCGACCAAGCTCCGGAATCTGTGGGTGGCGCTTTGCCGGATGACGCTTTCTACTATGGACAAGAATAAAAATCTCACACAAACAGAACAAATTAAGCCTTGGGCTGTGCTGCTTGCACTATTTTTATGGCAAGTGGTTGCCATGGTCATCAATCAACAAATTTTAATTGTATCGCCCCTTGCCGTTGTAGCAAAACTTTTTGAAATTGTGCCCACAACCGATTTTTGGGGCGCTGTTGCCTTTAGTTTTTTGCGCATCGTGGGTGGGTTTTTAGGAGGTATGGTCTGTGCGATTGCACTGGCCATACCTGCTTCTTATTTTACGTTTGTGCGCAATTTACTTGCCCCTTTTATGCTCACCATCAAGTCTATCCCTGTGGCCTCCTTTGTCATTTTGGCCCTCATTTGGTTTTCTTCACAAAACCTCGCCATTCTCATCAGCTTTTTGATGGTACTGCCCATCGTATACACCAGTGTGCTGGAAGGCATTCAACACACCGATAAAAATCTTTTGGAAATGGCACAAACTTTCCACATTACATTTTTAAAAAAGATGCGATATATCTATTTTTTTGAAGTTTATCCCTTCTTTGTTTCAGGTGTTAAGGTAGCCCTTGGCCTCAGCTGGAAATCCGGCATTGCGGCTGAGGTCATCGGTATTCCCGACCATTCCATCGGTGAAAACCTGTTCAACGCTAAAATCTTTTTAGATACTGCCTCCCTTTTTGCGTGGACGGTCGTCATTGTTTTACTCAGCGTTGGCTTTGAAAAATTATTTTTGTTTTTACTACGCTTATTTCATGCAGGGATGCAAAAAGGATAGGCATTTGACTTGGATGAAAACGCCAAAAAATAAATGATTAAGCTTATAAAACAACATGCCCACAACGAAAACGCATTTTTGTTGTGGGCATGTTACAAAGGCGCAAAAAACCCTTTGACACAAATCTTTGTACAAAAAATAGCTCGCTATTGATTTGTGTTAGGATTATGCTATAATGAGTGCATAGGAGGTGTAAATGATTAAGGATCAATTACAGCTGTTTGCTTTACTGCGAGGCACTAAGAGTTCAATAGAAAAGATGGCAAACAGGAAGCTGAAAGAAGTAGGGTTAACCATTGCACAAGCTCACATCGCTTTATTTTTGCAGACCCAAAATAACTGTTGTGCAACTTTAAAGGAAATTGAAAAGGAATTGCGAGTGGCACAACCTACTGTTGTGCTGATGATATCCAAAATGGAAAAACGCAAATTTGTAACCACCTATTATTCTGCTACTGATAGACGAGTTAAGTTTGTTGCACTGACAAATAAGGGTAAAGAGTGTGCCGACTTTATTGTTGATAGCTTGACAGATGTACAAAATGAAGCAATGTCTGTGCTGAGCCACGAAGAAAAGCAGTTGTTTTTTAAGCTATTTGTAAAAATCACTAACAATTTGAACAATACTTAGGCGTGTACTAAGTATTATTTTTCAACAAATCAATAGCTTGATATTATTGTTTTATTGCTCACCCACCATTAAGGAAACTAAGTTTTATCAAAAAGGAGAATATTTATGGAATTAACCACTGCATTCACAAACAGACGCAGCATCTATGCCTTAGGAAAAACTGTTTCAACGCAAGATGCAACCATCAACAAACTTGTAAAAACTTGTGTTTCACAGTGCCCTTCAGCCTTTCATTCCCAAACTTCAAAAGTGATCATCCTATATAAAAATAAACATGATACTCTTTGGGACTTATTAAGTGACAAGATGAAACAAATTTTACCAGAAAACGCATTAAATGACACTCTAACAAAAATAGCTGGATTCAAGGCGGCATATGCAACAATATTATTTTTTGAAAATCAAGAGATCGTAGAGGGCCTTGAAAAGCAATTCCCCCGCTACGCACACAATTTCCAGCCATGGTCGCAACAATCAAGCGGAATGTTGCAATTCGCTGTATGGACAGGTTTGAGAGAACTTGATTTGGGTGCAAATTTACAGCACTATAACGAGTTAATTGAAACAGAAGTCCACACACTTTTCGAAGTGGACCCAAAGTATAAACTAATTGCTCAAATGCCCTTTGGCGAAATTTTACAATCGGCAACTGAAAAAGAAGTTGCGAATTTAGACGAAAGATTTTCTACTAAAGAGTAATGCATAAAAATAAAAAGCAGAAACTTGTATAGGTTTAAGAAAATCAACATCATAGCCTTTTTGTATCTCCTTTCTGTTTATACAAAAAACTGGCACGTCACGAAATGAGGCGCCAGTTTTTACTTAATTTTCTTTTCCACATCGGAAGTACTTTTAAACCGTTAGAAAAAATCAAATCATTTTCATGTTCATTTTATCACTGACACATTGTATGAAACATCGATTTATTATGCTTGTACTTCGGCTTCTTCCTCGTTGGCTTTCTTATTCACAAAATAAGTGATAAGAAGTGAAACACTCATGAGGCCGGTTACCACAGTAAGCAAAAGGTCTACAAGTGACCAAAAGCCCCCAAAATCGGCAAGCGGTACACTTGGTTTCAAAAATCTCATTTGATTCTCATGTAGTTTATATAACATCCACTAAACAAATAAATAAAACTATGCATTCAATATAATTTTATGTTGGTCTTCATCTCCCCGGCACCCAAAACCCATATTTGTCACATCACCTTAGACAAAAATTCTGCCGCTCTTTTATCTTTTGGATTTTCAAAAAATTCTTTTGGAGATGCATCTTCCAGTACTCGCCCTTCATCCATAAATAAAATACGGCTTCCCACTTCTTTTGCAAAGCCCATCTCATGTGTTACCACAACCATTGTCATCCCCTCTACTGCAAGGCTTTGAATCACGTCTAAAACCTCTTTTACCATCTCAGGGTCAAGCGCAGAGGTGGGCTCATCAAATAAAAGCACATCAGGGTTCATGCAAAGAGCACGCACAATGGCCACACGCTGTTTTTGTCCACCGGAAAGCTGGCTTGGGTATGCGTTCTCTCTATCTGCAAGGCCAACACGCCCCAAAAGGTTACGCGCTGTTTCTTCAGCCTGTTTTTTAGGCTGTTTTAAAAGCTTTACGGGCGCCAAAATCATATTTTGCAAAACAGTCATGTGCGGAAAAAGGTTGAAATGCTGAAAAACCATACCCATCTTTTGACGGTGAAGGTTGATGTTACACGCTGGGTCTGTTATCAAGGCACCCTCAAAATATATTTTTCCGGAAGTTGGCACTTCCAAAAGATTGAGACAACGCAAAAATGTGGATTTACCTGATCCCGATGGCCCAATTACCACCACCACTTCCCCTTTGTGCACCTCTTTATCGATGCCATTTAAAGCACGTATGCTACCACCCTTAAAATGCATATGTAAATCTTCTACTCTTATCAAAACTTCAGCGCTCATTGCTTCTCAACCTCCTCTCCAGCTTGCCCACTACCCAAGTGAAAAACATCACCATGATGAGGTAAATAATTGCCGCACCAAACAGAGGGTAGAAATACGAAAAACTGGTTCCTGCAATGGTATTGGCTGCATATGTAAGGTCCATCATACCGATATAGCCGGCCACAGCGGTTTCTTTCAGCAGCACAATAAACTCGTTAGCAAGCGAGGGCAACACTGTTTTAAAAGCCTGAGGCACGATAATATGGCGCATTGTGGAAATATACCCAAAACCTAAGCTGCGCCCGGCCTCGGTTTGCCCTTTATCAACCGACATAATCCCAGAACGGATGATTTCGGCCACATATGCACCGGAATTGATGCCAAAAGCGATGGTGCCAACCACCAGTTTTTCGGCCGTGCTAAGAAACACAAAAAAGATGATTAAAATTTGAATCATCACCGGCGTACCACGGATTACTGTTAAATACACCTTGCAAACACCATTTGCAAACCCCAGTGCTAGCCAGCGAAAAAATGCCCCGGGGCTGCTTTTTCTTGCGTCGTGTAATGTTTTGCCTGTCGTGTCATAACTCACACGCACCAGCGCCACCAACACACCAAGAATTGTGCCTAAAATAAGCGCAAGGAAGGTAAGTAACAATGTATTGCTCAGGCCTTCCAGCATCAAAAGATATCTGTCTTCGAAAATAAAGGCTTTGAAAAACTCGTAAAAGATAGAATATAACCATTCGGGACTGTTTAGCACCCATTCTGGCGCAGACTGCAAAAATGTTTCCTCTACAGACGGTGGCAAAGCTTACCCCTCCTTTTTAAAAAGAGAGGCAATAAGTGCCTCTCTTTTGTGGTTCATACACCTTTGTAAGTGAAGGCTATAGCACATCCCCCACTTTTAAGGTGTGAACAAAAACTATAATGTAGCGTACCCGCTTGTATCCAAACAAAAAATGGCGCTCCCTTTCGCATCACACTCTATGCAGCAGAGCTGTCTTCCGTTGCCATGGAGCTATCTTCCATTGCCATAGAAGAATCAGATGCTTCACCACCTTCGGCCGAAATATAAGTTTCAACAATGGAAGCAACTGTGCCGTCTGCAATCAACTCCTGCAAAGCGGCGTTTACTGCTTCATATAAAGCCTCGTTGTCATGGCTCATCGCAGCAGCGTATTCCTCTTCTACATATTCAGTTTCAAGCAAAACAAGCCCCTCACTGTTTTCCACAAAGTTTTTGGCAGGCTCTTTGTCGATAACCACGCAATCTACACGCCCGGTGGAAAGCGCCATCACAGCATCGGCACCACGGCTATAGCGATCAATTGTAGCAAGCCCTTCGTCTTCTAAATCCCATGTGGTATACAAATCTCCGGTAGTGTTGCGCTGCACACCAATAATATGGTTTGCACCCTCTGCAAACAAATCGTCTGCCGAGGTAATGGACGAACCCTCTTGCACAATAATGGCCTGCACACCGGTTGCATAGCTTTCGGTAAATGCCACCGCTTCTGAGCGCTCCGGTGTCACTGTCATGCCCGCAAGACCAATATCTATACGGCCCGATTGAATGGCCGGGATGACAGAATCAAATTCCATATCCTCTACCACAAGCTCAAGGCCCAGTTTTTCGGCAATGGCTCTTGCAATTTCCACATCAATCCCCACAACATCCTCACCCTCATAAAACTCATACGGGGGGAACGCTGCATTGGTGCCCATGGTAAGAACCCCTTCTGTGGCGGTTTCAAACCCAATGGCTTCTGCGGTGCTTTCAGCGGCAGGTGCACTTTCTACAGTGCTTTCGGCGGTACTGCTGCAACCGGCAGCCAACCCAAGCAACAAAACAAGCCCCAAAATTATGCTGATACTTTTTTTCATATTAATCTCCTTTACATTTCAACTTATTGTGTTTAAACCTATAAGATACACGCTCATATCTATATCATAAAACCACACAAATTATACAAGACATTTTCTTTTTTGGCAAGTTCTAGCATTGAAAAAGATAACAACATAACACGTCTTACAAAGATTCACTTTACAAAAAAACACCTCTGAAGCAGCCGTTTTCGCCGTAACAAAGGTGTTATTTATAATGTTATTCGATATACACCACTTACCCTTAAACGCCAACCCCTGTTTGTGGGGATGTTGCCGTGGTTTGTGTAAGATTGAAGTCTTTTTGCAAATAGAAAAGGAAAGGAGATAAACTGTTGCCCGGGTAGTACTCTATAACTCCGGCAGGTGAAGCAGCCGTCGCCTTAATATCTACACTTCCGTCTGCAAGAAAATGGAAAACAGTCACACGGTCATTGGGTGTAATATTCTTTGTGCCTATTAAAAAATAGGTGTTGGGCAAAGGAGCTACTTCATTGCCACTTGCATCCAAAAATTTAATCTCATAAGCGCCAACTATCTGACCTGTAGCACCCCTTTTTATGGCCTCTGAGTTATAATAGGCTATTTGTTCGGCCGTAAGCTCTGTTATAGCCATCGTGGCTCCAGGCGGCATATTCACCACCTGAATATCCATCCCTATGATTTGTGGTGAATTTACGGAATTGCTATTGTCACTTGAACCTGAAGTTGAGGTTGAAGTTGAAGTTGAAGTTGAAGTGGGAGGCTGTGATTCCGCCTGCTTTACAAGCACATAAAACCCATCCTCAAAAGTATTACCCTGCAAAACCCCATTTAGAACATGTTGAAAAGTGAAAGAGCCATCATGCACTGCCGTAACAGAAATATTGGCAGCAGCTCCGCTCCCCCCTGCATTTAGCGACAAAACAGATACACTGTCGGCACTTTTTAAACCCGATAAATTTACAGTGATTTCATAAGCGGTTTCAAGGCCCGCGTCATTTCCATTCACACCCACTGCAAAAAAACCAATGTCAGTGTATCCTTCACTTACCAAGTTTTGTTGCGGATTTTGGTTTAACACAGCTTGCAAACCCTCTGCTGCACCTGTTTGTGAATCAACCGATTTGACATCTGCGGTAATGCCCTCTGGTAAACCTGAAACGCTGATGCCATCCACTGTAAGGCTGCCAAATTCTGTTACTGCCAAAGCAGGTAGCGCCGCCATAGGCAAAAACACTGCCAGCAAAAGCAATACGCTGAGCAGATATAAACTTTTCTTTTTCATATTAATCCCACCCTTTTTCTTTTTCTCCAATGGTTACCAAATACCTTGCGAACCGGAAAATCTTCATAAAAAATCATTTGTGCAACATTTATAACAATATATCATTTTTACGCTGTAAATTCAATAGTTTTTTCAAATATACGTAGTAAAAAAACATCAATCCACAAAACATCAAAAAGCAAAACAGGTAATGAACGAAATTTTATATTTTTTCTTCTGTCCGCATACAGCTTTTCACAAAACCAAAACGATTGCAAGCAGTCCCAAACACCTATAACACCGCAGTCAATACGTCTACGTTTATTGAAAACAATCGTTTTAGCATGTAATATTTAGAATCCGCTTTATACACTTTCAAAACATTTGTCAGCTCATCCACTTCGCAAACAGGAAATTTTATGTCATAATGAAAAAAAAGGAAAAAGGTATGTTTGCTATGTATCAAAGCATTGAAGAGCTCCCAAAAGAAAAACTGCTGGAACTGCTGGCTATTTATTCCAAAAACTGGCTGGCACACGATGGCCTTTGGTATCAATCGGTTGAGTATAAATTGGGTACCGATGAGGCAATGGAGCATAATATCAACGGACAAAGCGGGCTTGCAAAAATAGAAGCGCGAAGGATTAAAGCATTTTTAAACCTATCGGAATTTCCGGGGTTGCCCGGGCTTTCTCAGGCACTTCGGTTTCGGCTGTATGCCCCCATCAACCAAGATGAAATTATATTGCAAAACAATACCCTCATTTACCGCATGCTAGATTGCCGTGTGCAAAGCGCCCGAAAGCGCAAAGGTATGCCATTCCATCCTTGCAAAGCGGCAGGAATAGAGGAGTATCGCCACTTTGCCAAGGGGATTGATGCACGCATAAAAACAAAATGTCTCAGCTGCTATCCAGAAATAAGCGATGAAACCTGTGCATGCGCGTGGCAATTTTGGATTTTTGACGAATAATCTCAATAAAACACTTGAAAATAAATAAAGATAAGACGAGCAAAAATAAGGATGGGGTATAAAGTTTGAAAAAATGTAAAATAACGGTAATGAAAAAAACGTTTTATGAGGATCTTTCAAAACAGTATGAGAACCCTATATCTCATGCGTGCAGTGTTGAAGAAGGTGAGGTATACATTGCAAACGGGTGGGAGCGACCGGAAAACCTTTGTGAAAGCGCCTGGGAGAGTATGTCTGCTTTTGTGATGACACTGGCCCATGGTGGCGAAAACTTTTATGACGGCTGGATGAAAAACCCAAAATCTGCGATGATTAGTTGCAACGATGGATTTCGCCCTGTTAGTTTTTTGATTGAGGCATTGGAAGACGAGGCAAAAGAAAAACAAAAGACATAAAGCAGAGAGCATGTAAAGAAAAAACGGTAAGTATATGGCAAAAAAAGCGACCTTTACACGAAACGGAAAAATTTTAGCTCATACGTTTCAGCAATATTTGGTTCCCACTATTTTCAGTGGTCTTTCCATCATGCTGGGCGTGGTGGTGGACGGCATCATTGTGGGCAACACCATCGGTGCCGATGCCATGGCAGCCATCAGTGTGGCACAGCCTCTGGTTTTGGTGTTTCAAGCGGTGTTTTTTCTCTTTGGTTTGGGTAGCGCCTCTTTGATTGCCGTTTGCAAAGGTGAACACAAAGTGGGCAAAGCCAATGCGGTGTTTACCACCGGCATTTTAGGGCTGTTGCTTAGCTCTTTCGTGTTTGTATTGCTAGGGGCATTTTTTTTAAATACAACGGTGACATTGCTTTGTAGCGACAGCAGTCTATTTGAGTTAACAAAATCTTATATACAGGTGCTTTTACTGGGTGCACCACTGATGCTGTTTGTGCCAGGCGTAGTATACATCATCCGCACGGACGGTTTCCCTCGGTTTTCGGCCAACATTTTGTTTTTGGCCAATACAGTTAATTTGGTGATGGACCTTGTGTACATTAAGGTATTTGGCCTTGGCATTGCCGGTGCGGCATTAGCCACTCTAACAGGCTATGCTGTGGGTATGGTACTGGTGTTGCACTATTATTTTTCAAAAAAGAGAAGTTTACGCTTCGAAAAGCCAAGCACCAAACTTTTGCCAGAAATTGTAGGAAGCGCCCTTGCGGGTTCTGTAAACACCTTATTAATTGTGCTAAGAACATTTGCCCTAAATCATATTGTGATGTCTGTGGGAGGAGCCGTGGCCATGTCGGTATATGCCGTGTGCAGTTTTTCCATCACCTTCATCACAATGTTCAGCCGCGGCGCTGCCGACACCATGGTGCCTATTTTGGGTATGTTGTATGGAGAGCGCGATTGGACGGGCATTCGCTTTTTGCTAAAGCGCACTTTTTATGTGCTGTTTTTTTGCCTTTCCGCCGCGGTGCTACTGATAGAGCTATTTTCGGAACAAATTTTGTTGCTGTACAATATAACAGACCCCGCTACCATGGCGATGGGCACACAGGCGCTGCGCGTATTTGCAATAAGCCTTATTGGTCTTGGCATTTCCTTCACACTCATGTACTATATGCAAACCATCAAGCACCGTGCCATTTCACTCACCATATCCCTTTTGCGCGGACTGCTGCTTATCGTACCACTTGCCTATTTGCTTTCGCAGGTGTTGGCATTGGAAGGGGTATGGCTGGCCTACGTGCTCACAGAAATTATAACAATATTCATCACATTGCTTATGTGCAAAGCAACACAAATGCGAAACAAAAACCGCTATAGCAGTTTTCTTTTGTTTGAAAAACAACCTGAAAATGAAGCTATATATGACATCACACTGCAAAGTGAGGCGGGGCAAGCGGTTTTAGTATCAGCGGATTTGATTGAATTTTGCAAACAAAAGGGCCTTTCGGCAAAGCAGGCCAATTTGATTGGTCTGATGGCAGAAGAAACCGTGATGACCATTGCACAATTTAACGAAAACGGCATACCACATGCAATTGATTTTTTGTGCCGTATCGAACAAAAAGAGGTTGTTTTGAGTTTTAGAGACAACGGAAAACCCTTTAATGCAACACCGCCACCCAAGCAAGAAAAGGAGCCCAGTTTTGACAGCATCACTGTGCTGCGTAGCATCGCAAAAAGTGTTCAGTATACGCGCTCTTTGGGGATGAACAACACTTTGCTGATACTAGACCGAGAAGATACCTCCTTTGATTGACATCCTCTGCACCTCACAAAACAAAATGAAAATCAAAGTAAAAGAGTGCTGACATATAATTTACAAAGAATATTTCACCTCTCTTTTTATACATTTGCACGACAAACTCCATCATATACTCGTCAGTATTTTCGGCAAATGAATCTTTTTTTCTTGACAAAAACATATTTTTTGGTATATAATGACAAAAAATAATATCAACTATATTCGTATAGCCTCATAAATATGGCGTGAGGGTCTCTACTGGGAGCCTAAAATCCCACCTACGAAAAAACGGCAGAATTGTCTTTTTTTGTCTTTTTTGTAGGTGCTTTTTGTTGCCTATTTACTTATATTCATATGCTGGCTGGAAATATGGTCTTAACCGTATTTTTACCATAAATTTTTTATAGGGGGAACGGATGATGGAAAAGTATTTTAAGTTGAAAGAGCGCGGCACAGATGTTAAAACCGAATTTATCGCAGGGCTTACGACCTTTATGGCAATGGCCTATATTCTAATGGTAAATGCGGGTATGTTTTCAAACCCATTTGGTGATGGCACCGATGTGTTGGGCGTAAGTTTTGGTGCTATGTATATTTCTACGGCCTTATCTGCGGTGATAGGCACAGTACTGATTGGCCTTTTGGCAAACTTACCCTTGGCACAGGCACCTGGCATGGGTTTAAACGCATTTTTTGTATACACGGTATGTGTTGGCCTTGGCCTTAGCTATTCAAATGCCCTTGTGCTGGTTTTGGCAGACGGTATCATCTTTATCATTCTAACGATTACAGGGCTTCGGAAATTGATTTTTAAAGCCATACCCGATGCCGTTAGAAAAGCCATACCAGCCGGTGTAGGCTTGTTTATTGCCTTCATTGGCTTGCAAAATGCAGGCATTGTAGTGGCAGATGGCGCAACCAAAGTTAAAATGGGTTCTATGAACTTATATAGTGGTATCAGCGGTTTTGATGAAAGCGGCGCTCCTATCCCTGTGGTATGGGGGGATATCATGCCCATGCTCATCACCATTTTCGCCGTTGTTCTTATTGCCGTTTTAACATACAAAGGAATAAAAGGCAGTGTATTATTTGGTATTTTTGGTGGAACTGCTGCATATTATCTACTTGGGTTTACCGTTCCCGGTTTCTACGATGGATTTGCAAGCACCATTGGACTTAACCCCTTGGCAGCATTTTCCGACTTTTCCACACAGGCGTTAGGCCGGGTGTTTATAGACGGATTCAATTTCACACCTTTCATTGAGTCCCATGGCATGACAGGATTTATCATCATGTTTATTACAACTGCTTTGTCTTTTTGCATGGTGGACATGTTCGATACCCTGGGTACCTTATATGGTGCTTGCGCTCGCGGCAACCTGTTAACCGAAGATGGCGAAGTGCCAAAAATGAACCACGCGATGCTAGCCGATGCCATCGCAACAACTTCCGGCTCTATTTTGGGCACATCCACCGTTACCACCTTCGTAGAAAGCTCTGCCGGTGTTGTAGCGGGCGGTAAAACGGGCTTAGCCTCAATGTTCACAGCCATGTTTTTTGCAATCTCTATGTTTTTATCTCCACTTGCCCAGCTTATCCCCACCTATGCCACTGCAGCTGCGCTGATCTATGTGGGTGTTTTGATGATGAATAGCGTTTTGGATATACAATGGAACAAAGTAGAAGTGGCCGTTCCGGCCTTCTTCACACTAGCAATGATGTCTTTCACCTACAACATTTCCTTTGGCATTGGCTTTGGCATCTTGTCGTGGGTTTTCATCACCCTGTTCTCAGGTGAATCTAAAAAAATCTCTGTAACCACTTGGATTGTTGCCGTTCTTTTCGCACTCACCTTCCTGCTTACACACTAATTTTTCTCTTGCCAGACAAGTGTATTTGAACAGTGAAAGTGATGCAGAAATCTTTTTTAAAGGGTTTGTGCATCACTTTCATAGAATACTATCAAAAATGTCGAAACTACATTTGCTTTGTTTGCAATTCAAATCCAAAGCCACTAAACATTATGTTCAGAAAAGGATACAATTATGAAATGGGCCATAAAAGGCAACCTGGTGTTTACAAAAAACCCAAGCGAGCTAAGTATATTGAAAAATGGCGTGATTGTGTGCGAAGACAATATCATTATAGGTGTGTTTGAACAATTACCTAGCCAATATGAAAATGTTCCGACAAAAGAATATGAAAACCAAATTATTTTGCCCGGCCTTGTGGATTTGCACGTGCATGCCCCACAGTATGCATTTAAGGGAACCGGGATGGATTTAGAGTTGCTTGACTGGCTAAACACATTTACTTTTGTAGAAGAAGCCAAATTTAGCGATATAGAGTATGCAAAAAAAGTATACAACAAATTTGTTTTAGATTTGCAAAAAAGCGCCACTACACGTGCGGCTATTTTTGCCAGTATCCATGTGCCGGCCACAATAGAGCTGATGCATTTATTAGAGAACAGCGGGCTTATTAGCTATGTTGGAAAAGTAAATATGAACCGAAATTGTCCGGATAATTTATGTGACGGGGATGCAAAAGACTCTCTTGAAAAAACGCTGGTATGGTTAAAACAAATCGAAAACAAATTTAAAAACACCTTCCCCATTATAACCCCAAGGTTTATACCCTCTTGTGATGACAACCTGCTTGATTATCTTGGCGCGCTTTCTAAAGAAAAGCGGCTTCCAAATCAATCGCACTTGTCTGAAAATTTTGGTGAGATACAGTGGGTAAAAGAATTAGAGCCTGATGCAAAATTTTATGGTGATGCCTATTATAAGCATGGTTTATTTGGCGGTGAAAACCAAACCATCATGGCACACTGTGTACATTCCAGTGAAGAGGAGATTGAACTGATGCGCAAGCAAGGTGTGTTTGTGGCGCATTGTCCAACCTCAAACATGAATTTGTCTTCGGGAATTGCGCCTGCTAAAAAATATTTGGAAAAAAATGTGAACATAGGCCTTGGAACCGATATCGCCGGAGGACACTGCCTTTCAATGTTTAAGGTGATGGCCAATGCCATTGGTGTATCTAAACTGCGATGGAGACTGCAAGACAATACTTTAAAACCGCTTAAAGTGAGTGAAGCTTTGTATATGGCAACCAAGGGAGGCGGCTCATTTTTTGGTGCAGTGGGCAGTTTTGAGCCGGGTTATGAAATAGATGCCATTGTTTTAGACGATAATGAGTTAAACTATTTTGGAGAAACCAACTTGAAAAATAGGCTGGAAAGTATTATCTATCAAGATCACCAAGTAGATATTGTGGCTAAATTTGTGAACGGAAAACAAATTATATGACGGGGATTGAAGAAAACATGACTAAAAATGAACTTAAACAAATGATTGATGTGGCAAATGGCAGAGAAATGGCCGACGTCGTGCTTAAAAACGCAAACATTGTAGATGTGTATCAAGGTAAAATTATTCAAGGCAACATCGCCATACATAAACAATTTATAGTGGGCATTGGCGATTATCAAGGGAAAAAAGAAGTTGATTTAAAAGGTTCCTATGTTGCGCCCGGCTTTATCGATGCACACATGCATTTAGAATCTACCTATCTTTCGCCTTCGGAGGCTGGTCGATTGTTGGTGCCAAGAGGAACCACAACCATCATTGCAGACCCACACGAAATTGTAAATGTGTGCGGTATGGATGGTTTAGAATATATGCTAAACGCAGTGGGTAGCACCGCACTGGATATCAAATATATGTTACCCTCATGTGTTCCATGCACCCCTTTTGAGACCAGCGGAGCCGTATTTGCCGCCGATGATATGAGCAAATATATAAACCATGAGAATGTGCTGGGCGTTGGGGAGTTTATGAACCATGTAGGTGTAAACGCCTGCACCGAAGCAGATTTAAACAAAATAGCTTTGGCACATGAAAACGGAAAAATAATTGATGGACACGCACCGCAAGTTGCAGGTCATAAGCTAAACGGCTATATAGCTGCAGGTATTCATACAGACCATGAATGCAGCACAGTGGACGAAGTAAACGAGCGCATATCAAAAGGCGCCTATGTAGAGCTTCGGCAGGGCTCTGCCTGCCGAGACCTTGCCAAGCTGCTTCCTGCAGTAACAGCAGAGAATGTAAGATATTGCGTGCTTTGCTCTGATGATCGTGAGCCTGAAACGATTTTCAAACTGGGGCACATGGACGATTGCTTGCGCATTTGCGTGAAAGAGGGACTCGATGCTGTATCGGCCATTAGAATGGCCACCATCAATACAGCAGAATGTTATCGTCTGCATGATCGAGGCGGCATTGCACCGGGCCTTCTTGCAAACTTAGTCGTGCTTCAGGACCTAGTGGATTTCAACGTTCAGCACGTGATGATAAAAGGCGAATTTGTTGCTCGAGATGGGCAATATATTCAAGATGTTAAACAAACAGATATTGGCCCTGTAAGCAATAGTATGAAAATTAAAAATTTCAGCATAGAAAAACTAAGTTTAAAATTCAAATCTAATCATGTTATCGCTATAGAGGTGTTAAACGACGGGGTATTAACAAAAAAATCTCCAGTAAAGGTACGTTTAAACGAAGAGGGCGAATTTATCTATGAGAAAAATTCAGGCCTAAACAAAATTGCAGTGATTGAAAGACATCAGCACACAGGCAATGTGGGTGTTGGTTTGATCAAAGGGTTCGGGATAAAAGAGGGTGCCATTGCACAAACCATTGCGCATGATTCCCACAATGTGGTGGTGGTGGGCACGTCAGACGAAGATATGGCCTTTGCAGTAAAAGCTTTAGAAGAAATAGGCGGAGGTATCGTCGTGGTGAAAAATGGCAAAATTCTTTCCCAGCTTGAGCTTCCCATTGCAGGGTTAATGAGCGACAAGCCCGGAGAAGAAGTACAAAAGAAATTTGAAGAACTGCACATTGCGTGCCATAAAGAGCTTGGTATCGTGGAGAAAGAACCAATTGTACAATTGTCTTTTATGTCACTGCCTGTTATTCCGGACGTGAAAATCACCGATAAAGGCCTATTTGACGTCACGGAGTTTTCCTTTATCACGCAGTAAACACATTATTCCGTTTAATTTTCTTGTGTTCACTAAATAAACCGCTTCGGGGTCCATTTGGCCCCAGCGTGTTCTACAATGCCCTGTAAAAGTGCTGTATACAGCACTTTTACAGGGCATATTTTGATGCTTTACTAAGTAAAACAAAAATGACGTATACAAATTTAAAATTGTCGTTTTGTTTTGAAAAAGTGTACGGGAGGTTTGTTTTTTTGCAAAACCATACACTTTCGTTTCCGCCATTTTATGAGGAAGAAAAACACAATGGGGAATCTTTTCTGTAAAAATTATGTGAAAGTAGCTATTTTTTTGCTATGTTTTTGAAGAAAAGGTATATCCGTTTCATAATACCCTTTTCGTTCCATTTGGCCACATCCAACTCTCGTTGTTTTTCCCACGTCAATATATTATCTTTCACATAGTCATACATCATCATTTGGCTATCTATTTTTTCTTCGTCGTGCTTGACCGATAATTTTTTATATCGATTCCACGCTATCATTTTACTTGCATTTTCCGTATCTTTGAGCTGCATCTTTAAAACATCCATCAATATCTTCTTAAGCTCTAAATCCTGCACCCGAATACCCACTTCCACACGGCGCTCCGTGTTTCTGGTTAAAAAATCTCCCGATGCAATGTATATGCGAAGGCGCTCTCCCTCTCCAAAGGAATAAATGCGTGCATGTTCTAAGTAGCGACCCACAATACTGCGCACCTTAATATTCTCACTTAAACCTTGTAGGCCTGCTTGCAAGCAGCATATCCCCCTCACAATCATGTCCACCGGAACGCCCGCATTAGAAGCTTCACTCAACTTTAGGATAATTTCTCTGTCTGAAATTGAGTTGCACTTAATCACAACATGCCCTTTTCCACCATTTTTAGTGTGTTCTATTTCACGCTGAATTTCATTCAGCAACACTGATTTAAACCGCAAGGGAGCTACGATAAGATTATCCACGTGCTCTGTCAAGCGCCCAAGTGCCAAATTATTAAAAACCGCAGCAACCTCTTCACCAATTTCTTGCTTGCTGGTTACATAGGCTAAATCTGTATAAAGTTCACTCGTTCGTTCGTTATAATTACCCGTGCCAATTTGAGAAATATATTGATATTTTCCGCCTACTTTACGAGTAATCAAGGTTAATTTGGAGTGAATTTTAAAATCAGAAAATCCATAAATCACCGTACAGCCCGCCTTTTCAAGCTGATGTGACCAATCTATGTTGTTTTGCTCATCAAAGCGCGCTCGAAGCTCCACAATGGTTACCACTTCTTTTCCATTTTCAGCAGCTTCTATCAAAGCACTAATCACCTTCGATTCCGTTGCAACACGATACAATGTCATTTTAATAGAAATGACATCTGGGTCTGTGGCTGCTTCGTTTAAAAGCTGCATAAAAGAACGGTAGCTTTGGTGTGGATAAAAAATCAAAACATCGCGTTTTTGCACATCCTTACCCAAATGGTATCCTGCCGGTGGTAAAAGTGGTTTTGCCTCTTCGTAAAATAAGCCGGTTTCACCTTGCTTTTTTAATTTAGTTGCTAGCTTGCCTAAAAAGGACAAATCCAGCGATGCTTGCTGGGTAAAACACTGTATATGTGGCAAAAAAAGTTTTCCAAGCAGCAAATTTCTAATTCCTGTTGGTGGTTCTCCTAAAAATTGTAAGCGCACTGCGGCCAATTTTCTGCGCCGTTTTAACAGTTCGCTCATCATAGAGCGGTAATCTATATCCTGATCATACATACCTTCTTCAGCTGTAAGATCTGCATTTCGTGTCACACGAAACAATGTTTTTTCCTGCACACTGTTTTTGCCAAAGACAATATGTGCGAAATGAAACACCAGCTCTTCCACCAAAGCATAATACAAAACACCGTCACTTGTAATGGTAATCAAGCGCTCTAAATTAAAGCTAATTGGAATGAGCCCCAATGTCATTTCATTTTCTTTATTTTCTTTATTCTCTTTATTTTCCTTGTTATCTTTTAGCTTCACACCTATATAAAATTCTTGGTTGCGTAAAAAAGGAAATGGATGGTGTTTGTCTATCACCTGCGGAGACAACACAGGGACAAGCTCGCTAAGAAGATATTTTTTCCAAAACATTTCTTTTTCTTTGGTAATCTTTTTAAAATCTATTTTCTCTATGCGATGTTTTTTTAGCTTCGCAATTAATTTTTCTACGCTTTCGTCACATTTATCCTGCAATTGGGCCACTTTGGGCATAATTTCCATCAGTTGTTCTCGTGGTGTCATGCCTGTTTTGTTCTCTTTGTCCTCAATTTTCAGTAGCGTTTGATCGTATAAAGAACCCACACGCACCATGAAAAATTCGTCTAAATTACTGCCGTAAATGTTGGCAAAATTCAATTGCTCTCCAAGAGGTATTGTTTCGTTACTCGCCAAATCCAATACACGCCGATTGAATTCTAGCCAACTGAGCTCCCTATTGATAAACAGCTGGTTTTCCAGTTCCTTTGCCATCACTGCACCCCCATTTACACTGCTATATCCTCTGTACCCAGGTGTATCATATCTGCCATGTCATTTAGTGTTTTAGGGCCAATTCCATTCACCTCTAACAATTGCTCTTGTGTAGTAAATGGCCCATTTTGCTCTCTGTAGGCAATGATGGCTTCCGCTTTTACTTCACCAATTCCGGGCAGCAACATGAGCTCCTCTAAGCCAGCCTCATTGATATTAATGCCTTCACCATCTATGGAAAAAAATGTGGCGGATGTACTTGGTTCGTAGCTTGGCTGTACAAATGGTGCAAACCCAAAGTGAAAAGCCACCAAAAGCAACACAAACACCACCGGTAAAACCAGTGCAGGATGAAAAATTTTACGTGAACAGTGAGGGTCCTCTTTATCCATATCGTTTCACCAAATCGTATAAAAAGTGTCCCACACCACCTTCGTTGTTTGTCCGGCAAACCTCGTCTGCCTGCAAGCTCACCTCCGGTGGTGCATTGCTCATGGCCACTGCGTATCCGGCCTCTTTCATCATTTCCAAATCGTTATAGTAATCACCAATAACAATGGTGTGTTCTAGTGGGACATTTAAAAGTGTGCAAAGCTCGCGCAGGCTAGAGCCTTTGCTGATGCCCTGTGGCATGATTTCGTAATAAATAGGTGCAGTATTAACAAAATAAACCCCCGGAAACGCCTTGTCCTTTAGATATTGTTCCACCTCTTTTAAACTCTCTGGGGCACCTGCAAACAAAGCCTTGTTCCAATCGGCAGGCAAATCTTCAAATGGACGCGTACACACACTGATGCCTTCATCATCCAGCAAAATTTGCCCATATGCCGAAGCGTCCACCTGATAACAACGAAAATCGGTGGCAAACACCATGCTACCCACATGAGGAAACTTCCCATGAACATCTTGCATGATCTTTTGAGCTATTTTTTTGGGAAGGCTTACATTTTTTAAAGCCACGCGGTTTTGAAAATCATAAATTACCGTGCCGCCATTTGCAATGGCAGGGCTAAGCATTGAACACAGTTCTCTATATCCTTCTATCGATTCTACACAGCGGCCTGTGCCCACGGTGAATCGTCCTCCAAGCATTGTGAACAACCGAATGCTCTCAAGTGTGCTGCTTGCAATTTTCTTGTCGTCCGTCAGTAGAGTTCCATCTAAATCCGAAACAACCAGAATATCTTTAAGTGATTGTATCATACCAGCCTTAATCCTCTATTTTTGTTAAGCTATTGATAAATTTCTGAAAATAATGCGGTAAAGAACTATCAAATCGTAAGCTTTTGCCTGATACTTTTTTTTCCATCTTTCGTACGCCTGCATGCAAGCATTGTCCTTGCAATTTTCCGGCCGGTTTTTTAGGCCCATAAATCGTGTCTCCTGCCACAGGATGCCCAAGTTTTGCCATATGAACACGAATTTGATGCGTGCGTCCCGTTTGTAAAAGAAGCTTAACCTTAGAAAAGTGCTCATATTCTGCCAGCACTTCGTAATGGGTTATGGCCTCTTTCCCCCCACCTTCCACCACAGCCATTTTCTTGCGGTCTTTGCTGCTACGGCCTATAGGGGCATCCACAGTGCCTTTTCCCTCTTTCAAATGTCCGTGTATCACTGCCTGATATTCGCGCACAATACTATGCACTGCAAATTGCTCTGAAAGGCCCATGTGGGTTTTATCATCTTTTGCCACCACCAAAAGGCCACTTGTGTCCTTATCAATTCTATGCACAATGCCGGGACGCAACTCTCCGCCAATACCAGACAATCCCCCGTGGCAATGGTGCAACAATGCGTTCACCAAAGTTCCGTCTTCATGCCCCGGCGCTGGGTGAACCACAAGGCCTTTTGGTTTATCCACAACCACAAGGTGTTCGTCCTCAAACACAACACATAAAGGGATATCTTGCGCTTTAGCAAGGCTATCTTTAGGTGGCAAAATTTGCAAAAGCAAATGCTCGCCTGCAACCAGCCTGTGGCTTTTAGAAGAGGCTTTTCCGTTTAAAAACACAAGACCCTCGCCCAGCATTCGTTGCACGGCCGCACGCGAAAAACCTCCCTGTTTAGCGAGGTAACTGTCTAAACGTTGGCCCTCTTCTTCCTCTGTAAGACAGAACTCAATTTCCTCCATCGTCTATTGCCTCACTTGGCTCTTCCTCGGCCGCGTTTGAAGTGCTGTCTTCTTCATCTTGTTTTACTTCATTTGCTCGCATTTTTCTTTCTCGTATCTCGCCTCGAATCATAGCGAATAAAAGTAAAGCAAACCCAACCGTAACATAGATATCTGCCAGGTTGAAAACGGCAAAATTCACAAAAAGTAGATTGATATAATCTACCACATAGCCTTGGGCAATTCTGTCAATCAAATTACCCACTCCACCTGAAAAAATCAAAAGGAATGAGAAAGCCTCCAACTTGTCTTTTGGGCGGCGAAAAATTAATATGTATGCCACGATAAGCAGGGCAACACTTGTGAATAAAATTAAAAAGCTTTGCCTTCCTGCAAATAAGCTAAAGGCTGCACCGTCGTTTTCGATGTAGCGCCATTCAAGCACACCCGGTATGGCCGGTAAAACCCCTTGAGGCATCAAAACAGAAACGGCCACCTTCTTTGCCAGTTGGTCCAATGCAATCAGCACCACGGCTACTATCACTCCAAAAACCAAGCGTTTAACCTCCTATCATGTGGCCTTGTACTAAGGCGTATTGTAACTGAAGAAATCACAAAACAAAAGCTATTAAAATTCATATAAAAGCTGTGAAACAATATTTGCTGTATTCATAAACCTTACCGTAACAAACAGCAAATACTCTATTTTGTTTGTGGATAACCATTCGGTTACGCTCTAATCTCCGATTAAAATGCTAACAAAATGCAAAGGCTCATTTCCCCTAACGAAAACCAAACATAAGAAAATGTTATTTTTCATGATGCAATAATAGAATACGCAAAGCCGGCTGCTTTGCGTATCACTGTTTTGTTTTTAATCAGCACTTAAAATGGTGGCACAACGTGAACACACATTTTGGTGCTCTGCATTTTGACCAGTACTATCTCGGTACTGCCAGCAGCGCTCACATTTTATGCCGCTTGCACGCTTAACTTCTATGGATAAGCCCTCTACCTCACCTTTGCTTCCGCCTTCACCTTCTACAAGTTTCACCTCAGAAACGATGAAAATATCGGCCAAACCGCCTTGCACGCTTTGCACAAAGGAAAGCATCTCTTCATTACAATGCAACACCACTTCTGCCTCTAAAGAAGAGCCAATCACCTTGGCTGCACGGTTTTCCTCCAGCACTTTTTTCACATCATCGTTGATAGCAATTATGGTCTCCCAACGTTTTTGTTCCTCTTCGCTAAGTGTATACTTGCCTGGTGTAGGCATCTCATGCATCACTACATATTTTTGCTTGCCTTCAAAATCTGGGATAAACTCCCAAATTTCTTGTGAAGTGAAGGCCAAAATTGGCGCTAAAATTTCTGTGATTGCCACCAGCACACGGAACATGGTCGTTTGTGCCGCACGGCGTAATACACTATCCGCCCTATTGATGTATAGGCGGTCTTTAACAATGTCTAAATAGAAGTTAGACATACTCACCACGCAAAAACGATGTAGGCCATGATACACTTTGTGGAAATCAAAACTGTCGTATCCTTCGCGGGCTGTTGCCACCAGTTTATCCAGCTCGGCAAGCGCCCAAAGGTCCAATTCTTGCAAATCACAATCGGCAACCATATGTTTGTCCGGCTCGAAATCGTTTAAATTACCAAGAATGAAACGCGCAGTGTTACGCACTTTTCTATAACCTTCCGACAACTGTTTCAAAATTTCTTTGCCGATACGCATATCAGCATGATAGTCGGCTGCACCCACCCAAAGGCGAATGAGGTCGGCACCGTAATCACGGATGATTTCCTCTGGCTCCACACCATTGCCAAGGCTTTTGCTCATTTTACGGCCTTCGCCATCCACCACCCAGCCCGCACTAACCACAGTTTTATATGGGGCTGTACCACGTGTTGCCACCGCAGTAAGCAAAGAGGATTGGAACCAACCGCGGAACTGGTCACTTCCCTCCAAATAGAGATCTGCAGGCCAGTGATGATCCTTCCATTTTTCCAAAACATAGGCGTGCGACGAGCCGGAGTCAAACCAAACGTCCATAGTATCGGTCTCTTTGCGCCAATTTTTTCCACTGCAATGCTCACAGGTGTAGCCTGCCGGTAAAATTTCCTCTGCCGCATATTTAAACCATGCGTTCGAGCCCTCTTTAGAAAACAGCTCTTTCACAGCACCGATGGTTTCATCATTGATAACATACTTGCCGCAATCGTCACAGTAGAACACCGGAATCGGCATGCCCCACAAACGCTGACGAGAGATGGTCCAATCGGCACGATCGCGCACCATGGCAGTCATGCGGTCTTGGCCCCACTGTGGCACCCACTGCACTTTGTCAATGGCTTTATAAGTATCCTCACGAAAATCTTCCACAGAGCAAAACCACTGTTCGGTAGCACGGAAAAGTATGGGCGTATTGCAACGCCAGCAATGCGGATATTGATGCATTTCGTGTGTAACACCAATAACTGCACCACTCTCTTCAAGGGCCGCAATAATCTCTTTGCTTGCTTTTTCTACATGTAAACCGGAAAACTGGCCCGCCTCTTCGGTAAGCACGCCCACATCGTTTACCGGCACCAACATGGGAAGTTGCGGATAGTGACGGCTGACAACGTCATAGTCCTCTGCACCATGACCGGGAGCCGTATGTACACAGCCTGTTCCACTTTCTAAAGTGACATGGTCGCCCACTATCACCAGTGATTCGCGGTCTAAGTAGCAATGCTTTGTTTCAATAAGTTCCAAGTCGCTGCCTTGGAAAGTAGCCAGCACGGTATAATCATCAATTTTACACGCTTCCATGGTGCTTTTTAAAAGTTCTTTTGCCACCACATACACGCGCTCGCCCGCTTGCACCGCCACATATTCAAAGCGAGGCCCAAGGCAAATGGCCACATTGGCAGGAAGCGTCCATGCCGTGGTTGTCCAGATCACAAACCACACATTTTCTGGGTTTAGACCTGCTTTTTGCAAAGCACCGTTGTCTTTTTTAACCTGGAACGCCACGTAGATGGTGTCTACCGGGTCGTTTGCATACTCAATTTCTGCCTCTGCCAAAGCTGTGCGATCATTGGGGCACCAGATAACCGGCTTGAGACCTTTGTAAATATAACCTTTTTTGGCCATTTCGCCAAACACTTCAATTTGTTTCGCCTCATATTCCGGTGTTAAGGTGATGTAAGGATCATTCCAGTCTCCCAAAGCGCCAAGTCGTTTAAATTGGGTGCGTTGTACATCAATGTAGCGCATGGCATAATCGTGGCATAGCTCGCGCATATCATACGGTGTGAGTGCTTTTGGCTCTACACCTGTTTTTTTCTTTTCCTTTTTTTGTTTATCGCGCACTTCTTGCATGGCTTTGCGTTCGATGGGAAGACCATGTGTATCCCAACCGGGCACAAACGGTGCTTTAAAACCCGCCATATTTTTATAGCGCACGATGATGTCTTTCAGTACTTTATTCATTGCCGTACCCATGTGGATACCGGCGTTTGCATAAGGGGGGCCATCGTGCAAAATATACACGGGTTTTCCCTCGTTGTTTTCAATCATTTTTTCATAAAGGGCATCTTCTTCCCACGCGGCAAGCATTTTGGGCTCTTTTGTGGGCAATCCTGCACGCATATCAAACTTGGTTTTGGGCAGGTTTAAGGTACTGTTATAATCTTCCGACACGGTTATCTCTCCTTGCAAAACACAATGTAGCTTGTTCCTTTTGACGAAAAGCCGGTTTTCGAGCCACCTTTAAACGGTAACGTAAAAACCGGCAACAATTGTTATTTATTTAAATTGAAGGGTTTTGAGAAGGGTTCACATCTAGCGGCACACCTTCAAACAAATTCACCACAGGCTCTTCGCCCGGCATCGGTGGCTCTGTATCAATGCCGGCGGCTTGGGCTGCTTCCATTTTGTTATCCGGGACCTCCGGCTCTTCCATTTCAAATTCTACGTTTTCAATCACTTCCTCTTGCTCGTAGCCCTGAAACTCAAGCTCATCGTTTATATACGCTTCTCTTGCGTCTTCAATTTGCTCAATCGGGTCATCCAAAGCACTCAAAGATTCGATGTGTTGTTTATACAAATTCAAAATAGTGGCTTTAAAACGCGTCACCTGCTGTTGCAATTGTTCTAATTTTAAGCGTTCACGTGCACTTTCTTCTTCTGCTTGCTCGCGAAGCAATTGTACAGTGCCTGTGGCTTCTCGCATAAGAATTTCCGCTTTTTGCTTTGCTTCGTGCACCACTGTTTCGCCCATACGCTGCGCGTTAAGCAAAGCGGTTTTCAGTGTATCTTCCTCACTGCGATATTCTTCCACCTTTTGAGCCAAAATCAAAATTTTAGACTCTAGGTCATTTTGTGTTTCCAATGCAATTTCCAGCTCTTCACGTGCAGAATCTCGCTGCGCACTAAGCTCTTCAAACTCTGCGGCAATTTGCGTCAAGTATTCATCTACATCAGCCGGGCTATATCCCTTTCTGACCAAGTCGAACTTCACATTTCGAATGCTTTCCACGTTCATCTATAATACCCTCCATTTCGTACTTTCTATTTTTATAACCCCTCATTACGGTTGATAATCATTTTTTAAAAAAAGACTCCACTGCTTTCCAGCTCATCTAAAATATCACCCACTATATCCACATTGTACGGGGTGATAATGAAGGTGTTGTTGGCCACACGTTTAATTTGACCATTGTTTGCATAGGCAACTCCGGACAAGAAATCCACAAGACGACGCGAGACCTCTTTATTTGTAGACTCTAAGTTAAGCACCACAGTACGACGTGCGTTCAAATGGTCGGCCACAGCCGAAGCGTCATCAAACCGCTCGGGTTTTACCAAAACCACTTGCAGCTGCGTGGTGGCGTTGATATTGACAACCTTATTACGCTTTTCCATCACATAATCATCTACAGCAGAAGAGGATGTGCCAGCACTTTGATTGCCTATAAAATCCATGTCGTCGCCTTCATAAAGATCACCGTCGTCGTCCACTCCCATAATGTCTCGAATCTTGCCCAAAAAACCAGCCATGTCATTTCCTCCGTCTGCACTCACAACCCTTACACAAAGGACATTTGTAGTGCGTATATTTATTATGCAACCTGTAGCTTATTCATCAATGAAGATTTTAGTTTCTTTTACCAAACAAAGCGGTGCCCACACGCACCATAGTGGCCCCTTCCTCTATTGCCACCGAATAATCGGTAGACATCCCCATGGAAAGGATGTTAACAGTACTATTATCCATTTTTTCGGCCTGCATGTCAACAAATAGATTATACATCTTACGAAAATAAACCCGTGCTGCCTTGGCACCTTCCATGGGCGGAATGCACATAAGCCCTCTTAGGTGCAAGCGCTGGCTTTCGTTCACGCGGTGTGCAAGCTCCATATATTCTGTGCTACTAACCCCTGTTTTAGACGTTTCTTCGCCAATATTTACTTCAATTAACACCGAAAGCATTTCATCCTTTGCCTCATACACACGCTCTAATGCCTCTAAAGTACGCACGCTATCTAGGCTTTGTAACATCATAATTTGACCCGGTAAAAATTTTGCTTTATTTCGTTGCAGGTGCCCAATTAAATGGCAACGGTGTTCTAAATCTTGCAAATGTGGGGCTTTTTCCAATATCTCTTGCACACGGTTTTCGCCAATATCATAAACACCTGCTTCAATTACAGCACGCACCGCTTCTATCGGCTGGGTTTTCGTCACCCCAATGAGCGTTACCTCATTTGTCTTTCGGCCCGCTCTTATGCAAGCCTCTTCTATTTCTTCTCGTACCGTTTGCACATGTTCCTTAATTTTTTCAGATGATTTTCTGGTCATACAATTCCACCCCTCCAGACTCTACAATGATTTCATCATACAGCTCTATTTCATTTACGCCAGCTTCGTATCTATCCGAAAGCAATATATAATCTTCCCCATCCACCAACACTTCCACTGGGCGCAGCATCGCTTGGTTACCAAATTTTTCATAAACACACGTTTGCCCTTCAATTACACGCAAAGCCTCTTTCTCAAGCCTTAGGCCTGTTTCGGTGCTAAAAATAATCTCTGCCTCTTCCAAACGCAGGTTTAAAATATCGGGGTTCACCTCTTCGCATAACAGCACCACTTTGGCAAGCTGTGCTTCTTCGTCTTCCTCCACACTTTCAACCCTCACACTCAGGCGCTCATCACTCACATCTGTAAAGCGCAACTCCAGCTTTTGCCCCGGTGTGAATTTTTCCAGCTCAGAAAATGGCACCACCGTAAAAAAATACCACTGATAATCCGTAACCATATGCCCCACCACCGACTCATCAAAATAGGTGGGTGCCTCTTGCATAGCTGTTTGCAGCTGCTGTGGTGTTTGGGCAAGCAAATCACTATAGCCTACCGGCACACGATCTTGTTGGCTAGAAGGCACAAAATAGCCGCTTTTGGGAGCTAAAACAGATCCGCTTGGCGTAGCCGCACCCTCTAGTTGGGCCGCTTGCTCTTGCAGAGTTTGCATGCGCGCTGTGTAATCAGTTTCATCTCCTGTTGCAAGCTGCAAACGATTATTTGCCATCATCATTTCATTGCGTGGCTGAACAATTTCGGCATAATTGCCACTGGAAAGCACCTCCAAATAGGACATCAAACTCTCCTCTGTTTCACGCAGAATAGAGTCAACATCCTCTGCTTGCACAGCAGTATCTTGCACCTCTTGCAAAAGTGTCATTTCCTGCTGCAATTCATTCAACTCTTCCCTTGCCAAAACCCCGGCCCTATCTGTGTACACCAGTGCCACTTCGTCCCCTTCCGAAACCCGCTGGCCACTTGGAACAGTATAATACATCAGCCCCTCGCTTTGCACAGGTACAGATTCAATAGAGACAAACCCCTCCACTTGCAATGCATCAATCATTTCGCCTTCCACCACAACTGTTGTGCGCATTTGTGGAGACAAAACCAACACCACTTGCACCGCCAAGTACACAAATATCCCTAGCAGTACAAGCCAAAACAAAGTGCGCAGGCGTCGAAGCGTTTTCCCTTTTGATACGGTAACCACTCTCTCATTTGCAGAGGCTTTTTCCGGGCTTTGCTCTGTTTCTAAGGCATCTTTGGATGCATATTTTTTCTTTTTTTTCCATTCTGTCAACCCGGCCACCTCCTTTTTAAAACTATACACCGTATAAAATCCTAAAACAAAACATTCCATACGTATCGCAAAAGCAAAATGCAAATTTCATGTAAATACGTTATAAAAGCACCCCAGGTGAATCAACACTTTTTACCGTTAACAACTCTAACACGCTAAAAATGTTTCAATTAATGCTCTCGCCCTAGCTCCTGTATCCGTATTTTCGGGTAAAAGCCAAGCATCATACGGGTGGTGACGAAACCATGTCAACTGTCTTTTTGCATAGCGACGCGTGGCCTGTTTTAAAGATTCTACACAGGACGAAAGTGGACACCCCTCCTCAAAATAGGCAAACAATTCTTTGTATCCAATTGCCTGCACTGCCGTTTTAAAGCGCTCTTTGTTTTGATACACCCATTGCGCCTCTTTTAAAAGACCAGCTTGCATCATACTGTCCACACGTTGTTCAATGCGCCGGTAAAGCATGCTACGTTCCTCGTCACCCAGCACAATCACAAAGGGATCAAAATCACTTTGCACCTTACGCGAACGCTCGTTGCGCATCTGTAAAGTTGTGCCAAATTGCTCGGCTTGTGCCAAGGCAAAAATCACTCTCTTTTTATCATTTGGGTGAAGTTTTTGTGCACAATCCGGGTCAATTTCCATCAGTTGCTCATGCAGGGCATACTTGCCCTGTTGATGCCATCGACCCTCCAGCTCATCTAGCACATGCTGCCCCGGTTTTTCACTCATAAAATCGATCCCTTTCACGAGGCTATCGATGTATAATCCTGTTCCACCACACACTATGGGAACAGCTCCCCTTTGTGCCGTTTCTCGAATACATTCACCTGCTTTTTTTAGGTAATCCGCCACCGAAAAAGACTGCTGCGGAGGCAAAAAAGAAACAAGATGTCGTTTTATATCAGGGTATTCGCACATGGATGGCGCCGCCGTTCCAATGGGAAGGTTTTTATAAATTTGCATAGAGTCGGCCCCTATAAGCTCACCGCCAAAATGCTCACACAAAGAAAATGCCAGATCTGTTTTTCCTGTGGCTGTGGGCCCGCAAACCACTATAATTTTTATTTTGTTATCCAAGCCGTCCAAATTGTTTTTCCAGCTCCTTGCGTGTGATTTCCAGAACCACGGGCCTGCCATGTGGACAAAACGGAGGTATAGTCCCGTCCATAATCTGCTGTGCCAAATATAATAGTTGTTGTGGTGCGGTTTTATCTCCGCCTTTTATGGCCGCGCGGCAGGCCATAGAGTGCAACACCCACTCGGTTTTTTCATCAAGAATGGTTTGCCCGCCTTGCAAAAGGCCACTTGCCACATCCACAAGCAAACCCTCCACGTCCTCATGCACAATGTCGCCCGGCACTGCTCGCACCAAAATATCTGCCCCGCCAAATTCCTCCAGTTCTATGCCATTATCTCGCAAAATGGCTTCGTTTTCTAAAAGAATTGCTTTTTCTTCAGCCCCTAAGGTAACGGCTACCGGGCACAATAACATCTGCGCTGTGGCACCTTTTCTTTCTTTTGCCAGCTTTTCATACAAAAGACGTTCATGTGCCGCATGCTTATCAATCACATACAAAGTATCTTCACTCTGCGCTAGCACATAAGTAGAAAACAACTCTCCAACGTAGCAAAGTTCTGGTTTCTGTGCTTCATCCAGCACCAGCTGCTTTGTTTTCATCTCACCTTCAGCAGTTGTTTCTTTTGTGAAATCACCCTGCTTTTCAGAGGACTCCCAGCACTTTTGCACCGGCATTGCCTTGGTAAATTGCATGACATGCTTCGGTTTTTCGGCGCTTTCTTTCTCGATGTAAGCTAAGGAGAATTCGTCTTCCTTTGCTCGAATATCAAGGCCATATTCTGTGCTATCCGTCTGTAAAAATCCGGGTTGCTTAGGCTGCTTTTCTATGCGATATGGAATGACATCTTCTGATGAAAAAAGTGTTTGCACATTTTCTGTTTGCCTTACAGCTGATGTATGTTTTAATGACGACAAAGATGTATTTGTCTCATCTTGCTCGCAAATATTTTCCGCAGAGGACAGCGATATATTTTTTGAAAACTGCATCGTTGTGTGTATGCTATCTGCCTTCTCCAGCGCCTCTTTTACGGCCGTATACACTGCAGAAAACACAGCCGTTTCATGGGCAAAACGCACCTCTGTTTTTGCAGGATGCACGTTAACATCCACAAGATCTAAAGGTAAGGTTAAAAATAAAACACAACCCGGAAATTTTCCGTGCATGGTTTTACCACGGTAGGCTTGCTCTAGCGCCGCCATCATGGTGCGGCTTTTTACAAACCGTCCATTGATATAAAAATATTGCATAGAACGGCTTTTTCTACAGTTTTTTGGGAAAGTAACAAGCCCGGTTACCCCATATGGGGCTTTATCATAATCCACAGCACACAAACCCTTGGCAAACTCTTTGCCCAGCACTGCGTATACGCACGCCGTCAAGTCCTTTGTGCCCGGCGTATGAAACACTTCTTTGCCGTCCCGCAAGTATCGCAGGGAAACCTCTTTGCATGAAAGCGCCAAACGGCCCACTAATTCTGTTACATAAGCTGCCTCGCTGGCGTCTTTTTTCAGAAATTTCATGCGAGCCGGTGTATTAAAAAACAGTTCTCTTACATAAAACGTAGTGCCATACGGGCGTGCCGCCTCACACAGTTCATACTCCACGCCACCTTCTATACGATATAAGCAAGCATCCTCTTGTGTTTTTTCACGTGTGAGTAGCTCTACCTTTGACACGCTGGCAATAGAGGCCAGAGCTTCACCGCGAAAACCCAAGGTTGAAATAGAATCCAAATCATTTTCGCACCATACTTTGCTGGTTGCATGACGCAAAAAAGCAATCGGCACTTCATCTGCTAAAATACCACAGCCGTCGTCTTGCACACGTATAAGGCGCACACCACCTTGCTCTATTTCCACTTCTAAATGCTTTGCGCCCGCATCAATAGCATTTTCAACAAGCTCTTTCACCACAGATGCCGGGCGCTCCACCACTTCGCCTGCAGCAATCAACTCTGCTGTATGAGCCTCTAGCACTCGTATAGGCATGGATTCCTCCTCTCACGTTTTCTCAATATCTCAACAGGCACCCTTGTAACCTCTAGCGGTGCAGCTGTCATTTTTTTATCGGCAGGTTTTGCAGCACAATTTAAAATCAGTCTGTCATCCTCTTTATTTCATACAAGAAGTTTAAGGCCTCTAGGGGGGTTAATGTTTCCGGATCTACCACCCGCAGCTTTTCTAAAATTTCAGTGGGCTCTTTGCTATACTGTAGGCCATTCCACGATTCAAAATCCAGCTGTGTAACAGGCACATTGAGCTTACTTGTCGCTTCCAAGGTGCACAGAACCTCTTTTGCACGCTCCACCACACCATTTGGTAGCCCTGCAAGCTTTGCCACTTGAATACCATAGCTGTCGTCAGCCGGCCCGCGCACAATCCTGCGCAAAAAGGTAATATCATCCCCGCGTTTTTTCACCGCAATGTTATAATTTTTTACGCCATCTATCGAATTTTCAAGATCGGTTAACTCATGATAATGTGTGGCAAATAGAGTTTTGCAGCCAAGGCCAAGCTCGGCGTCGGCAATATATTCCACCACCGCTTGTGCAATACTCATGCCGTCAAAGGTAGAAGTGCCACGTCCAATTTCATCCAAGATCACAAGGCTTTTGGGTGTTGCCTCTTGTAAAATTTCAGCAACTTCTGTCATTTCCACCATGAAGGTAGATTTTCCTGCTGCCAAATCATCCGAGGCCCCTACGCGTGTGAACACAGCGTCACACACACCCACTGTGCAGCGCTCTGCCGGGACAAAGGACCCAATTTGTGCCATGATTGCAATTAAAGCCGTTTGCCTCATATAGGTGGATTTACCGGCCATATTGGGCCCGGTAATAATTTGCATGCGGTAATCGCCACAATCCAGTTTTGTATCATTGGGTACAAAAGGGTTCCCCTTTTGCATTTTTTCCACCACAGGGTGACGCCCCTGCACAATTTCAATAAAATCCCCACCATTTACAGTGGGCCTTGCGTACCGCCCCACAACGGCTGCTTGCGCAAGGCAAGCTAGCACATCCATTTGTGCCAAACAATCGGCCGCTTGTTGAATGCGCGTTTGCTCTTGGCTCACTTGCTCTAGCAAAACGTGGTATAACTCTCTTTCTAGCACGGCCAGCTGCTCGCCCGCACGCAATATTCTGGTTTCAAGAGTTTTGAGTTCTTCCGTGATGTAGCGTTCTCCATTTGTAAGAGTTTGTTTTCTCACAAAATGTTGCGGCACTTGCTCTACAAAAGATTTACTCACCTCTATGTAGTAGCCAAACACTTTATTGAAACCAATTTTTAATGTTCTTATGCCTGTTTCTTCTTTCAGCCTTGCCTCAATCTCTGCCAAAAGGTTTGTGCCACCGCTGTGGATATCACGCAATTCGTCTACCGTTTCAGAAAATCCTTCACGGATATAGCCACCGTCCTTCAAGGTGGCCGGTGGTTCATCTTTCAATGTACTTGCAATCAATTGGGCTATATCTCGCAAGGGGTCCAACCTGTGGCCAATCTCTTGCAGTTTGGGGCAAGAAAAGTCAGACAAACGCTCTATAATGCCCGGTAGGCGAAGGCAAGTGGCTAAAAGGGCAGTCATTTCACGTGGAGCAGCTGTGCCAAACACCACGCGCGTTAAAAGGCGCTCTACGTCAAACACATGGCCCAATTCTTCACATATTTCAAGACGCTGCACTGTTTTTTGCATCAGTTCGTCCACTGCATCTAGGCGGGCATTGATAGACGAAACACGCAATAAGGGGCGCTCTACCCAGTGGCGCAGCAGCCGTTTTCCCATAGCCGTTTGTGTTTGATCCAGCACCCAAAGCAAGCTCCCCTTCTTTTCTTTGCCTCTCAATGTTTCCAAAAGCTCTAAGTTCAAAAGGCTCGTCATGGGTAGCGTCATATAGCGCTCTTCCTCTTCATGACGCACGTTTTTTAAGCGACTCACACCATTTTTTTGTGTTCGATACAAATAAGCCAGCAAGGCACCTAAAGCAGCAAAGCCCGGTGCTCCGGCCTCTAAATGCACCATTTCCTCTAGGCTCTTTCCAAAGTGTTGCTCCATCAATGGCTTTGTGTTGTCCTCCACAAAATCCTCATCATCCAAAAGATCTACGCTCACATGGGCTGCAAGCTGCTCTTTGATGAAGGTTGTGATGATTTTATGCTGCAAAATTTCACTGTTAAATAAAATTTCACTTGGAAAAAACCGGGAAAGCTCGCTACAAATTTGCTTGTCCAGATGTTCTCCTTCCAAAAACACTGTGTGAATCGATCCTGTGGAAACATCAGCAAAACACAGACCCGCTACCGTTTTTTGGATAAAAATACAGGCAATATAATTGTTGCGGTCATCCGAAAGCATAGAACTTTCCACCACAGTTCCTGGCGTCACCACACGCACCACATCGCGCCGGACAAGCCCCTTTGCCAAGGCAGCATCCTCCACCTGCTCGCAGATGGCCACCTTATATCCCTTTTCAATCAAACGTTTTGTATAGGCCTCGGCCGAATGATGCGGCACACCACACATGGGGGCGCGCTCTTCCAGGCCAAAGTCCTTTCCGGTAAGGGTGAGCTCCAGCTCCTTTGAGGCCAAAACGGCATCCTCAAAGAACATTTCATAGAAATCTCCCACGCGAAAAAAAAGAATTTTATCTTTATTTTTTTCTTTTATGTCGATATATTGCTCCAGCATGGGAGACGGCTTTGCCATGTGTTTCCACCCCTTTTAACCCATTTTCTTAAAACAAACGAAATCCCTGCTTCACAAAAACCGATGGAGGCTTTGCAAAAAACAGGGGTTTATCTTTTAGCGTTACCGGCTTAATCTACTTTACAAAATACTGTAAGCGTTTTTTGAACAAAAAGGTTCGTTAAATTGTCTATTATTGTTCAATATTTTTGCATCCTTAAACATTAAGACGATTTTGTTTTCACACATCCCACATGTTTTTGCAACGCCCTTTTTCAGCACCTATGGCCGTTCTTCGTTTTGGTTATGAGCAACCGGCGCAAGAGCTACAACCGCCACCACACCCATGCTCTGCCTGTGGTTTTTGCACTTGCATTGGGTCATCCCCATCCACTGCCGCATTCAAAATGGCGTTTACATACACAATAAACTCTTCCACATCATTTTTAGCGTGGTTGTAGTTTTGCATATTGGCATTAGACATGATGTTTTGATATAAATTGCCAATGCGAGCTTCCAGTTCTTCTACACGTTTTTCATCACTGTCTTCTTTGTGCATTTCTCCGTTTAAGTCTTTCCGTGTTACGTTGAACTCACTCAACATAGCTTGCAAATCCTCATCCTCGTCATTTGCTTTTCGAGCCGCTTGCATATTGTTATAGCACGCTTCGTTTTGAAACGCTGCTGCCGCTTCTTTAAATTTTAAAATTGCCTGTTCCATTACCTTGCTCCTTTTTATATAAAGATTTTCTATTTTACAAATTCGCCTGCCAACATACCGCCCTTAACTTCCAGCACACGCACAGTTATAAAGTTGCCAATCCAACGCTCATCCGCTTCACATTCACACAGCATATTGTTATCAAGGCGTGCGCTCACATATCCCTCTGTACGCCCTTTTCCCTCTACCAATGCATAATACTCTTGCCCAAGCCAAGGCTTTGCAAGCTCTTGTAGCTTCTTCTCTTGCAAGTGTAAAATTTCTGCAATTCTACCACTTTTTTCGGCATGAGGGGTTGCGTCTGGCAACTCTGCTGCCTTTGTACCGGGCCGCTTAGAATATATAAAGGTGAACAACTGGGTAAATCCCACTTGCTCTATCAGTTTCATTGTGTCCTTAAAATCACTTTCACTTTCACCGGGAAAACCCACCATGATATCAGAAGAAAACGTCATCTCCGGGCATTTCTCTTTGGCATAACGTATAAGCCCCAAATACTCTTCTGCTGTGTAATTTCGATTCATACGCGCCAAAATATCGTTAGAACCAGATTGCACCGGAAGATGCAAGTGTTTGCACAGATGATCATTTTGCACAATGGTATCAATCATTTTGCGCGTGGCATCTTTTGGATGGCTTGTCATAAACCGCAGCTGATACTCTCCCGGTATTTTACACAAAAGGCAGAGCAAATCACTAAAGTCAATTTTTTCATCCAGCCCTTTGCCATAGGAATTAACATTTTGGCCAAGCAACGTTATTTCTTTATATCCCGCCTCGATGAGACCCTTAAATTCTTCAAGAATGTCTGCCGACGCACGGCTACGCTCGCTACCTCGTACCAGTGGAACAATACAATACGAACAATGGTTATCACATCCGTACATAATAGGCAAAAACGCCTTAAATGTAGAATCCCTGTGTTGGGGCACATTCTCTACCACCTCTTTTCGTAGAGGAGGTATGCGCAAAGCACGCTTGCGTGTGCTAAGGCGTTCTGCCAAAATATCAGGCAGCAAATCCACCGCATTGGTACCCAAAACCAAATCTACATACGGATAACTGGAACGAAGTTTATCTACAGTTACTTTTTCTTCGGCCATGCAACCGCAAACACCGATAATCAAGCTTGGTTTTGCCACTTTTAAAGCTTTAAGCGCACCTAAATTCCCATACATGCGCTGTTCTGCATGCTCTCGCACTGCACAGGTGTTAAACAAAATTATATCTGCTTCTTTCGGCTCTTGCGTTAGCTCAAAGCCAACATCCAAAAGCACACCTTTTAGCCTTTCTCCATCATTTACGCTTTGCTGGCAACCAAAACTGCGTATGTACGCTTTTGGTTCTCGCCGATAGTGCGATAACAATACATCTTCTGAACGCTTGTTCTTTTGATACTCTACTCGATTCACGCTGGTGCCTATTCCCTCTCTAGTGCTACCGTGCCTAGTTACGAAACTTCTCTTATTATTATACCCGAATTCTCAATAGCTGGCAAGGCTTATATTCATCACTTAGCTTGTCGTTTACTTTGTCTTTTTTTTAGCAGCGGTGCTAGATATTGCCCTGTAAAGGACGCCTTTACTTTGGCCACCTCTTCCGGTGTTCCTTGCGCCACAATTTCGCCCCCTGCACCACCGCCCTCCGGGCCCAAATCTATGACATAGTCGGCGCGTTTGATAACCTCTAAATTATGCTCTATAACAATGACCGTATTCCCGGCATCCACCAGTTTATCCAGCACTTTCACAAGCTTTCGCACGTCCTCTATATGCAGGCCGGTGGTTGGCTCGTCTAAAATGTACACCGTTTGGCCTGTATCCCGCTTGGCAAGTTCCAAAGCCAGTTTCACGCGTTGGGCTTCACCACCAGAAAGGGTGGTGGCACTTTGCCCAAGCCGAATATAACCAAGCCCCACATCCACCAATGTTTTAATTTTACGATGAATTTTGGGGATATTTTCAAAAAACGATGCCGCCTCTTCAGCTGTCATTTCCAGCACATCATGGATGGTTTTGTCTCGATAGTGCACCTCCAGTGTTTCGCGGTTATATCGTGCCCCCTTACACACCTCGCACGGCACATAAATATCCGGCAAAAAATGCATTTCAATTTTTAAAATGCCATCCCCTTCACAAGCTTCACAGCGCCCACCTTTCACATTAAACGAAAACCGCCCCGGCCCATAGCCACGCATTTTAGCCTCTTGTGTTTGAGAAAACAAGGTGCGAATATCCGTAAACACACTTGTGTATGTGGCAGGGTTTGAGCGTGGCGTGCGCCCGATGGGGCTTTGATCAATACCTATGACCTTATCCACCCATTCCAGCCCTTTTAGGTCCTCGTGCTTGCCTGCAAAAAGACGCGCCCCATTGAGGTCTGCTGCAAGGCGCTTGTATAAAATTTCGTTCACAAGTGATGATTTGCCGGAGCCCGAAATTCCCGTCACACAGGTCATCACCCCTAAAGGAAACGACACCGATACGTTTTTCAAGTTGTTTTGTGTAGCCCCCAGAACCTGCAACTCATGCCCGTTACCCTTGCGCCTTTTTTCTGGAACAGAAATACTTTTTTTTCCGCTAAGATACTGCCCGGTGAGGCTGCGCTCTTCATTTTCGATGTCCTCTAAGCTACCAAGGGCCACCAATTCTCCACCATGTACACCGGCACCCGGGCCGATATCCACAATAAAATCGGCCGCACGCATCGTCTCTTCATCATGTTCCACCACAATAAGCGTATTCCCTAAATCTCGCAAACGCAAAAGTGTTGCTATCAGTTTTGAATTGTCGCGCTGATGCAAGCCAATGCTGGGTTCATCCAGCACATACAACACCCCGGTGAGCGCACTGCCAATTTGTGTGGCCAAGCGAATACGCTGGCTTTCTCCACCAGAAAGACTGGCTGCACCGCGTGCTAAAGTGAGGTAGCCCAGCCCCACACTTTGCAAAAACCCTAGCCGCTCGCGTATTTCTTTCAGCACCCCATCGCCAATCATATGCTCGCGCTCGCTCAGCTCTATTTTTTCAAAAAACTCAATGGCTTGCACAACACTTTTCTCAGTCAACACGCTAATGTTGATGCCCCCTACTGTCACGGCAAGGCTCGCCTTTTTTAAGCGCTGCCCATGGCAGGTGGGGCATTCTACGCCACGCATACACAGAGAAATCTCTTCACGCATCCATTCGCTATTGCTCTCGCGAAATCGACGCTCCAAATTTGGAATCACGCCCTCAAAATCGGTATTATATACCCCAGAGCCGAACTCATTTTCCCGGTGCATTTTCAGTTTTTTTCCTTTTGTGCCGTACAAAATCGCCTCCACAGCTGCTTTACTCATCTCTTTGATGGGTGTATCCAGTGTGAAGCCATGCTCGTTTGCAAGGCCGAGGTAATACATTTCGCTAATAGACCCTTCGGCATAATGCCAACCGCTGGCTTTCACAGCTTTTTCCCGCAACGATAAATTTTTGTTGGGGATAATAAGACTTGGGTCCACTTGCATAAAAGTACCAAGCCCTGTGCAGGTTTCACAGGCACCCACAGGGTTGTTAAATGAAAACATCCGCGGACTTAACTCTTCTATGGAGGTTCCATGTTCGGGACAGGCATAGCTTTGGCTAAACTGCAATTCTTCGCCATCCAAAACAGAAATGGCAACCAGCCCGCCAGTCAGCCCGATGGCCGTCTCGATAGAATCGGCCAGACGGCTGCGAACATCTTCGTTTAACACTAGCCTATCCACCACAATGTCCACATTATGCTTTGTATTTTTTTCCAGCACAATGTCCTCTTCAAGGTCATAAATATTACCATCTACGCGCACTCTGGCATAGCCACCTCGTTTTGCCGCCTCAAACTCTTTTTGCTGGGTTCCTTTACGCAGGCGCACCACAGGCGCGAGCACCATAAAACGGCTACCCTCAGGCAACTTAAGAACCTCATCCACCATTTGGTCTACAGTTTGCTGGCTAATTTCCCGCCCACACACCGGACAATGCGGAATACCGATACGCGCATATAAAAGGCGCAAATAATCGTAAATTTCCGTCACTGTTCCAACAGTTGAACGTGGGTTTTTGCTGGTTGTTCGTTGGTCGATAGAAATGGCTGGGCTCAGGCCCTGGATATCGTCTACATCCGGCTTCTCCATCTGACCCAAAAACTGGCGTGCATAGCTGGACAAGCTTTCTACATAACGTCTTTGCCCGTCGGCATAGATGGTGTCAAAAGCCAGCGAGGATTTACCGGAACCGGAAAGTCCCGTCATCACAATCAGTTTATCTCGTGGTAAGGTTAGGTCAATATTTTTTAGGTTGTGTTCTCTTGCCCCTTTGATGATTATTTGGTCGTTTGCCACCTTTTTCTCCTTGCTATTGTTAATTGTAAATGCCATAAAATTTTTTATTGCTTTTCCCAGTAAGGTTTGTTGCTCTTGCGGCTTCTTCTGGTTGCCTTAGGTTTATCTGACACCGCTTCGTTTGTCACTGCCTCACCGCTACGCAATTTTTCTATGCGGTCGCGCAAAAAAGCTGCGTGCTCAAACTCCAACATTTTAGCTGCTTCTTTCATTTCACGCGTTAAACGTGTAATCAGCTGTTCGCGTTCTGCCCGGCTTAAACGGCGGCTTTGTTTTCCATCTTCTACAGCCTGCGAAATTTCGATAAGCCCTGCAATGTCTTTGACAATGGTTTTGGGCACTATGCCATGCGCCTTATTATACGCTTGTTGAATTTCACGGCGCCGTTCGGTTTCTGTAAGAGCTTGTTCCATACTATTGGTAACGGTATCTGCATAAAGAATAACCATTCCATCGGCATTACGTGCTGCACGACCTATGGTTTGCACAAGGCTGGTAGTGCTACGCAAAAAACCTTCTTTGTCTGCGTCCAGCACCGCCACCAAAGACACCTCCGGTAAATCCAGACCCTCTCTCAGCAAGTTGATTCCCACAAGCACGTCAATGGCACCACTGCGCAAATCTCGAATGAGAGCCATGCGCTCAAAAGTATCTACTTCGTGATGCATGTATTTTACTTTCACCTCGTACTCGTCAAGAAAATCTGTTAGATCCTCTGCCATTTTCTTGGTCAAGGTTGTCACCAACACTCGCTCGCCTCTGTCTTTGCGCAGGTTGATTTCGCTCAATAAATCGTCAATTTGTCCTTCAACAGGCTTCACCACCACCACCGGGTCCACAAGTCCTGTGGGGCGAATGATTTGCTCTGCAATTTGATAAGAGTGCTCTCGCTCATAGCTTGCCGGCGTTGCAGAAACAAAAATGGTTTGATTGATTTTATCCCAAAACTCTTCATCGCGTAAAGGACGATTGTCAAATGCAGAAGGCAGGCGAAAGCCAAAATCTACCAGTGATTTTTTACGCGCATAATCTCCGCCATACATTGCGCGCAGCTGTGGCAACATCACATGGCTTTCATCCACAAACAAAAGAAAATCTTTGGGGAAGTAATCAAGCAACGTAGTGGGAATCGAGCCAGGTTCGCGTCCACTCAAAACGCGCGAATAGTTTTCGATGCCTTTGCACATCCCCACCTCCATCAGCATTTCCATATCGTAATTGGTGCGCTGGGCAATGCGCTGGGCCTCAATAAGCTTGCCCTCCTCGGTAAAACATTTCACCTGTTCATTCATTTCATCACGAATTTCAGCCACACCCTTTTGCAACTTATCGGGCGTGACAATATAATGGCTAGCCGGAAAAACAGCAACGTGCTGCAAAACACGTGTGCGCTCGCCTGTCAAAGGTGTGATTTCACTAATTCTGTCCACCTCATCGCCAAAAAATTCCACACGAAACGCCGTACCCTCGGCATAGGCGGTGTTTATTTCCACATCATCGCCTTTTAACCTAAATTTATTTCGTGTAATATTCACATCATTTCGCTCATATTGTAGCCCCACCAAACGGCGTAGCAAGTTTTCTCTACTCATTTGCATGCCAGGGCGCAAACTGATAACCATCGACCGGTAGTCGATGGGATCTCCCAGCGAATAAATGCATGAAACGGATGCCACAATAATCACATCACGGCGCTCGGACAAAGCCGCTGTGGCGCTGTGGCGCAACCTGTCTATTTCATCGTTGATTTGGCTGTCTTTTTCGATATAAGTATCACTGGAGGGGATGTACGCTTCCGGCTGATAATAATCGTAGTAACTCACAAAATATTCAACGGCATTGTCCGGAAAAAACTCACGAAATTCGGTGCAAAGCTGTGCTGCCAAAGTTTTATTGTGTGCCAAAACCAAAGTGGGGCGGTTCACTTTTGCAATCACATTTGCCATGGTAAATGTTTTTCCACTGCCGGTAACACCAAGCAAAGTTTGCGCCTTTTGGTTTTCTAAAACACCCTGAGCCAATTTTTCAATCGCTTTGGGTTGGTCGCCCATGGGTTTATAGTTCGATTTTAAAATAAATTGCGACATACACTCTCCCATTTGTTTAAGATTCTCAGCTTTGCAGCAACTATAATGGTATTCTTTAGCATACCATAAAAGTGTAAAAATTTCATGAAATTCTCGGGGTTATGTCCTATGGTCTTTTCTTTTGAAAATGTGCTACAATGATATTGAACCCTAGTTTATTGAGCACCAATCAAAACATCGTTTTTGCACACCGGCCATATTTAGCCCATTTTCACACTTTCTTTCGTCTGTTATATTGCGCAGCTCTAAGTTTTGAAAAAATGCACTTTTGAGTTCACAATTAAAATCGCAAGTGAAATAAACACTTCTCGACTGTAGAGATCGCAGCCAAAGAAGTCGCCGGGCTTTTGCATGCCATTTTCACCCTTAGGCATTCTGCCAAATGTTTACCCCAAATCCCTCATCATCATCTCCAGGTGCCCACTTTCTGCCATGGAAACAAAATCGCCGTCCGCCACCACAATATGGTCAAGCAAACGCACGTTGACAAAATGCAAGGCAGTCATTACCTGTTTGGTCACCAATTTGTCGTTTGGGGATGGAAGAGCCACCCCTCTTGGGTGATTGTGCGCCAAAATCACACTGGTAGCATCGGCACTAACAGCCTCCGCCACAATTTTTCTTGTAGAAATGGCAACAGAGTTTGCAATTCCATGCGTGGCAATACAAGTGCACCTCAGCACTTTTCGTTTGTCATCTAAGCAGGCAAGGTAGGCAACTTCACTGGTTTTGCCCACAAACTTTGGCAAAAAGAAAGTGCCTGCCTTCAGGGTACTGTCTAGCACATTACCCACCTCGTTGCGCCTCTCTAAATAATACGCGCTGAGCTCTGGCACCAATTTTAGCAAAACAGCCGTTTGAAAACCCACACCATCCATATCCATCAAATCATCTAAAGGTGCATCCAAAACGGCAGAAAACCCACCAAAATGATTGATGAGTTCATGTGCCAATTCGTTTGTATCACCCTGCCGTCTTGAGTAAAACAGCAAAAACTCTAGCACGGTATGCTCGTCAAAATTCTCAAGCCCTTCTTTTAAAAAACGCCCACGAATTCGTTCTCTATGCCCGTCATGAACGCCCAATTTCCCTACCTCTTTTCGTGAATTTACAAAAAACAAAGGACATGCCCATGAAACAATTTGTGATCAAAAAAGACCAAGAAGGGATGCGCCTTTCTCGTTTTGTGTTGCACGCAACACAGCATTTGCCCAGCAGCCTTTTATACAAAAGTTTTCGCAACCGTCGCATCAAAGTAAACGGACGCAAAGCCGCCCCAGATCAACTTTTACAAAATGGTGACGTGATAGAGCTGTATCTAAACGATGAATTTTTCGAAAAAGACGCACCCATTGTAAAAGCCATTCCAAAACAGACGTTCTGCACCATCTATGAAGATGAAAATATTGCTGTACTACAAAAACCGGCCGGTTTGCTTAGCCATAGCGACGAAAACAGGCAGCCCGGCCTCTTAGAAGCTTATATACACAGCCTAAACCAAAACGGCATGTTTGACCCCCAAACTCAACATGGTTTTCGGCCTGCTGTGTGCACACGTCTTGATAGAAACACCGAGGGAGTCTTGCTATTGGCCAAAACGCACCCCGCTTTGCGTGCATTAAATGAATTGATTCGCAAAAATTTTCTACAAAAAGAATACCTTTGTCTCACGGCTAAAAAACCGCCGGAAGGCACCTTTCATGCTTTTTTAAAACGCAACACAACAAGCAAAACGGTGCAGGTGTTTTCGGCTGAAACACCCAGCGCGAAACCCATTGCCACAAAAATAGAATGCCTTGAAACAAAGGGCACGTTTTGGCTATGCCGTGTTGGCCTGCTCACCGGGCGCACACACCAAATTCGGGCGGACTTGGCA
>CAYJJK010000003.1:56949-77888 GCA_964370445.1 uncultured Oscillospiraceae bacterium | reverse complement strand
AATGCAATGGAATCACATCGTTGCCGATGTTGTGGCGGATGCAATCAAAGATTGGGCACTGGAACTTGGGGCCACACATTATATACATTGGGTCCCCGCAATGACAGGCACCTCGGCCGGCAAACACGACAGTTTTTTAGACAATATACGTTGTGGAGAACCCCTACTTCGGTTTTCCGGCAAAATTTTGAGCAAAGGCGAATCGGATGCATCCAGTTTTCCCACGGGCGGATTGCGCAGCACCTTTGAAGCCCGCGGATACACAACATGGGATCCAACCTCACCGGCGTTTGTTTTGGGCACCACACTTTACATTCCCACGGCCTTCTGTGGCTACAATGGTGAATCTCTGGATGAAAAAACACCGCTTTTGCGTAGTATGCAAGTTTTAAACACACAGTCGTTACGAGTGCTGCGCGCACTGGGAGACACTCAAACGCTTTCGGTGGGTGCCACAGTAGGCGCCGAACAAGAGTATTTCCTAATTAAAAAAGAACTTCTTGATAAACGTTTGGATCTCAAAATTTGCGGACAAACCCTTGTGGGTGCAAAACCACCTAAAGGGCAAGAGATGGAAGATCATTATTACGGCTCCATCTCCGAGCGCGTGCGTCTATTTATGCGCGAATTAGACGATGAACTATGGAAAATCGGGGTTCCTGCCAAAACAGAACACAACGAGGTGGCACCCGGCCAATATGAGCTAGCCAGTATTTTTGCTTCTGCAAACACCGCAAGTGACCATAACCAAATCACCATGGAGTTGATGCGCAAGGTTGCTTTGCGCCATGGGCTGGTGTGTTTGCTACATGAAAAACCGTTTGCCAATGTAAATGGCAGTGGCAAGCACAACAATTGGTCGTTGATGACCAATACCGGAAAAAATTTGCTGGACGCCGGTGACAACCCCGTAGAAAACCGCGAATTTTTGGTGTTCTTGTGTGCTGTAATCGCCGCTGTAGACAGCTATGCTGATTTGGTACGTCTGTCGGCAGCTTGTCCCGGCAACGACTACCGCCTTGGTGCTAACGAAGCCCCACCGGCCATCATTTCCATTTTTTTAGGCGATCCCCTTACACAACTGCTTAAAAGTCTTGCACGTGGGCATGCCTACGAAATGGGCAGCCGTGGGCAGCTATTAACCGGCGTAAAGTCTTTACCACTTTTAGAAATGGACGACAACGATCGTAACCGCACCTCCCCTTTTGCCTACACAAGCAACAAATTTGAATTTCGCATGGTAGGCTCTTCTCAAAGCATCAGTTTTTCCAACACTGTTTTAAACACAGCCGTAGCAGATAAGCTGCATGAGTTTGCCGATTTGCTTGAAAAAGCAGGCTCTCACACAGGTGCTTTAGACGAAGTGGTGGCCACAATTGTGCACAAAACATGGGATAACCACGGGCGCATTGTGTATAACGGCAATAATTATGCAACAGAGTGGCGCTAAGAAGCACGTGCACGTGGACTAATGGATATTTCCTCCACTGTAGAGGCCACGAACGCTTTATTACGTGAAGAAAACTTGGCCATGCTAGAACGCAACAAGGTACTAACCCGCGGCGAATGCCATAGCCGTCATGAAATTTTGCTTGAAAATTATATCAAAACCACACGAATTTCTGCTTTAACCTTGCTGGAAATGACACGCCGCAGCATTTTACCTGCTTCTTGCTTATGGCTTTCAGAGCTAGCGAATGCAAAATCCAACGTGGAGACCGCCAATGCAAGCAATGTTTACATCAATGAGGCCACATTTAGCCTTTCGGCCACCATCGATGCCTGTGCACAAGCGGCCGACTTAATGGAAAAAGTTTTACTGAAGAGCGAAGAGATTGAAGATACAAAGCAGGCAGGCCAGGTTGCGCTTTCGCTTGCCTGTAACGAAATGAACACCTTACGCTTATGCTGCGACAAATTAGAAACTTTATTGCCAGACAGTCGATGGCCCTTCCCCAGCTACACCAGCCTTTTGTACGATTTGTAAGATAACTTTTTATTTAACACAACCCCTCGGTTCCTTTTGGAAACCAAGGGGTTTTTGATGTTTTCAATATATCACAACATGGCTTCTTACATCCCTGAACGCATACCCAAGTTAGGACTTGTTCTTTTTGCGAACACTCCTTGTTTGGTGTGTAAAATGATCCTCTTGTATGCGCACTACCACTTCGTTATGGTTTACATATTCATGCGCAGCACGCTTTTTCACTGCTGTTTTATTCAATGTAACCATATAAAAACACACACCAAGGGCAATCAAATTGGGCCCTACAAAGCCAAACAAAAACACAGTGAATAAACTTCCTCCACCAGAGTCGTCCTCCACATAGTCGTAATCGTCACCTGATTCGGCCCGAAGTAGCCCTACGTCTTCTTGTGACGATATAAGAGTATCGCTAGGCAAAGGCTCTACAGCCGCATACACCGGCACACTGAGAGACAAAAGAAGAACCAGTGACAAAACAAGCATGGATAGTTTCTTTTTCATAGTTTCACATCCCCTACCGTATTAAAAGAATAACGTAATTAGGCCTATAATTCCACCGATAAAGCTAAGTGGGATGGAAATGCCAAAGAAGAAAGCAAAAAATTTACCCCAGGATATCGGCAAATTGCCAACCATCTTGCCCGTTTGTCCATTCATGGCAAAAAGATAGCTTTCACCTTTCCATTTTGTTGCCAACAGCCACACTGGCGCCAAACAATACTGTGCTTGTTCTTTTGCAACTTCAACCTGTTTACGGTCTACACGGCAAGAATCATACCCTTGAACGGTTGCTTGCATTTTGTCCAATGCGGTTGCCTCGGCCCGCTCGTTCACACGCACCGCACACTCATCGGCACTTACATCAAACTTATCGGCCAAAAAGCCCGGAAGATATGCCACAGAAAATGGCTTTAAGTCTTGATAATCAAACGGCTCAATGGCTTCCATATGAGCATCCGGCATTTTGGTAGAAGCATCCACCGGTATTTTTTGAAATGGCACCATACCTGCTCTGCGCACTTCATAGTGATCTGTTGTGGTGATTTCTTCGTTTGGCGTGTTCACCACTTTGCTTTTTGTGGCTTTAAATAAAACATCAATATTGGTTTTTCCGTCAAACATCCAAAACGGCACATAAACCCCTCGAATTTCCTCCACATGGTTTCCTGTTTTAAATTCTTTCGGCAATAGGGGTTTGCCTTTGTAATGGTTTTGCAACGCCGCTTTGGCTGCCTCTTTGTCAAACTTGAACGGAATGACATAATCCGGCTTTAGTGCACCGCCAAACTGGCCGGGCACAATGGTAGGATTGCCACAGTAAGGGCAACTTGTGGCCGCAGTTGTATCATCACAAATAAGCTCTGCCGCACAAGAAGGACAACTGTATGCCTGCATATGCTGGGCATCTTCGCCCCAATCTGTGCTCGGGTTCTGTGCATTTGAAGTAACTGCCCCCCCTTGCCCATTGGCTGCGGCTTGTTGTGCAAATGCCTGCTCTGCCTTTTCGTTTTTTTGCGCATATAGCGCCTCTATCTCTGCCACCTCATAGGTGGCCCCACAATAATCGCAGGCCAGCTTTCCACTTTGGCTTGAAAACTGAACAGGGCCTGTGCATGCAGGGCACTGATAATTCGTAACCTGTGTAGCCAAATGTGCCTCGCTCCCTTCCCAATCATTTTTCTGTTCTAAAATCTATGCGCTATGCGCCAAAAACACTGTTAAAACATTTTGGGCTGTGGATTATGTGACTTTTACTTTTGCGTATCATTCTCGTCAAACACATCGCCACATTCTTGACAGAACTTAGGTGGATTTTTAGGATCCGGTGGGTTCCATCCGCATTTGTCACAACGGTAAAGTGGGGCCCCCACGGGTTTGCCTTTGCCACATTCTTGGCAAAACTTTCCTTGGTTTTTTGCACCGCAAGCGCATTGCCAACCCTCTACCGGCTGTGGCGCGGGTTTGCCACAGTTCATACAAAACTTAGAGGTATTCTGTGTGCCACACTCACAAGCCCAGCTGTCTTTGGCAGGCGGTGGCTCCGGCTTAGGCGAAGCACAGTTTGAGCAAAATTTACCAGTATTGGTTGTGCCACAAGAGCATGCCCAGCCCCCTTGTGCAGGTTGCTGTTGTTGTTGCTGCTGTTGTTGCTGTTGTTGCTGCTGCTGTTGCTGTGCACCCATGGCAAAAAGATTTTGTGCATTCATGCCGCCTGCCTGCTGTGCCATACCAAAGCCCATAAATCCGGTCATCGCTCCGGCTTCATTTGAAGCAGCTGCCCTCATCGCATCAGACTGTGCACCCACCAAAGTGGCCGCCGCCATAGACGGATCACGCATCATTGCCGTTCTCTGGGCTTGTTTAATGAGTTCTGCATCTTCTTCTGGCAAGGTAATTGGGTTAAGTGCGATAGATACAACGGCTAGCCCACGCAGCTCAGACCATTTGCTTGTGAGAGCTTTGTTCATTTCGTCTGCCAATTCCATGGCATGGGCTGGCAAAGCACTTGGCCGTACTTCCATTTCCGAAATTCTGGCAAACGCCGGCTGCAAGGCGCTGATAAACTCTGTTTTTAACTGTGTTTGAAGTTCTTCTCGCGGATAGCTGGTTTCCACATTTCCACATACATTTGAATAAAAAAGCAATGGATCGATGATTTTATACGAATACACCCCACTGCAACGCACCGAAACATCAATATCCAGCCCGATGTTTTTATCCACTACACGGAATGGAATCGGCGTTGGTGTGCCAAATTTATTGTCTATCAATTCTTTTGTGTTGAAATAATACACCCGTTGGTCTTTACCTGTGTCGCCACCGTAGGTAAAGCGTTTGCCTATGGTTTTGAATGTATTCATCACACTTGTGCCTAAGTTGCCCGAAAAAATGGTGGGTTCTGTGGAAGCATCAAAGGTAAACTCGCCTGGCTCTGCACACACTTCCACCACTTTACCTTGCTCTACAATAATCATGCATTGGCCATCGGCCACAGCAATACCGGAACCGTTTGAAATGACGTTATCGCTCCCTTTGGTGTTAGACGAACGCCCTCCAACGCGTTTTTCGCCTTTCACCATCATGATTTCATCGTCAAGGGCCTCACAGTAGAAAAATTCTTTCCATTGATCCGCCAAAGTGCCGCCCAAAGCACCAAGACCTGCCTTAATCAGTCCCATTTCGACGCTCCCTCCCATGCATGATTCATGCTGTTTTATTATTTTTTGCCTAAATAGCAAAGAAAGGCCGGTTTTTGCAACACAGCCTCTATATAAATTGTATACCATAAATACGCCATAAATGCAAGCTATTAAAGCTTACACATGAAGAATTTATAGGACAATTTAGTAAGAGAGATTTTTCACTTCCCGCTTCTTTTTTCTACAAGAAAATAATTTATTTGCAAAATACCTTGATTTTCAAAAATAGAAGCGCTACTATAGTAAAGCACGCCATTTTTAATGTGACTTTTAGGAGGTTCTTTTTCAGATGAATACGCAAACACCGATTGCAAACCCCGCCCCTTTAGGGCTATTGGGCTTTGGCATGACCACTGTACTTCTCAACTTGCACAACGCCGGCATCATACCTCTTTCCATCGTCATTGTGGCTATGGGGCTTGCACTTGGCGGCCTTGCCCAAATTATTGCGGGTATTATGGAATTTAAAGCGGGCAACACCTTTGGCGCCACCGCTTTTACCGCCTATGGAACTTTTTGGTGGTCACTTGTCATCATCTGGGTGCTTCCCGTTTCTGAAAGAGCCGATTTGGTGTCAATGGGCTTTTACCTCACCCTTTGGGGCATCTTTACCGCCGGTATGTTCATTGGCACATTGAAACACAACAGAGCCACACAGGTGGTGTTTTTATCCTTAACCGTTTTGTTCTTTTTGTTGGCTCTTGGCGATTTTACAGGCAACCACACCATAACTATGATTGCCGGCATCGAAGGTATTTTCTGCGGGCTATCTGCCATCTATAATAGCCTTGGGCAAATTATAAACAATGAGTTTAAGAAGGATATAATAAAACTTTAAGTATTGGTATTTTTCTATAAAAACACAAACCCCCGCTTTGCAAACATCTAGCAAAGCAGGGGTTTTATCAGTGCATTCGACTGCCGCGTCTCTTTTTGGTTTTAACTAAAATTTCAGTGTGGTTGCTTTCTATGTTTACTCTGTACCAGCTTTATCTTTTGATTCTTTCTCTTTGTTAAATCGGTATTCTGAGCCTTTTCGGATACGCCCTATGTTTTCTCTATGCATTATCACAATCAAAGCCGCAATGATAAGCGCGCAAATCGTAGAGAACAGCACAAACTGCCGTGTGATAAAAAATGCCCACACAGCGGTTAAAACCGGGTATAGCGATATCCCTACCACAGAACCTAAAGACACCATGCCTGTTGATTTAAACAGTAGTAAAAACACCAAAATCAACACTAGGGCAACCAGCGGGTTTAAGGCTAAAATCACCCCACATACTGTGGCCACACCCTTGCCCCCCCGAAAACCAAAAAACAAGGGAAACATATGCCCTACAATAACAGCAATTCCGGCAAGATAAGCTCCATAAAGAACCTCCGCCCCCGGACATAAGCCAAAAACCACTAAACGCCCAATCATCACGGCTGCCACCCCTTTGAGCAAATCACCAATCAAGGTGATCACCGCCGCTTTTTTACCAAAATTGCGCGCCATATTTGTCATTCCAGCATTACCAGAGCCCAGTGTTCTCACATCTTTCCCGTACACTTTCTTGCTTATGATCACCGCAAAGTTCACACTACCCAATAAATATGCAGCCACTATCCCCAGCGCCCATGCCACTGCTTCCATCCTATTCAACGCCTCCCACTTCACTTAGAAAATCTGCAAAACAGTATAGCATGCATCTGCTTGTACTGCAAGCTTCCCAACTTAACAAGATGCTATAACATTTGACAAACACCGCTGCAGCCTGTAGGATTAAAACACAGTTATTTACAGAATTTATGGCTATCAACTTATTTTTTACATGATATATGGACATTTTTACGCTTCTGTTCAAGAAAGGAAGAGTTTTCTATTGTTTTCATTTTTGCAAAGTGACTTTCTGCTTGTTCTTGCACGCATTGCCGGCCTTTTGCTGGCCATCCCTTTTCACGAAGTGTCTCATGCACTTGTCTCTGACAAGCTTGGAGACCATACGGCGCGTGACCTTGGGCGGTTAAACCTTAATCCTATCAAACACTTTGATATGATGGGTTTTCTTTGTATGATGCTGATAGGCGTTGGATGGGCAAAACCTGTGCCTATTAACCCCTCATTTTATAAAAACCCGCGCAAAGGTATGGCGCTCACAGCCATTGCAGGACCCTTATCAAACTTCCTCTTAGCTTATGTTGCCTTCGCTTTTTATAAAACCTTTACCTATTCTGCCGATCTTTTGTTGCAAAACAACTCTGTTACACAAATTCTTTTAACGATAGCTACATTTCTTTTTTATTTTTCCATTCTTAACCTCAATCTCACCATGTTCAATATGCTGCCTATCCCCCCTTTAGACGGCAGCCGTGTTTTCGGCCTTCTTTTGCCTAAGTCCATGTATTTTAAGGTGATGGGCTATGGGCGTTATTTAATGTTTGCCGTGCTGATTTTGGTCTATTTGGGGGTGTTGCAAGGGCCTTTGTCTTTTCTCAACAATCTGGGTGTTCAAATTTTATACTATGGCACCATTTATATCGACTTGCTGTTTCGTATTTTTGCGTTTTAGTTTTTTCGCCCCTTATTAAACTGCATCAATCTTGACAAATTCACTGTTAGTTTGTAAAATAAAAATAGAGCATTTGCGGCTTTAGCTCATCCGGTAGAGCGTCTGCTTCCCAAGCAGAAGGTGGCGAGTTCGAGTCTCGTAAGCCGCTCCAAAACGGGGCAAACTGATGTCCCGTTTTTTTATTTATATGTTCCCGTTTTTTGGAGAAGTGGATTATGATAAAAAAAGGTTTTTGTTTTTTATTGGCCTTCTGCGTTTTGTTTTCTTTTAGTGGGTGTTCTGCACTTTTGCAAAGCATTCTTTCGCCCGGCGGTGCAGGCACTGCCACAGCTTCCGAAGAGCATGAAACCGAATGGGCAATGTACTGGTATTTATGTGGCAGTGATTTGGAAACCTATGGCGGTGCAGCCACAGCCGATTTAGATGAACTCTTTGCTGTTACTTTGCCACCAAATGTCACGGTTGTCATCCAAACGGGCGGCGCCCTAGAATGGCAAAACCATTATGTATCTGCCAATAAAACACAGCGTTTTGTGTATGACCATAACGGCCTTGTTTTGGTGGATGAACAACCGCAAGCCAACATGGGCGATTCTAAAACCTTTGCAGATTTTTTAAGTTTTGCCACAGAGAATTACCCTGCAGAGCACACACTTGTCAACCTATGGAACCACGGCGGCGCATCACTAGGCGGCATTGCCTATGATGAGTTATACGACTATGACTCTTTAGACCTTAACGAGCTAGAGGCAGCTTTTGCCTCTGTTTATCAAAAAAACCCCCTTGACCCCGCCGTTGATATCGTTGGTTTTGACGCCTGCTTAATGGCCACTATGGACGTGGCCGAATCTTTACAAGATTATGCCCACTATATGATCGCCTCCGAAGAGCTCATGCCATCGAATGGTTGGTATTATACCGGCATGTTCACCGCCTTAGGCAAAAATACCGACATGTCCCCGCTCGATTTTTCTAAAGTGATTTGTGACACTTATTTAGCCGGCTGCCAAATGGTGGGAAGCGACTCTGACACAACGCTTTCGGTGGCAAACCTAACCAAACTAGATCCTTTGCTTCTTGCCTATGAAAATTTTGGCAAAGAGGCTTTGGCCTTAGCCATAGAAGACCCCACCTTTTTTACCGATTTTTCCAAGGCGGCTTTACATTCTGAAAATTACGGTGGAAACACGCGTGAGCAAGGCTATTACAACATGGTTGATCTAGGCGACCTTGCAATCGAATCCGAAACCTTATTGCCGGATACCTCTAGCGAAGTATTGGCCGCCTTAAGTGAATGCGTGGAGTATAAGGTCAATGGCCGTTACCGAAGTGAATCCACCGGCCTCTCTTGCTATTATTCTTACAACGGTGACCTTTATGAGTTTTCTGATTACACAGAACTGGGTATCAGCGAGGCCTTCAAACACCTTTATTACTATGGTCTTACAGGGGAGTTGCGCCCCGAGGGTATTGAATATGTTTCCGATTTAGATGTGTCCGGTGAGGATTATTCAGATTTTCAAGCCTCAGATTTAGCCGAAATCCCAAGTTTGTCCTCTGTTGATTGGGAAAATGCGCCGGTTTATGTAACAGACGATGGGTATGCCGTTTTAGAGCTTGGCAGCGAAGCCAACGACATTTTGTCTTCTGTCACTTTCCAGCTATATCGCTTAGACGTAGACGATGATCTTGTGCTGAGCCTTGGCACCGACAACGACATCTCGGCCGACTGGGAAGCCGGTATTTTTAAAGACAATTTTCGTGGTGTTTGGGGTAGCATCGACGGCGCATTATGCTATATGGAGATTTCCTACGAAAGCGATGACTACAACCTTTATTCGGTACCTATTTTGCTTAACGGCGAACGGCACAACCTAAGTGTTGTATACGATTTTATTGAAGAGGAATATTTTATAGAGGGTGCGCGCTTGCCCGGCGAAGAAGACAGCAACATAGGCGAGCGCAACTTGATTCAACTGCAAGAAGGGGATGTTTTGCAGCCCATACATTTTTCTTCCACCATTTTTGGTGAACGTGGAGATTTAGAAGAAGTGCCCGCAGACACAATTACAGTAACCGAAGATACCCGTTTTTATGAAACCGACCTTGAGGACGCCGTGTATGTGATGCTGTTTGAGATGCGAGATTCTCAAGGCAACACGGCCTTATCGGCTCCTGTTACGTTTGAAGTAGAAGGAGACAACTTCTATGCCAGTGTATCCTAGTGCCATAATTTGGCACTAAAATATAAAAAGGATGTGATTTTGTTATGGAATATCGTATCGAGGGTGGATCTTTACCCGTATTGATTTGCCAGCTGAACGCCGGCGAAGCCGTCATTAACGAAAGTGGCTCTATGACTTGGATGACTTCGAACATGAAAATGGAGACCGTTGGCGGCGGTGTTTCTAAAGTATTTGGCAGGATGCTTTCCGGCGACAGTTTATTCCAAAACCGTTTTACAGCCGAGGGTGCCCCTGGTGAAATCGCCTTTGCCCCCTCTTTCCCCGGTGCCATCATTCCCATTGAGGTCACCCCGGATAAACCTGTTGTTTTGCAAAAATCGGCTTTCCTAGCCGCTACAGAAGGCGTGGAACTTTCTGTTTTCTTCAACAAAAAATTGGGTGCAGGCCTTTTTGGTGGCGAAGGTTTTATAATGCAAAAAGTTAGTGGCAGTGGCATTGCCTTTGCAGAAATTGATGGACATGCCGTTGAGTATAACTTAGCTGCCGGCCAATCGATGATTGTAGACACCGGCAACCTTGCCATTATGGATCATACTTGCACCATGGACATTCAAAAAGTACCTGGCGTCAAAAATATGTTCTTTGGCGGTGAAGGCGTGTTTAACACCCTTGTCACCGGCCCCGGCAAAATTATTGTTCAAAGTATGCCCGCCAGCAGTGTTGCCGACGCTTTACGTCCTTTCTTCCCTAGCAGTAAATAGTTTTTATACCAACGGGGATTTCAAATTGGTATCAATACAGATACTGCCAATCTCCACCTAGCGCGGCTATATAACTCAGGGCCAATTCCCATCATAATCAGGCTATTAAAACAGGCAGAATACTCATTGTATTCTGCCTGTTTTCGTCTTTTTTAGGCGGATTTAGCCTGTGTTTTCATTTTATTTAAAAAAACAACTTACACTTTCTGTATCAATTGCATTGACAATATAGCTGCATCATGATATAGTTATATTGAGGTGATGACAATGGAACACAAATTATGCTGCAGCACGCCAGAAAGCGTTAAAAGACTAATAGAGAGCGAAGATGTTTCAGAAAATTTATCGTTTTTTTTCAAAACCTTTAGCGAACCGATACGCGTGAAGATATTGCTTGCAATGCTTCATAACGAAATATGTGTGAAAGATTTAGCTATACTGCTAAACGTTTCACAGCCAAGGGTATCAAACCAGCTGAAGCTGCTAAAGCTCAACCATATTGTGAAAACAAGAAAAGACAAGAACAATATTTTTTACAGCTTGGACGATGTCCATATTCACGAAATTTTAAATATGGGGCTAAGACACATTAGCCATAGTTAAAGGGGTATATGATGTTTTTACATAATTTATGGGAATTATTTGTTGATATGTCTTTTTATATTTCTATTGGCTTGTTGTTCACAGGCATTTTGCACGCATTTGTAAAAAAAGATGTAATTTTAAAGCACATTGGCAAAAAAAATACATCTTCTGTAGTAAAGGCCTCGGTTTTGGGGGTACCCTTGCCGCTATGCTCTTGCGGTGTTGTGCCCACCGCTATTTACCTTGGAAAAAGCGGCGGTTCAAAGGGGGCTGTGGTCAGCTTTTTAACATCCACACCACAAACCGGTGTGGACAGCATTGTGGCAACTTATGGGCTTATGGGACCGTTATTTGCAGTTTATAGGGCAATTGCAGCTTTTATTTCCGGCATTATTTCTGGCATTGCCACAAATATATTTTGCAAAAACGACCAGGAGATTGCCGATGCTCCACAGGAAAATTGTTCTTGTTCCTGCTCTTGTAAAAACGAAGAGGCTAGCTGTTCTTCAAGCAAAGAAATAAAAGAAGAAAATCTCTCTTTTACTACAAAAGTAAAAAGTGTGTTCACCTATGGATTCGGCGAATTTTTAGACGAAATTGCACTTCATTTTGTAATCGGCTTACTTATCGCTGCGCTGATTAGCACAGTAATTCCCGAGCAATGGCTGGCAAGCTTTACAAACCCGATTGTCAGCATGGTTATCATGCTTATCATTGGCATTCCAATGTACATTTGTTCCACTGCCTCCATTCCGATTGCACTTTCTTTAATTATGAAAGGCTTGTCTCCAGGCTCGGCATTTGTGTTTTTGTTTGCAGGTCCTATAACCAATATTGCCTCGCTAACCATATTGTATAAAGCTTTGGGTAAAAAAGTGGTTGCTATCTATTTAGCCTGTGCTGCGGTTTGCTCTATTTTGTTTGGCTTGTTGCTGGATTATATCATCAACATTACAAACTATACAGGTCTTAATGAAATGATTTCAAGTGCTAATGAAAACGGGCATCCTTTGTACATGGTGATAGTAGCCATTGTTTTTGGTGCATTGCTGACAGTAAGCCTAATTAAAAAATTTAACAATAAATTTTTTAAAAAATCTTCACACAATTCTTGCTGCTCGCAGCCACACAACCACTAGAGAATAAACAGAACACAAAATAAACCTTATCACCAATGTGAGACGGACAACCTTTGCAGACACAGGGTAGCCGTCTCACTTTTATTACAAAACCTTGTTTTCTCTCCCTCTTTTTAAAAACCCAAATACCATACGTAAGCTCTTGGCTTTGCTTTTATATCTGTGGCGCTGCCCTAGATAACTTGCACATGAATTTATTTCCAAAAACATTTCCATTATCGTTAATACAATTTGTTGAACTTGATTATGAAAATATTTACAAAATACCACAATATTGACCACTTTCTCTAAAAACACCTTTTTCGTCAAAAAACATGCTTCCGCGTAACCCAAATGTAACCAGCGTGTGGTATATTGTAAAAAACAAATGTTTATCCGTGTTCATATTTTTTTGGGTAAATCCTAAGGTTTATATTGTTAAAAAGGGGAGTACAGAAAGTGAAAAAGTTCTCAAACAAACAAAAACGTATTTTTTGCGGTGTTATCGCCGTGTTTTTGTTAACCGCCATTGTCGTATCCTTTCCAACTGCTGAATATTTACAGGTGAATATCAGCGACCAAAGCATGCCCTTGGGCGATTACCCAGAAGGACAGGCGGCTGAAATCGCACGCTTACAAGAAGCGCTCAATGAGGCAAACGATGCCTTAGCTGTAGCGGAACAAAACGACACAGATGCGCAACAAGCCCTAGAGCTTGCACAGGCAAACGTTGCTGCAACCAGTGCCCTTTTGGGTATTGAAGTAACAAAACAAGAGCAAGCGTCCGCCGCGGCTGCCGCTGCCACTGCAGCTGCAACCGAAGATGAAGCCTTAGCGGCACAAGCCACCGCAGCACAAGCGGCGCTTTCTGCCGCTGATGAAAGTGTGCGTGCAGCACAGGAAAACAACAATGATGCGCTAGAAATCCTAGCTCAAGCAGAAGTGGATGCAGCTGCTGCAACGCAAGCTGTCGAAACTGCACAAACACAGGCCGCCGCTGCCGAGGCTGCCTTTTTAGAAGCGGGCGGGACCCTCACCGATGAAGACACAAGCAGCACAGTGAGTGATACCAACACAGAAGAAACTGAAGAAGGCGACGAAGATAACAGCACTTCAGAAGAAAACACATTTTCCGCCGCTAGCCCTACCATGTTGATGGATGAAGAAGAGAACGAAACAAACTATCAAGTGGTTTTGCACGTTTTAAACAACAAATTGTTACACTATAACAATGCCGAAAGCACGAACTCTTATATTCAGGCTATTTCCACGGTGTATACCACCCTTACACCGGAGCTTGTGCAAAATGAAGCAGGTGAAGTGACCGAAGTAACCCTAAGCGCCGAAGCTCTTGCAGCGGCCGGTGTGCCCGAGCCTGCCGTGGGCTATTCTGATTTTATTGGTTGGAGCACTGCCAAAGACATAAAAGATACGTCGGTGATCGCCGCACCATATTCTTTTGACATAAGCACCGGCGTTGCAGACGAAGAAGATGTTATCACTTTTAATCTGTACGCAAAATACAACGAAATCCCCTTCTCATTTGAGCCGGTTATTCACGCAAATGGCCAAACATTCCAGCCCTTGGCCTACCCAGCAGATACACTTGCTGCAACCGGCAACCTTCCCGCCTCCGTGCTTCACGAGCCCATCCACAGTGATTATTTAGAAGCGCTGGACAACGAAACCGGCAGTTTATACGGGCACAAAGACGCCAAGTGGGAAAATTATGAAGAGGGGCTTGGCAGCATTCAATTTGATTTTATTATGCAGCCACAAACCTATGACTCAGACATTATCATTGTGATGGATAAATCCACCAGCATGCCCAGCGGCTATATTGGTGGAGGTATTTCAAACTGGACAGCAGCCGTACAGTCTGTGAACAATTTGGCCCAGGGGCTGATGAGCGACGCAAACAGTGCAAACAACCGTGTGGCATTGGTTCAATTTTCCGGAAACACCATAAATAGTTTTAACTTCCAAAACAACTGGACCGATTTCGACAGCCGCTTTGTTGAAACTGCCCCCAGCGGTTGCCATTACTTTAGAGATGCCGATGGCAATATCATTCAAGATTATGATAACCCCCCTGAAGGCGCCACAATTGAAAACCCCTCCGGCGATGGAACCAATTACACTCTTGCCCTAGAGCAAGCACGTGTGTTTGCCGAATCCAGAGGCGAAACTGACCGCGAGCTTGTGGTGTTATTTGTTTCAGACGGCAAACCAGAAGCGCTTAGCGGCTTTTCAAACCCCTCCAATTTAACCCGCGCTTGGACACGGGACTACAACGGTGTTACACACCATTCTGTAGCCATTGCAGCCTCTAACGATCAATCTCTTGCCCATGTGGTAGCCGCCAACGGGCAAAGCGTTTTGGCAAGTTTTAGCCCCACCATTTACACCATTGGTATTGGTGTTGGAAGTAATGCCGAAAACCTTGTGGCACTGTCCACACAAACAGGCGGAAGCCATAACAGCATTGGCTGGAATCAAGCACATCACATCGACAGCCTAAGCAATATTGCCGACACAATCTTTGGAGAAAGCGAACTGCTTACCGAGATGACAGACGCCATCATTTCGGACGTAATTACTGATGAATTCGCTTTACTGATTGACAACGAGCACCCAGTGACCTTACAAAAGGGCGATGGCGAGGCCCTTGTTTTAACCAGTGCCCAAGGGGATGCGCCCGATGTGAACGAATATCTTGTGGAAACCATTGATTACAACGGCGAAGAGCGCGAACAAATCACGGTGAACATCGGCTCTATTGACAGAGAGCTGATACGTGTAAAGTTTTTTGTGCAAGCTGCAAACCCTGATATGGGTGCCGGAAATCACCCCACAAATGAGGAGCACACCCTTACTTATAACGAAAATGACGTACCCAAAAGCAGAGACAACCTGGGTGAACCGGAATTGCCCGTAGAGGCCGGTGACCCACCACTTATTTTACTGCCAACAGTGTCGGGCGTATCCCCCACTCCGCCTACCGATGAACCAACAAGCACCTCAACTGAGGAAACAGAAAACGGGCCTGCTGACGAACCCACTACCGAAACGGAAAGCGTACCACCTACACCGGAAACGCCAGCAGCAACACCTGAAACAACACCTGAAGCTCCGGCAGCAGCGGATTTTGCATTTGAACTACCGGGTGGCGTCGTGGTAGATTTCCCAGATTCCATTATTCCACTGGCTACCGTATTGCAAGATACCTCCATTGATATCGGCGACACATCAATCCCACTTGCGGGCTTTGGTGCAAGCTGGGCACTTTTAAACTTACTCCTCACTGTGGCTACAGCACTGGGCAGTGCAGCACTGCTTATTGGATATTTTGTTCGTAAAAAGAACACCGAAGAAAATAACAACATCGGTGCACACGCACAAACAGAAGAGGAATCTCCCACCCATTTGAAACGCAAAGGTCTTGCAAGACTTTTGAGTATACCGGTTGGCGTAATTGCGATTATTGTGTTCATTTTCACCGAAGACATGACTCTTCCTATGACACTAATGGACGAGTGGACTCTCCTCATGTTCTTAATTTTTGTGGTACAAATGGTATTAACCATTTTCTCTCGCAAAAAATTTGTAAAAGAGGAAGATAAACCAAAACATGCGGCCCCATAAAAACAAGGTCCATTTCTTCTTTTCTTGACTGTTGTAACAACCGGTATATCTGCCATACCTTTGCCGGCACGCCACCGGCCATGAAGCACAAATCGTTTTTTTAAATGTACACATCCGGCAAGGTTTATCGCTTCTCATTATATATTGATAATTTTATGGATCGGTTTTTGGCTACTTTCGAACAGCGCATTTTGTTTAGTGGGCATTATTCTACCCAAAACACCTCTTACCTTACTATTGCTTTTAGCTTACCCCCCGGTTATGCCGGGGGGTTTTTATGCAATAAAAAGTACACCACATGGTTTTTGCATTCACGCGCACCGGGCAAGGCTTCCTCGGCGATGCCCCGCGGTAAAGGGCACGGCCAATGTACCGCTTGCACGTCACCCCTACGATGCTCTTATTACAACTTTGAATATCTATTCATTATTTTACGGTATATCAAAAACACACGCAAAAGAACAGGGTAAATTGAAAAAGTGGACAGGTGATGAAAAATTGTGCAATTAGGCTGCAAGAGAGTTTTTTGTATAACAATGAATTTCTTTAAATTTCCATTTTGCCAGCCGGCTTTTGTTTTGGCATCTGCCAAACAAAAACTTTCATTTTTTTCCTGCCTATGCTATACTAAACTTAGTTGTATCTTGCGAACAGTAAAAAAAGAACATCCATTTTTTCACATATGTATGTATGAATTAAGCCGTAAATAGAAAGAGAACGTCACAACAGTTGAAGCAGCCCTTATTTTAGCAAGTGCTGCATTTTTGAACAAAGGGAGAGGGGTTCTATGAAAAAGAGGGTAACTGCGGCACTGCTTGCACTACTTTTGCTTTTGCTAACAGCCTGCACGGGGCAAAGCGATATCGCATCAAGTGGCGAAACCGCAAGCATGCAAATGGAAGAGGAACAGGCCGAATGGGCGGTGTATTGGTATTTATGCGGCAGCAATTTGGAGACCGATGATGGGGCCGCCACAAAGGATTTGGCCGAGATGTTGGCGATAGTTTTGCCGGACAATGTGAAACTGGTTATCCAAACCGGCGGCAGTGAAAGCTGGCATCGCAGCGACATTGATCCCGAAAAATCCCAGCGTTTTCTTGCAGAAAACGGCAGTTTAACCCTTTTGGAAGAGCAGGAAAAACAAAATATGGGCGATGCGCAAACACTGGAAGATTTCCTGCGTTTTGCCAGTGAAAACTACCCTGCAAAACGCACCATGGCTGTGCTTTGGAACCACGGTGGTTCTTTGGGCGATATTGCATACGACGAACAATTTCAAATGGATGCACTTAGCTTGTCAGAATTGCGCGAAGCGTTTACAGCCGTGTTCGAGGAGAGTGAGGAAGACCCTCCGCTAGACATCATCGGTTTTGACGCCTGCCTCATGGCCACGGTGGATACGGCGGCCACCTTTGCAGACCTGGCAAGCTACATGGTAGCCTCGGAAGATTTAGAGCCGGGTGTGGGCTGGGAATACGAGGGATGGATGAAAACCTTAGCCGAAGACCCATCTGTAGAGCCTTTGCCACTGGCTAAAAGCATTTGCGACAGTTATATGCTTGGCATAGAAAATTCTCCATGGCCACAGGAGGTGGATACGGCCACCCTTTCCGTTATAAACCTTGGCGAGATTGAAGCGCTTTTGCAGGCCTACAACTCCTATGGCAGACGATTTTTGGAACTGGCCGCCGAGGAAGCGGCTTTTGTGAACCATGTGGGGCAATTGTCGCGCGGGGTGGAAAATTATGGTGGCAACACGCGTTGGCAGGGCTATTACAACAGGGCAGACCTTGGCGATTTGGCTGCCCAAACGGCCGAGTTTTTGCCAGAGGAAAGCGCGCAAGTACAAGTCGCGCTAGAAGCCTGCGTGGCCTACAATGTGCGTGGCGCCTATCACCCATATTCCAATGGTCTGTCCGTTTTTTATCCCTACAGTGGCCTCACAGAGGAAGTTTTAAGCTTTGCCGAAATCAGTGCAAGCGACGCCATGGCCCACTATTATGAATATGCCATATCGGGCGAAGTGAGCGAAGAAGGCGATGCCTATCTTGAAGAGATGGGCATCGAAAATTTGCCCGAGCTTGAAAACATCAACACGGCGGGCTGGCAAAATGCCCCGCTCACACTCAACGAGCAAGGCTACATCACCTTGGATTTGGGCGAAAGAGCACAAGATATTTTATCGTCGATAAAATTTGAATTGTATGCCATCGACGAAGAGAACGACACCGTGGTGCTGCTGGGTGTGGACGACGACATGGTGGCCGATTGGGAAAACGGTGTGTTTGAAGACAATTTCCGCGGTGTTTGGGGCAGTTTGGACGGCTCGATTTGTTTTATGGAGCTGTATTCCTATAACGATAGATACAATTACTACACGGTACCCGTACTTTTAAATGAGGAAGACTATAACTTGCAAGTGGTGTACGATTTCGAGCTTGAGGAGTTCTTTATAGAAGGCTTATCCTCACCCGCAGATGAAAGTGGCGCGGCCGGCCGTGATCTTTTGCAGCTGCAAGAGGGCGACGTGGTAATTCCGAAACTACTGGCCACGTCTTTGCAAAACGGGGGAGCGTTCAGCTTCGTCGCCGGAGAGGAAATTGTTGTGACGGCCGATACGCGTTTTTATGAAACCGATTTGCAAAATGGCAACTATGTAATGCGCTTTGTAATGGAGGACAGCCAAGGCAATACGGCATACTCGAGCAAAGGCTTTTTCATAGTGGAAGACGACAACTTGAATGTGGATACCAATGGCTTCCCGGTGGATTTAGATGGAGAGCTACTGCTAAACAGCGAGGTTCATCACATAGACGCGGCGGTGCATGTAACACATACTCACACGGGTGCAAGCGCACAGCAAAGCATATCCACTGCCCAGCCGCAGGGTGGTGGTGCGGCTGCATATCTAGCGGAATGGGCAATATATTTATATTTGTGCGGCAGCGATTTGGAGTCAAACAATGGTTCAGCCTCGGCAGATTTGGCGGAAATGTTGTCTGTAGATTTACCCGAAAATGTGGATGTAGTAGTGCAAACCGGCGGCAGCGATGCCTGGTTTCGCGGTGATATCAACCCTGAAAAATCGCAACGCTTTCTCGCAGATGACGGCAATTTAATCCTCTTGGATGAACAGGCAAAACAAAACATGGGCAATGCGCAAACGCTGGAGAATTTTTTGCATTTCGCCAGTGCAAACTATCCCGCAGAGCGCACAATGGCTGTGCTTTGGAACCACGGCGGCGGCACGATAGGCGGTGTGGCCTCTGACGAGCAGTTCAACAATGACACACTGAGCTTGCCTGAAATGCGAGAGGCTTTCACGGCCGTGTTTGACGAAAATGAAACAAACCCACCACTGGATATCATTGGCTTTGATGCCTGTTTAATGGCCACAGTAGACACGGCGGCTATTTTTGCAGACCTTGCAAGCTACATGGTTGCCTCGGAAGATTTGGAACCGAGCGTGGGCTGGGAGTACTCCGGAATCATGAGTACTTTGGCCGAAAACCCTTTTGTGGATTCTTTCACGCTTTCACAAAGCATTTGCGATAACTATATGCGTGGTATTGAAAAAGCAGATGCCGAACAAAGTGTAAACGCAGTGCAACAGGCAGACACAGCTACGCTTTCTGTGATCAACTTAAGCGAAATAGAGGCAGTTTTACAGGCCTATAACGCCTATGCCAGGCGGGCTTTGCAAAAAGCTGCAAGTGACGCGGCCTTTGTAAGCCAGGTGGGACAAGCCTCGCGTAAAACAGAAAACTATGGCGGCAACACAAGCCGCCAGGGTTATATGAATGTAGCAGATCTCCACGATTTTGCCGCCAAAACGGCCGAGCTCTTACCTATAGAAAGCGCTCACTTACAGGCTGCCATCGAGGCTTGTGTAGATTATAAAGTAAACGGCAAATATCGCCCAAACTCTGCAGGGCTATCCCTGTTTTATCCTTACGGTTCCAGCATCCATACAGAGATGCAAACTGAAGTGGCAACATTTGAAAATGTTGGCGTATCAAAGGCGATGGCCTATTTCTACGAATATGCCGTAACCGGAACAATGGGCCAAGCAGGTATGGCCTACCTAAACGAAATGGGCATCAGCAGCCTGCAACCGCTGCAAAGCGTGTACAACACCAACTGGCAATATCATGATGTTACAGTGGACGAAGACGGACGTTTTCGCCTTGATTTAGGCGAAGACGCTCAGGATATTTTAACTTCCGTTTCATTTGAATTATATACATGGAATACAGCAGAAAATCTAAGCTTACTTTTGGGTTCAAGCAACGACATAACGGCCGATTGGGAAAATGGTGTGTTTCTGGCCAATATCTCGGGTGCGTGGGGTGGCGTACAGGGCGCAGCCCTATGCATGGATTTTTCTTCGCACAGTGAGCAATACAATTACTATTCGGTGCCTGTGCAAGTTAACAACACAAACTACACCATGGAAGTAGTGCAAGACCTAACGCAGAATACCTACTCTATAGAGGGTTTGCTGCCAACCAATCAGCCCGATGGCATAGGTGGCCGCACCCTGTATCAGCTGCAAGAAGGGGATGTGATGCGCCCTCGGTTTCTTAGCGCCACCATTAACCCAAGTATAGACTATGTGTACCTCTTAGGGGGGCAGCTCGTTGTGGAAAACGATTTTCAATTTGAGCAGGTGCAGCTTAGAGACGGCACGTATATGATGCAATTTGTTATGAAAGACAGCCAGGGCAATGAGGCAACTTCCGTCCGTTCCCTTTTTACAATAAGTAATGGCGCACTGCTCAACACTCTATCTCCTGCGCAGAGTATAGAACTGCCCATGCAAGCGGCGATGTCTGCATTTGCAGCAGAGCCTGTTGCAACACCGGCTGAAGCGCCGGCTGAAGCGCCGGCTGAAACGCC
>CAYJJK010000003.1:53361-56849 GCA_964370445.1 uncultured Oscillospiraceae bacterium | reverse complement strand
GGCTGAAGCACCGGCTGAAGCACCGGCTGAAGCACCGGCTGAAGCACCGGCTGAAGCACCGGCTGAAACACCGGCTGAAACACCGGCTGAAGCACCGGCAGAAACACCGGCAGAAACACCGGCAGAAGCGCCGGCTGAAGCACCGGCAGAAACACCGGCAGAGGCGAGTGAACCGTTGGCCGCCTAAAGGCGTGCCATACCAAACCGGTGCCACACACACTTAAAAACCATGTATAAGCGACAAAAAGCGCTTATACATGGTTTTCTTTTCGTTTATCCTTACTTGTCTTTTTTGCCCTCAGTTTTAAAAAAGTGAGCTAGCCATTTTCACCAAAACATTTTCTTTGCCGCCTTAAAGAACTCAATTTTTTAACAGGAAGGCTCGCATGCCTATCAGGGATGGATATATTCGTTGCAGCGGCATCTATTACGCTTGCATTTCCTTTAGATATGAACCAACAGCAACACCTTGTTTTACATTCACACCACACGCAAGCAAACTGCGCTCAACAGCGGCCAACATCACTACCATATCATTTTGATCAATGTTGCCCATGTGCCCAATACGAAATGCCTTGCCGGCATAAGCACCCAAGGCGCCGGCAATCACCACGCCTTCTGCATACATAGTGCTGCGGAACTTCGCATCATCAACGCCTTCTGGATAGATCACATTGCTTAATGTGGACGCCTCGCATCCTGCTTGTGCCAACACTTGCAGGCCAATTGCTTGCAAAGCCGCCCTCACCGCTTTTGCGTTTTTGCTGTGACGCAAGGCCCGCTCTTGCAGCCCTTCCTCTTGCATAATGGCCACAGCTTCTTTCATTGCCCATACCAAATTGATAGCCGGCGTTGCAAAATATTTAGAAGGGTCGTCCATGATGGGAATCCACTTTTCAAAGTCCACATAATACTCTGGAATAACGCCAAGTGTAGCTCTGCGTTTTAATGCATTTTGCCCGGCCCATAGCACAAGCATACCCGGGCAAAGCCCAAAGGCCTTTTGGGATCCTGTTAGCATCACATCAATACCCATGTCGTCTACATTGGCATATTCGCCACCGGTGGCGGCAACACCGTCTACAATATAGATTGTGTTTTCATATTTCTGCACCACTTTACCAATTTCTTCAATGGGGGCCACCACTGCAGTAGAGGTATCCACATGGCTCACAGTAACCGCTGCATATTCTTTTTCTGCCAATTTCACATCTACTTGCTCTGCTGTTATTGCTGTGCCCCATGTGGCACTCAACACATCCACATTCAGCCCTTTTCTCTCGCAAATATCGATAAAACGATCACCAAAAAAACCATTTGAAACAACCAATACATTATCGCCTTGTTTGGTGGTGTTGGCAATCGCCATTTCCATTGCCAATGTTCCAGTGCCTGCAATGGCAAATGTTTTGCCATTGCAGTTAAATAGGCTTCCTAAATCATCAATCAGCTCTTTATAGTCTTTTACAAAGCGTGGGTCGCCAAACGCTTGTATATCTCGTGCCATTTGCTCTTTGATTGAGCCTACCACCGGTGTTGGCCCGGGTATCATCACCAATACTTTTTTTTCCATCATAAACCTCCATACCTTTTATTTTTTAGGATATGCACAGCACAAAATCAATTCCACTCATATTCGTTTGCTGCATCACAAATTTCTCTGATTACTGCATCGTTGCCAAGAATCGCTTCTCTTGGTATAATAAACTCATCCATATCGGCCCCCGCTTCGTTTACCTGTTTTAAAAAAACGATATGTCCTGCGGGTTATAACAATCATCCCAAATTTAGCAGTGTACACCATATTTCACTTATTTTACCCCTTTCTATGTTTGGGGCATAGCTAACCGTCCACGAGGAGGACTGAATGAAAAAACTATACATTTCTGATTTAGATGGAACTTTATTGAATGAGAAGGGTGAAATCACACAAACCACCGCAGATATTCTAAACCAACACATCGCAAAAGGGGGCCTATTTACAATTGCTACAGCTAGGATGCCCTACACCTGTGATACACGTTTGGCCAAAATTGAACTGCAAATGCCGGCCATATTGATGAACGGCGTGATGTTGTATGATTTCAAAAATAAAAAATATCTATCACACACACCCATTGCCCCACATGTTTACCGCGATATCTTAGCGGCCGTAACAAAACACCAATGCCAATGCTATGTATATACATACAAAAACGAAGGTCTCCATCTTTATTTTGAAGACGATGCGCTGGATGTCGAAAACCAATATTACCACGAAAGGGCACAAAAAGGCTGCCTTTTTGCCGGGCAAATCACCTCATTTGAACAAATTTTAAATGAGGATATCGTTTATATCGCCGCGCTGGGCGAAAAAGAACAAATGCTAAAATTACAGGCAGAAATTGAAACGATGGAAGGCGTTGGGAGTTCAGGATACATCAATATTTATAACGGAGGCTATTGCCTTGAAATTTTTTCGTGTGCCGCCAATAAAGCCACACGCGCCAAAGAGCTAAAGCAAACCTATGGGGCAGATACACTGATTAGTTTTGGCGATAATTACAATGATGTGAAAGTGATGAAGGCATCGGATGAATGCTATGCCCCCCAAAATGCTTTAGACGAAATCAAAGCGTTTGCAACCGGTATACTCCCCTCTCATAATGAAGATGGTGTTGCCCGCTTTATTGCACAGCAAGAGGGAATTAACCTTACTTAGCCCTCTCTCTTACTGGCTATTTTCATGTTTAATGTAAAGAAAACATCAACCCCCCCTCGTGTAAAAGCGGGGGGGTTTTGATGTATAACCTTATCTTGTAAATGTGTAAACACCAAAGTATAACTGCTGTTTACATGTTGTAAAAAAACAATTTTTCAACGCTTTTCTATGCACTAGCCATTCAAAGCCGTTAAAATATCCTTTGCATCTGCTTGCACCCCGTAATGCGCATAGCTAAATATGGGGGCGTTGGCATCCATATTTACAGCGATGTACATGTTGGGATCTTTAATGCCTTCTGTGTGTTGAATAGCACCCGATACACCAAACAAAATACAAATTTTGGGGCGGATCGTGCAACCTGTTTGTCCGATTTGCCTTTCGAATGAAACAAGCCCTGCATCCATCACCGGACGTGTGCAGCCCACACAAGCCCCAATTTTTTTAGCGAATTGCTCCAAAAGAGGAAAGCTCTCCTCATCCATCACACCGCGTCCGGCCACCACTACCACGTTTGCACCCAAGATGCTATCCGCCTGCTCTTCTTCTTCGCACACATCCAGCACCTGAATTTTCGAAGGCGTGTATGTGATATCATTGAACTCCACGCGCTCGGCCTGCGCTTGTTCCTGTGGGCAACTCGCTTCATACACACCGGCTCTTACCGTCATCATCTCCGGATACACACCCTTTTTATGCACAATGCTCACCATCACATTGTCTCCATAAGAAGGCTTGTTTTGCAAGGTGTAATACTGCCCATCCTCACGCTTTTCTATGGCCAAAT
>CAYJJK010000003.1:0-53351 GCA_964370445.1 uncultured Oscillospiraceae bacterium | reverse complement strand
CTGCGGTAAGGCCGGTGTTTAGCCGCACTGCTACACGAGGAAAAACAGAACGTCCTTCTTCGCTTGCCAGCACCAGCACCTGCAAAGGGTCAATGCGTTTAAGCATTTCCGCAAGCACTTCACTGTGTGCGTCGTCTAAACAACAAAGGTTCTGCTCTGTTTTTGCCACATAAACTGTTTGCGCATCACTTGCTAAAAGCGTCTGAACAACCTTATCGCAATCTTTACCCGCCAAAAAAAAGCTGATGGGTTCCCCTGTTGTTTTTTGTAACTGTTTGGCCGCTGTATACAGTTCCCATACCGCCGGCTCTAGCCCAGCCTCATTGTGCTCTGCATAAATACAAATTCCCTTTGGCATGTCAACTATTCCCTTTCTCTTTCTCGATGAGGCAAAGAATTTGATTGGCTAACTCTGCTGTATCACCGTGCAACATATTCGCTGTTTTATCGCGTTCAATTTGAGAAGAACACATCACATCTGTAGGGGAACCTAAAAGCCCAATTTCCTTTTCACACAATGCAAGGCTCTCTTTGGAATAGTGCACAATCGGCAACTTTTTTGCCTTCATCTGAGAACGCAAAGTGGGCAGCCTTGCATCGTTACACCCGTAAGCAATGCTGACAAGAGCCGGCAGCTGCATTTGTAAACGCAGCTTTTTTGTGCCGGTTCTTTTTTCCACAATCACTGCCTCTTCTTGCGGTACACTAAGCTGTAAAACAGCACTGACATGTGGTCTATCCATCATTTGTGCCAACATTGGACCCACTTGTGCAGTAGCACCGTCTGCCGATTCTTGCCCTGTAAAGATAAGCGAGAAATCGCCGTGCTGTTCTAAGGCTTTTTGCAGCGCATATGCCGTGGCTATTGTGTCTGCACCGGCAAATTCTTTGCCGGTGATCAAACACGCTTCATCTGCACCCATAGCCAGCGCATGGTACAAGGATTTTTCGGCGTCCAAAGGCCCCATACTAAATACCACCACGTGTGCACCGATTTCACTTTTTAGTTGTAAAGCTGCTTCCAAGGCATTTAAGTCGGCCGGGTTTACCATGCCTTCGTTGCTTTCTCTTACAAGATTATGTGTTACCGGATCTACTTCCACCTCATTGGACACCGGAACCTGCTTGATGCATACTGCAATATTCATTCGAAGCCTCTCCTCAGTTTAATAGACGTTTGCAAGACCACTCTTCCAGCAGCAATGTGCTTTCGCCGGTCATAATCATCTTCGCTAAATCACGGCTGGCTGCCGGTGCCTCGATGATGCCATTGCCACCATATCCTGTGGCCAACAGATAACCAGGGACGTTGGTTTCACCCAAAATGGGCAGAAAATCACGTGGCTCTGCTCGGTAAGAGAGCCAAGAAGATACAAGGCCACTGTCCACAATGCCAGGTACTCTGCTCTCCAGCTGGTCAAACAAAAATTCAATAAAATAGTCATCTGTGCCACCGGTGGTGGGCAATTTGTCTGGGTTCCACTGCCCGGCGTGCATGGGATTGTCTAAATCCATAGATAAATGTGATTTGCAGATAAAGATGTTGTCTCCTGCACGCAGTGCATAAAAGGCCGGATATTTCAAAACGGGGAAAGTATAACCCAACTTTTTGCCCGGAGGGCTTAGGAAGAATGCCTCTGCTTTTGTGTGCCACAAAGGTAGATCCATACCCACCATTTCTCCTGTGTAACGGCTCCACGGACCTGTGCAATCCACCACATAATCAAAGGTGTATTTTTTTCCGTCATCTGTAACCACACCGTTCACTTTTTCGCCATCTTTGGTAATTTCCGTCACCTTTGTTTTGGTAAGCAGCGTAACACCATTTTTTTGCATTTTACGTGCATATGTATTTGAAATCATCGTTCCGTCAAAAAATCCATCATCCTGTGTATAGCCAGCTCCCAAAATATTCTCTGTGGAAATGTCTGGCAAAATTTCTTTAATACGTGCTTTGTCTGTGATATATTCGCCCGTATAGCCCGCGGCTTTGGCAAGTGCGATGCCGGTGTTGATCACTTGCTCCACCTTTTCGTCTGTTGCCACCACTAGGGTGCCGGTTTTATCAAACCCAGCCGACCCCTTTTCTTCTTCTTCCATTTTCAAATATGTTTCAAAACCATACAGCCGCACATCCCAATAGCGATTGTCCAAAGAATCGTCAAATAAGCACACTGTACCGGCTGATTTTGCGGTAGATCCGCATCCCACTGCATTTTTTTCAAACACTACAACTTCAGCATTGCTGTACAAGCTTAAGTAGTATCCAAGTGCAGTTCCAGAAATACCGCCACCAATAATACCCACTCGTTTTTTATCCATGTCACCCATCCTCTATTTTTTTGAAATGATGCACTCTTGTACCGAATGTTTGCGTTCATTTGGCTCTTTGCTTTCTGCGCTGTATCCAATTGGCATGACCACCATTAAATCATACTGCTCGCCGTCCACATCGCACAATTTTGCCACTTCGTCTTTGTTGCGACGGATTTCTGCAATCCAAACAGCTCCAAGGCCCAAAGCATGTGTGGCCAACAGCATATTTTCGGCACAAGCGCCCATGGTATTGGCATCTTTTACAGCATCGTAGCCCACTTTTGTATCCATGAACAGGCAGATAAGCACCTCTGCGCTTTCTAAGATGGCTGTGTGTTTGCTTAGCTGTGCAATATCACTTTTCACTTTTGCATCGCGGATAATGGCAAAGCGCCAAGGCTCATTTGCCATGCCCGAGGGAGAGCGTGTGCCCGCCAACAAAATTTCGTCGATCAGTTTGTCATCCACAGCTTGTCCTGTGTATTCCCGTACATTTTTCCGTGTCATAATCGCTTGCATTGCATCCATTTTTTGTATCCTCCCATATTGTTTATTGATTCATGCTGTAAACACGCTTATTTATCTACAACACAATTTAGTAATCGCCTATAAATTTTTCACCGCTTTAGCAAAAGCCTCTACAGTTTTTTGGATATCACTTTCTGTGTGCGAATAGCACACGCAGAAGGGCTCGCGCGGATCTTCGTCAATCAAAATGCCCATCTCCAGCACATCTTCTGCCAGTTTTTTGTAAAGCGCACCGTTTGCTTTGCCCCAACTTCTTGCATCATCATTGATTTCTAAATCAAAACTCATAGAGAAGATAGAGGGGATGCTGCTAAACACACAGTTAATACCAGCTTTGTCAAACACACCTTGCAGGCCTTGTATCAAAAGTGTACCCATTTTGTCAATGTGTGTATGAACCGGCTCGCGCTTCATAATGTCCAAGGTTGCTTTAGCTGCAGCTGTGGCCACACCATTACCGGCGTATGTGCCACCTTGTGTCACGCCCCTGCCCACATTTTCCATAATTTCACGCTTGCCACCATAGGCAGCCACAGGGTAACCGTTTCCTAAGCTCTTGGCGTAGGCTGTTAAATCCGGCTGGTAACCATAGCGCTCTTGTGCGCCACCGGCCGCCACACGGAACCCGGTTTTCACCTCATCTAAGATCCACACAATGCCATATTCATCACATTTTTTGCGAATCAGGTCCATAAAGCCTGCCTTCGGATCTGCAAGGCCAAAATTCCCCAGCATTGGCTCTGTAATCAAAGCGGCAATTTCATGCCCATGACGCTTGAGTGTAAGCTCTAAAAGCTCTGGGTCATTAAACGGCAAGGTGATGATTAAATCGTCCAGTGCGCGCGGTATGCCCGAACTTGCAGGAATTTTAATGGGATCCCTACGGTTTCCATAAGCGGAAACCGGCGCATAGGTAGAGTAAAGCATGTAATCGTACGAACCATGATACCCGCCTTCAAATTTCAGAATTTTTTCACGGCGTGTATAGGCTCTGGCCACACGCAACGCATGCATTGTTGCGTCAGAACCTGTATTGACAATGCGCACCATTTCCACAGCCGGGCACATGTCAATGATTTTTTCGGCCACTTCCACCTCGCGCTCTGAGGTAATGCCTGGTGTAATGCCACCATGGATGGCCTCTATCACAGCATTGTCAACCTCATCATACGCATATCCCAAAATAACCGGTCCAAACCCAAGACGAAAATCAATGAATTCATTGCCGTCTACGTCAAAAAGGTGAGAACCTTTTCCTTTTGCAAAATAAGGCGTACAACCTTTTCCCCAAAAACGCCCATTGGAGTTTACACCCAGCGGGATACTTTTCATAGCACGCTCTTGTAGCTTGCTTGCCATTTCGTTCTTAATCATAGTTATCTCCGTTTCGCCTTTGTTGTGTATGGTGTTTTGTGCGAACAAGCACCATGGAAACTGCGCCTAAGGCTCATTCTCATAAAATTGAATCGACCATTGCACCGCTTTTTTCCAGCGGGAATATTTATCTTTTGCAGTCTCCGTTTTGTCTATTTTTTTACCACTGTATTGCCCGCTTATCCCTTGCTCTAAGCCATCGATGAACCCAAGTGACTTTGCCATAAGCAGCCCAACACCGAAGATGGTTCCCTCTCGGTTGCCCGATAAATACAAATCACAATCCAACACAGAGGCTTGTCGCATCATTAGGTATTCGTTTTGGCTCATGCCGCCCTCTGCCACCATTTTTTCACAAGGGGGCAAAGAAGACATTAAATCAGCCACGGTGTATGCCACTGCATCTAGCCCCGCCCGCAATATATGGCGTAGCTCTGTGCCTGCGGTGATACCAAGCAAGGTGCCACGCACCGCTGTATTCCAATATGGTGCAGAAAGCCCGTTGAACGCAGGGATAAACTGCAGTCCCTCTTGCTCTATTGCATGAAATGCTACATCCGACATCTCTTTCAAGGGCACATCCAAGCTCATTTTTTGCTGTAGCCATGTGATCATACTGCCGGCCACGCCACCCTCAGCAACCAACGCATATACCGCCTCATCGTCCACTTTCCAGGCAACACTTGTAGTGGCTTCATCGTTTAAAACAGGCTGCTTGCCCGAATTCATCCAACAGGCACAGCAAGTTCCATACGTAACCTTTGCATTGCCTTTTTGTAAGCATCCTTGCCCTAGTAGCGCCATGGCTTGGTCTAGGCCTCCGCCCACCCATGGCAAATCTCGATTGAGCTTCAAATCCAGCCCCTCAAACTGCGCTGTGTTGCTGCACAAAGCGGGAAAGCGCAGCTTGCTTGCGCCAAAAAACTCGCAAAGACCATCATCAAAATTTTGCGTATGGATGTTGTAAAAACCAGACCGACTTGCCGTGCTATGGTCAGAGGCATAATGGCGTCCACCTGATAAACAATATAAAAACCAAGCGTCCAACTGCCCATAACAAAGGTTTCCTTGTTCTGCCAGCTGTTTTAAAGTATGGTCATTTTGTAAAAGGTGCCACACCTTAAGTGCGGGCCACTCATTTGAAAGATGTAACCCGGTTTTTTGATGGAACCAGGCATCCTTACCCTCTTGCTGCAGGCGATCGCAAAAGTCTTGTGCTCGGCAATCTTGCCAGCTGATAACCGGGGTAACAGCCTTGCCTGTTTGCGCATTCCACAGCAGGAAAGATTCCCCTTGATTTGCAACGCCTATTCCCACTAGCTTCTCAATTTTTTCCTCATGGCGTGCCATTACTTCAGCCACACCTTTACAAATGGAGTCCACTAAGTTATCAGGGTCTTGCTCTACATAATCATAGCCTTTTGTAATAATGCCTACAGGGATATCAGCTGCATCTAGTATGTTGGCTTTTTCGTCCAGCAATGCCACCATGGTGCCAGAGGTACCTTGGTCTACTGCCAGCATATACGAATTGCTTGCCACGCCACGCCTCTTTTCTTTCTTTGTGATTGTAAGGACATACAGTAAGCTCAAAACTCGGATGAATTTCGCCCGTAAAATGCAATATTTTTACCATAAGATCAATGGAATTTACACTTTTCTTTTTGCCACCGGCAAAATTCATCCGTGTAGAGGTTCGGTTTTTATTTTACAGTTCAAAGTCACGGTTTACATTTTTGTAAAGCAGATAGCGCATTGGTTTTGGTCCATAGGCCACTACATAGTGTGGTGTAAACGGTGCCATATAGCAGAAATCATCCTCGTGGCATTCATAGTTTTGGCCGTTGATCCAAAAGTTTCCACGCCCATTCAGGAAGTAACCACCATGCTCGAACACATGTGATTCCACGCAGGGGAAGCTAACGCCAGGGTTGAATGTCAGCATGTTCATAGCCATATCGAAACCAAATTCTTTTTCAAACGGAATGCACTGTTGCTCTACTTCAGCAATGTTTTGAACAGCAGGCACATCCAGCACGCTGGAAACAATCATATCCGGAATTTTAAAGAATTTTGTTTCTTCGTAACGTTTGCGAACCCATAAAACCCTTGCAACACCGTCTTTTTTGTTGCAGATGTCAAAATCAACAGAAGGTGGAAGCCAGCAATACCCCTCGGTTTCCATATTGTGTTTTTTGCCCGAAATTGTCATTTCTACAGCACCGTCAATGATGTATAAGAAATTTTCATACTCGTTCACAATGGTTTCGCGGCTGCCGCCGTCTTTTTCGATGTACAACTGACACTCTAAAAAGCGAGCGCCCATTGCAGGCATGGTGTAATAATGCACCTTTGTGTCCTTAAACTCTGGTAAAATACTGTCCAGCATAAAAGCTTTGGGCACCATATGTGTGTCTCTTGGGGTAATGCGTGCACGAGAAATACTTAAGTGGTTGTTCTCCACCAATTTCATATTTGCATTTACTAAAGAAATATCGACTGCCATTTTTTATCCTCATTTCCTATAATTATTTGTTTTGCATTGTGCCAGCCTTGTACTGGCACAATGCAAAAATAGTTTGTGTTATTTGCTTGCCATATAATCTACAACCAATTTTAGGTTTTCTTCAAAGCTGCCCTCGCAGAACTTGTCGTGGAACAATGCCGAGCCCATTGTTAGGCCGCATGCACCTGTTGCAGCAATGTCATCAATTCTGGAATATCGGTCTACACTACCAGCCGAAACCACAGGAATGTTTACTGCCTTCACCACTTCGGCAAGCAGCTTAATAGCATCGCCCGTATAACGGTATGACAACAAATCCAATCCGTCCACACCTTTTGCCTCTAGGCTTTTTGCGTCGGCAATAATTTCTTCCATTGTGCCATCTAAAATAGAAGGATGCCCATATACTTTGCCACAGAAAGGATAATATTTTACACCTGTTCCCTCTAGGCGTTTGGCAATAGAATCAAAGTAGATGGTGCCCATCAAAACGTCAAAACCAGTCTCAACAGCGATATCAGCACCACGCAAGCCCTCTTCCTCAGAAAGAGAAACCACTTCCAAGTTTGTCACTTTTCCATGAGCTTTCATGGTTTGCACAAGGTCTTTCATCTCTTCAAACGGCAGGCCCACATCTTTAAAGCCCCAGTCTGTAATAGGCAAATCGGCCGAAGCTAAAAAGCATTCTTTTGCATTTTTTACGGTTTCATCATTGTCTGTCAGCATTACAATCAAATTTTGTTCCATGTTTTGTACTCCCTTTCGGTTTTAAATATTATTATATTTATTGAAGAAATAGCCTGCGGTAGTTTTCACCGGCTATCAGTTCGTATGCCTCTGGTATGGTTTCTGTTGCAATTTCTATTTTTTGCAATTCCATACGGAAGTCGTTTCCGGGCCAATCGGTGCTCATTAAAATTTTGCTTGCACCAACGGTTTTTAAGGCTGCTTTTACAGAAAACAGCTCTGCTGTGGAAGTATCTAAATAGATGTTATCATTACGTGCGGCCACTTTGATGGCATCATCACAGTAGTTTAGTGCACACATGTGCCCCAGCAAAATAGATACTTTTGGGAATTGACGTGCCAATTCTTCAAAATAGAAGGGGTGGTCATTTTCTTCCGAGCCACCGTGCGAAAACATTGGCACATTGAATTCTTCACACAATTCAAGAAGCGGTGCCACAAGGCCAAGATCGCCCAGTTGGTATCCGTGCAACCGCGGATGTAGTTTTAAACCTTTTAGCCCAAGCTCTAAATAATGGCGCAATGTCTCTTTTGCCCCACCTTCACGCGGGTTCACCATGCAATAACCAAACAACCTGTCCGGGTGTTCTTTTTGTGCTTTTACCACATAGTCATTGTCGATGGCTTGTGCCACGGTGCACACTCCGGCCATATCCACTCCGGCTCTATCCATTTCGCGCAAAATCCGCTCCACCGACATGCCTTCATCTAAAAAACCGCCGGTTGATTCGCCTTCCCAAACATGGTTATGATGGTCAATGATCATATTTACCACTCCTTCTTCGGGTTTACCATGCAGCCCACACCGGGTTTGCCCACAATTTCACCGTCTTTCATTACCACATTGCCCATTACCAGGGTCATCACGGGCTTGCCTTGTAGCTCAAAACCATCATACGGTGTATACTTTGTTTTGCTATACATTTCGTCGTGGGTCACTGTCCATTTTTTCTCCATATCCAGCACCACAATGTCGGCATCGGCACCTATAGCAATTTGCCCTTTGCGTGGGAAAATATTGAAAATTTTGGCCGGGTTTTCCGCCATGCTTGACACCACCCTGTTTAGGCTGATTTGACCTTTATTCACACGATCTAGCATGATGGGCAAACTCGTTTGCACTCCAATGGTTCCCGGCAAGGTATCCCACCAATTTCGGTTAAATTTCTCATCATTTGAATGGGGGGCATGGTCTGTGGCAACCACCTCAATATCACCCGAGGCAACACCTTCCCACAATGCGTCTCTATCTTCTTTAAAACGAATGGCCGGAATCACGCGGATTCCACCACCAAATTTTTCATAGTCTTCGGCGCAGAATGTGAACCATGCCGGCCCTGCATCAGATGTAACCGGGCAACCGCGCAGCTGATACTCTTTGATCAGTTCCAGCCCTCTTTTAGAGGTAAGATGGGTGATATGCACGCGGCAACCAGACACTTCGGACAACACAAAAGTTCTGTACAGTGCAGATATTTCTACAATATCCGGACGTGCAAGCACATGTGCATAAAAATCTTTTTCGTCAACAGTACCTTTTAATTCCTCAGTGTAATACTTTACAAGTTCCATATCTTCCGCATGAACACTCACCACATAGTCGTGCTCTGCAATTTTTTTAAATATGGCAGCAGCTTCGTTGTTATCGGGCAGATAATACCCTTCGGGAAGCTCCCAATCAAATGTACTCAAGTCCCATTTAAACCCACAAATACCAGCATCAATCAGACCGTCAATTTGGTCTAGGTTGTTCACAAGATAGGCATAGATACCATAGTTGACATAAGATTTTTCTTGCGCAATCTTTTTCTTGATTTCAAAGTTTTCTACATTGAGCGGCGGTGGCTGCACATTGGGCATGTCGTATACAGTGGTGATGCCGCCAGCTGCTGCCGCCATAGACCCTGTGGAAAAATCCTCTTTGTAGGTAAGGCCTGGATCGCGGAAATGCACGTGAACATCAATGCCTCCGGGTATAACAGGTTTTCCTTGCACATCGATCACTTGTGCAGCCTCTGGCTCTTCACCTATGGCCAAAATGGCAGCAATTTTCCCATCTTTAATGGCTATGTTGCCCTTGTATTGATTGTCTGATGTATAAATTTCTGCGTTTTTAATCAACGTATCGTAATGCATTTATCACGCCTCCTCAGTTGTTATCTTATTTTTCTGCTTTGGGGTAACTCGTTCTGCCCTGGATGTGGCCCATTTGCACTGTGGTATACGCCTGCCATGCAGCAATTTCAAACGGGCGAAACACCTGCACATCCACATTTTTTTCTGCCAGCTTATTCCTTAGCTCCGGTGCCACATCTTCAAAGTCCGTGCAGCCCAGCAAAAAGCCGTCGCACCCTGTATTGTTATATAACGTCTCTATTGTGTCACACAAGGTTTGTGCAACCAGGTCACTTCCATTGCTCAGCTGATGAAAGTCCATCTCCACCGATTCTACGGAATGTAACTTATCTTGTAGATGAGCTTCACGTGCAATTCGTTCAAAGCGATTCTTTGTTTTGCTTGAAAATGTGAGTACGATAAACTGGTTCACAAATTGGGCAGCATAGTGCATGGCGGCTTCTGAGGGACCCACAACAGGGATCGATACAGCCTCTCTACACGCGTGCAACGCAGTATCAGCACTGCAATTGATTACCACTGCCTCAAAACCGTCTTTTTCAGCCTGTACCACATTTTTTAATAGATGAGGGGCCGAATAGACATCATCATACTCATTCACAAGAAATTCAGGGCCTGCATCGTTGTAAAAAAATTCAAACTCTGCCGGGATGGCCGAACAATCTCTTTTTCGGAAGCCCACCCGATGATCTATACCTGTCGGCTTTAAAATGGGAGATATAACGGATATCTTCATTTCTTTTTCACGGCTCCTCTCTACTGTGTAACATAAATTTACTTTTAGTTTTAAAGGCACCGTTTATAGTGCTCTTTAAGTTCTTTTTTAAACAGCTTCTCTTCTTTACTTGGCTTATTTTGAGAGGTTGCTTGCACCTGTTTTAACGCCTGTTGTAACAAAAGAGCGGCATTTTCAACACTTTTTTCACGTTCTACAGGCAGGCCATTTTGTAGCAAACATTCTCCACGTTTGAATACACTGTGGATGTGGTTTTTGCTGCCGCGTGTAAGCAGTAGCTCTAAACTATCCACATCATCACAAGTAAACGGAAAACAGAGTTTGTCTAAATCAATCAAAACCAAATCCGCCTCTTTACCGGGCTGTAAGCATCCGGTTTGAACCCCGGCCACAGCTGCACCGTTTTCTGTGGCCATTTGCAGTATGTGCGCCGCTTGGATTTTGGCATCCATCCCATTTTGGGCAGAATTCAAATTGGCAAGTCTTATTTCACGTAAAAAATCTTGGTCATCATCCAACGCACATCCATCCATACCTAAGGCACAGCATACACCCGCTTTATGCAAAGCCTGCAGCGGCATTGTTCCGCTACGTAAGCGCAAGTTTGAAGACGGATTATGCACCACTTTCACGCGGTATTGTGACAAAATGTTGGCGTCGTCGTCTTCAAGCCATATCATATGTGCCAGTGAAAACCGTTCGTCCAATAGTTGCTGTTTCTCTAAGTGTTTTACAGACCCCTGCCCAAATGCATCCCACCCGTATTGGCGCTGGTACTTTGTTTCTAACATATGCATATGCATTTGCATGTTGTGTTGCTTTGCATAGCTTAAAAGCTCTTTCAATGCGTTGTCGCTGCACCATTGTAAGCCAGCGGGATGCAACTGTAGAACCACATCCCCTGCCGCAATCTCCTTAGAAAACCGTATTTGCAATTGTTCTATCAGGGTAAGGTATCCCTCAAGGGAAAGTGGCTCATCCTGTACATTCCGGTGAAAATATGCCTGTAAGTCAGGGGAAATATTTTGTAAGAATTCATCTTTTCTTAGATAAAGCAAATTGTTTTGGTCAACATAGGGCGGACAAATCACCACACGAACACCGGCATCCAAATATCCCCGCACTGTTTCGGCCAATTCTTCTTTAGGGTCCTGCCAATTTACAGGATTGTGGCTGTGCAAAACAGTAGTAACACCAGAACGAATCAAAAGCAGCCCCTCGTAATAAGCACATGCATACGCATCGGCATATGCCTTACCTAGCTCTGTCACCCATAGTTCAAGTGCGTCATCGTATACGCCAAACGCCACCGGTGACACCCCTCGGCCGTGGTCATGGGCGTTGGTAAACGCGGGCATCAATAACCAGTTCCCTTGCATTGTTTGCACATTGGGATAGCTTTTACAAAGCTGCTTTGCCGGGCCCACCTGCTGTATCACACCATCTTTTATATACACAGCCCCGTTTGAAAGCAATTCGCCTGTATGTGTAGCCAACAAAGAAGCACAAATTAGCATCTCTTTCATAAATCCCCCTGGTTAGCGCAGTCATACCTTTTCAATGGATCTACATTGCTTTTGTAAACATCTCCACAACATCTTCTCGCTCAAACTTAACAAGGCTGTTGTTCAGCACGCCTGCCATTGTGTTAAACACCGAGTCTGTCATGGGCTCTATCATGTCTTCTGTTACGCCCAAATCTTTTAGGGTAATATCGCACCCAAAACGTTTGAGCAAATCACCCATGGCTTTTGGGCACATGCATGCCAAGGTTTGGTCGTCCATACCTGGCTGTGCATAGCCAAAAGCTCTTGTTAAATTGGCATGACGTGCAATATCTGCCTGCCAGGTTTTTTCAAGATACGGCACAGCAAAGGGGCACATGCTTAAACCGTGCGGTGCATTGGTTTGTCCGCCAACGCTGTGTCCAAATGCATGAATGGCCACAGTGCCCGAGTTTCCCTCGCCGATAACAATGCCACCAAGTGTGTTTGCAAAGGCCATTCCTTCACGTGCGGGCAGGTCATTTTCACCATTTTCAATCGCTCTTTCCAGATATTGCACCACCAAGCGAATGGCCTCTAAGGCACACATATCGGTAAAAGCATTTGCACAGGTTGCAACATAGGCTTCCATCGCATGAAACAATACATCAATGCCGCAACCACGTGTTACGCTTGCAGGCATCGACATCATGAGTTCGGGATCTACGATAGAGACTGAGGGCATCAGTAAATCATGCCCAACACCTGGCTTGTCATGATTGCGTGTATCAGTTACCACAAACCATTTTGTTGCCTCAGATCCAGTGCCGGCTGTCGTTGTGATGCAAAAAACCGGATATGGTTTTTTCATGTCTTGTAAATCAGATCGGCTTCCGCCAGCTAGGTAGTCGCGCACAGAGCCCTCTTCCTGGGCGGCCATGAAAGCAATGGCTTTTGCGGTGTCTAGCGCACTGCCACCACCAAGGCCTACGGTCATGTCGCATCCTTGCTCTTTAAAGATAGCCACCTGCCGGTCGATATCAACATCTTTGGGGTTTGGCTCTACGTCTTCAATAATAGCCACTGAGAGACCGGCTTCTTCTAACAAGCCTTGCACGCGCTGCAAAAAACCAAATTGTCTCATGGTGTCTTTTGCAGCACAAATCATGGCTTTTTTTCCATATTGTGGCGCCACATCTTTTAACGTATTTACCTGGCCACACCCAATGTAAAAGTGTGTTGGCATTGTAAAATCAAAGGCTTTCATTCAAAATCCTCCTAAAATTCATTGTCTATTCTAAGTACTGCTTCATAAAACAATTCACATCCCACATGGATGTCATCTGGATGGGTATATTCCCCCGGGGAGTGGCTAATGCCCCCAACACTTGGCACAAACAACATGCCTGTTTTGCAATAATTGCTTAGCGGTAACGCATCGTGAAAAGCACCACTACTCATGCGCTTGTAGCTGTATTCCCCTTCTTTACAAATGTCTTCAAAAATGTCTTGTAAAGTTTCATCCATTGCAGCAGGTGTACTTTCCGACACAGGTGTCATGTGAACATCCACATTATACACCCTTTCTATTTCACTTAACTGTGCTTGCAATTCACGCTGGATTGTCTCGAGGCCTTCCACTGTTTGGTCACGCATTTCAAGGCTAAATTCACACCACCCCGGCACCACATTTACACTGCCTGGGCTTACCTGAATACTACCCACCGTGGCAACCGAAAATTCTGTACCGCAACGTTTCACAACCTCGGGAACCTGCGAAATAAAAGCGGAAGCTGCCACAAGCGCATCCTTTCGATCTTTCATCAGGGTGCTTCCTGCATGGTTTGCCTCTCCATCAATCGATACAAAATATCGTTTTAAGCCGGCAATTCCGCTTACCACACCAAGCTGCATTTGTGCCTTTTCTAAAAATCTTCCCTGCTCTACATGAAGCTCTAAATAACAACAAATGCTCTCGGGGTCTCTTTTAACATGACTGAGGTTTTCGCAGTCGATACCAAAAGTTTTTAGCACAGCTTTTCTCTCATTCCCGTCGGCATCTAAACGACGCTGTGAAAAATCATCCATTGGGTTGCCGCAAAATGCTTTGCTGCCAAACATGCCGGTGCCAAATCGAGACCCCTCTTCATCGGTGAACACAATCACTTCGAGTGGGTGGCGCAGTTGAATGTTGTTTTCATGCAGAACTTCACATATTTCAAGGCCAACCATGCAGCCTAGGGCTCCATCCAGTTTTCCACCATCAGGCACGGTGTCTAAATGAGAGCCTATCAGGATAGAGGGCAGCCCTAGTTCGCTTCCTTCAAGCACCGCATGGATGTTTCCGGCTTCGTCCACATAAGGCTCTATCCCAATGCTGCGAAAATACTGCTGAAACAAATCACGCCCTTTTTTGTCGTATGGCGAGTATGCAATGCGCGAATGTGTTTTGTTCTCCTGCTCTCCACAGTCATACAGCGCGTCCAACCGTTCTAGCACCCTTGCTATCTTTGTTTTGGTTTCGTGCCTCGTATTTGTTTTCATACTTGCCTACACCTAGTAATACATACAGGCTTCCGTACCGCCGTCTACCACAAGGGCTTGCCCAGTGATGGCACGGGCTGCGTCACTGGCGATGAATAAAGCAGTTTTTGCCACATCTTCTGATTGGATTTTCAACTCCATGGGCTGATAGCGTTTTAAAAACTCTTCGCGTGCTTCACCTTCAAAACCCTTGTTCAGTGGTGTATCTACAAACCCGGGACAAATGGCGTTGCAACGAATATTGCTCTTGGCAAAGTCAATGGCCACAGAACGCGTTAGGCTCATGGCACCTGCTTTGGCACAAGCATACCCCATTTTGTTGGGAATGGGTTTAATGCCAAAAGTACCCACTGTGTTTATAATCACCCCGCCGCCTTGTTTTTCCATGTGCGGGATGGCGTATTTGCATCCAAGAAAAATGCTTTCCAGATCAATGGCAAGCACCTTGCGGAAATCTTCATAACTTGTGGTGGTTACTGTTCCCTCTGGGCTAATGCCGGCATTGTTGAACAAAACATCAATTTTGCCTTGTTTCTCTACCATATCTTCAAACAACTTTTTCATTGCTTTCTCGCTTGTAATATCGGCAGCATAGGCAATGGCCGTACCGCCATTTTTTACGATGTCAGAAGCCGAAGCTGCAGCTGCAGCTTCATTGATATCCACCACATAAACCACAGCACCTTCAGCGGCGAACATCTCGCAAGATAATTTACCAAGGCCACTACCACCGCCTGTAATCACAACTACTTTATTTTCAAATTCTCTCATGCTTGTTCTCCCTTCTATTTGTCTGCAATATCTATCTAATTTATACATTAAGGCAGTAGGGACTTTACTATACCCACCTGCCAATTATAACCACTTTTTAACAGTGAGAAATTTGCCCGCCATCCACCAGCAGTTCTGTACCTGTGCAGAAACTGGCTTCGTCTGATAACAGATAGACGATAGCGCTGGCTATTTCTTCAGACTTTCCATACCGGCCCAGCGGGATGGACGCCACTGATTTTTTACTCATTTCATCGTCTTGCATAAACCATGCATTCATCGGTGTTTCTATCGTGCCCGGTGCCACAATATTCGATCGAATGCCACACGGCCCAAACTCCAACGCAAGCGCCTTAGAAAGCTGCCTCACTGCACCTTTTGATGCACAGTAATGCGCCGAGCCCGCAAACCCAATATAGCCACTGATCGAGCTTAAAAATACAATAGAGCCTTTTACCTTTTTTTCTACAGCACTGCTGATGAACGCCTGTGAGCAGAAAAAAGAACCTTTAACGTTGATGTCTATCATTGAATCCCATTGTTTTTCGCTTAACTCTAAAAAGGGAACACTGGAAAAGATACCTGCAGAATTAACAAGCCCCTGCACGCTGCCAAATGTTTCCACTGCTTTTTTCATCATGGCATCAATGCTATCTTTGCTACACACATCCACAACGCAGGCACACGTTTTTGCCCCTAGCAGTTGAATTTCTTTTTCTGCTGTTTCCAAAGCATCTTGGTTGATATCTGCCAACACAAGGTTTGCCCCTTCCTGTGCTGCGCGCAAACACACTGCCTTGCCTAAGCCCGAACCAGCACCTGTTACAATAATTGTTTTATCTTTCAAATTCATATCTATTCCTCCGCATTTAGCCATTACATTTCATTTGTTGTGCTTATAGCAAGTGTATGTTTTAGCAATTGATGATAATGGTGGGTGTATTTGCGAGGAGATAACACCTCGCAAATACGCCCATTTTGTCATATCGTTTACATTGCTTTGTTTAGAAAGTACCGCCTGCAGCATCCTCTGTTGTATATGTTCTGATGGGATCTGCTTGGAACATTTCCACTACTTCAGTATTGAATGCTTCTAAAATTTCTGGTGTTACCACATTGGGGTTCCACTCGTTAGCATCATCATAGGTAAACACAAAACCAGGAGCATCTGGCTCGGTGTGGAAGCCAAAGAAGCTAGCGCCGGGCTCCATTTCGCCTGCTGCAATGCGCTCTACGATGTTCACATATTTGGGCGACCAGTCAAACTCAGCAAAGGCAAGCTGATAGTCAGGGTTGTATTCCATATCTTCAAGCGAACGGCCGATGGTGTAAATGCCTTCTTCTTGTGCCACGTCCATAACGCCTTGTGCGCCACGGTTCAGCTCATGCATGATCACATCACAACCGCTGGCTGCTAGTGCAAGTGCTGCTTCACGTGCTGCTGCCACATCATCGCCATCTTCAAGGTATACAACGGTGGCCTCTGCATCTGGATTTGCTTGTTTCACGCCATCTTTCCAGCCGCCAACTAAGTTGTTTTGGGTGGATGTGCCTTCATTGGCTGTGATGTAGCCCACTTTACCACTTTCGGTAACGGAACCAGCCATCCAACCGTATGCATAGCCATATTGCCATGGTGCGGTATCCACTGCAAATACGTTGTCGCCGCCGCCTGTGCCACCGGCAATTACAACAAAGTTCGTGTCAGGGAACTCTTCGCCAACGCTAATCATGTCATCTTCAAAAGAGCCTGTATGTCCAAAGATAACATCATAATCTTGGGAAGCATAATCACGAAGAGCTTGTTGTAAATCAATGGTTTGCACATTTTCAGAGTAGGCTACTTCGGCGCCCAATTGTTCTTCTACAGCCATGAGTGCTTCATAACCATATTGATTCCAGCTTTGGTCGTTAGCGCTACCGGGCAAAAGCAAAGCCACTTTCATGCCTTCAGTGCTTGCCTCTCCACCTTCGCTCATCGCTTCACTGCTACCGCTTTCTGCTGCCATGGATTCGGCCGGGGCTTCTGAAGCAGGGGCACTTGATGCCTCTTCTGTGGCTTGGCTACAGCCTGCCACTAAAGCGAACAAAAGGGTTGCCGATAGTGCAAGTGCTATACGTCTTTTCATTGTCTTTCCTCCAATTTTTTTGTTTATGTTATGTGCTTTCTCTTGCTGCTTCCCAATTTAAGCTCAGTTACATGAGTTTTACTTCACAACCAATCGCTGCGATACAAACACATATTGTCTTACTTACATTGCTTGGCTTTCATTGATCGCACATTACCAATAATTTCCACCGCTTAAGCGGTGCCGGCCTGTCCTTATTCTGTGATATAAAACCGCATGAATCTGCACAGAATATCTCTACAACATTTGTTTTACTGAATTTTTTAGGCACACCACATGCACCTATTAACACAAAAGCACCTTACTGTTTTTTGTAATATTTACCCATTGCAGAGGGATGACGACGACCTTTTCCAATAAAGAGAATGAACAAAAGTGCCACAAGATACGGAACCATTAAGATGATGTAAGACGAAATATTGAAGGAGCCCAGCAGCTGTAAACGAAGCTGCAACACTTCTGCCGCGCCAAACACAAGGCCTGCACCGGCGGCACCAATGGGGTTCCATCCGCCAAATGTTGCGGCGATGAGCCCAAGCCAACCACGTCCATTTGACATATTTTCTGTAAAACTTTGCACTTGTTGCAATGCCAGGGCACTGCCTGCAAGCCCACAAAATGCGCCGCCTGTTATCACTGCCAAAACTCTTGTTTTCACCACATTGATGCCCAGTGTATCGGCACAATTTGGGTTTTCACCCACAGCGCGTATTTGCAATCCCCAGGTACTTTTAAACATCACCCACCATGCTACAGGAATGAGCAGGTAGCAAATATATGTGATGATGGGCTGGTTAAAGAACATATCGCCTACAAAGGGAATGCTGGATAGGCCCGGTATAGCAATGGGCAGAAGAGGCTCGATACGCGGCACACCCTCAATGCCCCAAAATAACCTTTGCAACGCGCTCGTCAATCCTAAAATAACAAAGTTTGAACCCAACCCGCAGATTACTTGGTGTGCACCCAGCACCACGGTAAAGTAAGAGTACAACGCGGTGGCACACATTGCAGAAAGTACACCGAATAAAACGCCAAAGAATTGATTGCCGGTTTGAATGGTCATTACAACGCTTACAAAACAGGAGATGAGCATATAGCCTTCTGAACCCATGGCATACACGCCGGAACGTTCTGAAAAACAAACACCAAGCGCAATTAACACAATTGGCACAGCCACCCGAATTGTAGAGCTAAGGTACTCTACCACAACTTCTATTGACATGGCTCTTCACCTCCGCTGTTTTTGCTCTGTGCCTCATCATCTGAAACTGTAGTATGGTGTGAAGAGGCTTCCTGCAGTTTTGAAGCTTTTTGCACGGAGGCATTGACATGAATTTTTAAAGCAGCACCCACCATGATGAAAATCATAATGGAACCTTTAATTAAGTCCAACACCACGCTGGGTATTCCCGTAGAACGCTGCATTGCTTGCATTCCGTTTCGAAGTGCCCCAAAGAACAATCCTGCCGGTAAAACACCAAATGGGTTCGTGTTTCCAAGCAACGCCACAGCCAAACCATCAAAACCTAAGTTTGTGCCAAAACCTTGACGTAGGCTGTCGGTTGTTCCAATCACCTCGATAGCACCCGCCAAAGCACACATGCCACCAGATACCATCATGGCCATAACAAAAATTTTGGTTGGGTTGTTGCCTGAGCTACGGCTAGCCAGTGGGGAAAGCCCTGCTGTGCGAAGACGCAAGCCTGACGGCGTGAACCAGAGATAGTAGCCTGCCAAAATAGTAATGACGACTGCAATAAAAATTCCTGCGTGCATAAAACCAAAATCCGGGTAATTAACCAATAGGAACTGTGCACCAAATGGGTCTGTTTGTGGAAAACTCACTGTTCCAGAGGCACCCATAGGCCCGCTGACAATATAAGAGACAAACAGCACACCGATATAGTTGAATAAAAGCGTGATCAAAAGCTCGTTTACCCCTTTAAAGAGACGAAACAGAACCGCGATGCCGGCATATAGCATTCCAAACAAAAATGCCACCACCAATACCGCCGGAATCCCCAGTGCCACTGGCATTTCAGAGAAAATAAGAGCCACAAACGCTGCGGCAAAGCCGCCGATGAACAGTTGTCCTTCTTGCCCTATGTTGTTGGCACCGGCCTGAAAAGCAATGGCCGTGCCCGCGCCAATAAGCAAAAGAGGTGTGGCACGATTTAATGTGTTTCCCATTGCCTGTGCCGATCCAAAGGCACCTTTAAATAACTCTATAAAAAATGTGATGGGATCTACACCCCAAAGTGTTACAAATAACGCCCCTAAAAGAAGGCCGAATATAGCGCCTAGAACAGGGCTGAAGTCTAGCAAAATCAACAGAATTCGCTTATTTTTTTTCTTTACAAGAGGTTTATTCATGAAATTTGCTCCCCCGCCATCAACAGCCCAATTTTTTCCACATTGGCCTCTTCAATCGGCATAATGCCCGCAAGTTTCCCTTCATACAAAACTCCAAGCCTATCGCTTAGTGTAAGCAGCTCTTCAAGTTCCGTAGAGATATACAAGATCGCTACGCCCTCATCTCTAGCCGCCAAAAGGGTTTGAAACACAAAGTTCGTCGCATCAATATCAAGGCCTCTTGTGGGGTAAACAGCAATGATCAAATCTACTTTTTCGCCCACTTCCCTTGCCAAAACCACCTTTTGCTGGTTGCCACCGGATAAGTTTCTTGCAAGCTCGTCGCCACCTGGAGCTGAAACATTAAACTGTTTCAGTTTTTCATTTGTAATTTTAGAAATTGCCGCAAAATTCATTAGCCACGGTTTTCCAAATGGCGGTTTATCGGGATGGTTCAGTGCCACATTCATCTGCAAAGAAAAATCTAGCACTAAAGCGGCGTGGTTGCGGTCTGCCGGGATATAGCCTATGGGCAGTTGGCGCATTGCATTGGTGGTATGCTGTGTAATGTCTTGCCCTAAAAAGCTCATGCTACCAGAGCTAACTTTGCGCAATCCCATAATCAGCTCGGACAGGTCGGTTTGCCCATTGCCATCCACACCGGCTAGGCCAACAATTTCGCCCCGACGCACTTCCAAAGTCATGTCGTGAACACCACTTGTGTGTGCATCACTTTCGTCCGATACACCATGTAGGCCTAACACAACCTCTCCCGGTTTGCAAGGTGACTTATCAATTTTCAGTGTCACTTCGCGCCCTACCATATGCGCTGCCAGCATTCTGCCGGTTAAGCCCTCTTCGTTTTTAAGTGTTTTCACCATTTTTCCGTCACGCATGATAGAGATGCTATCACACAGCTCCAACACTTCCGGCAATTTATGACTGATAAAGATAATGGATTTACCCTCTTCGCGCAATTTGCGCAAAACTTGGAAAAGCGGCCCCACCTCTTGCGGTGTTAAAACAGCTGTGGGCTCATCCATAATCAACAGCTCCGACTCACGATACAAAGCCTTAATGATTTCCACACGTTGCTGCTCGCCTACAGTCAAATCCTCTACAAGCGTGTGTGGCTTAATGCTTAACCCATATGTTTGTGAAAGTTCCATCACACGCTTTTCCACTTGAGCCATCGGTAACTCGATAAATTTTCCTTCTTTTAGGCCCAAAATAATGTTTTCCAGCACAGTGAATTTATCAACCAGCTGAAAATGCTGATGAATCATCCCAACGCCTGCTTCAATTGCCTCTGCAGGAGATTTCGCATTCAGTTCTTTGCCCTTCCAAAGAATGGTACCAGAGTCTTTTTTATAAAGACCATACAGCACATTCATCAAGGTGGATTTCCCTGCGCCATTTTCGCCTAGCACAGCACGAATTTCCCCTCTATCTACGCTAAAGCTTACATCATCATTTGCCACAAGCCTTGCAAAAGATTTTGTAATATGCTTCATTTCAAGCAACTTTTCACCCATGGAAACCTGAGACCTCCTTGCTCACATTTAAGATAGGCATAAGTTATCCGTCCATTTCGCATGGGTTTTGAATGATATTGCAAAATGTTGACAAAAATTCTGCTGCATCCAACCCATCTAGAACTTGATGGTCGAATGTTAAGCTAAATGTTGTGATGGGAAGAATCTTGATTTCCCCGTCTTTTACCCATGGTTTTTCAATCATACGGCCAACGCCCAAAATCACAGATTCCGGTGTGTTCAAAATAGGAGTAAAACCATCAATTTCTTGTAATCCCAAATTGCTTACCGTGCCCACACAACCGGCTGTATCCTCTGCAGAAAGTGTGCCTGCACGCGCTGCAGCTACCACGCGCTTACGCTCTTTGGCAATGTCTTGCAGGCTGCCTTTTGCTGCACCACGGATGGCTGGCACAATCAACCCGTCATCCAATGCCACTGCAAGACCCACATCATCCGGCTTGCAAACCTCCATTTGACCATTTACCAGTTGATTGCAAGCTTTCTCGTAACGCGCGGCCGCTAAAGCAAATGCTTTTACAAAAATATCATTGTAAGAAACGCCCTCTTTGTCACCTTTATAGCGGACCAGCTCTTCCATGCATACCTCGCGAAAATGCGTAAGCTGTGCTGTGTTCTGAAGGCTGCTTTTCATTTTGTCTGCAATTATTTTTCTCATCTTGCTCATTGGCTGGCTTTTGCAAGCATCCACCTGCGGTGCCGGTGGTTCCTTTGCAACAGCAGGCGCTTGAGGCTCTTGCTCTGTGGCATCGTCAATTTCGGCCTCTGTTTGGGCAATATGTGCAAGCACATTGCCCACTTCAGCCACATCGCCTTCCTCCACAAGCAAATCGCATACAAAGCCGTCTTCAGGCGCTTCAATATCTACATTTGTTTTTTCTGTTTCTATAGAGAACAGTGCATCGCCTTTTGAAACAGCTTGCCCTTTCTCCACATATACGTCCATGATTTCTGCTTCCATCATTGTCATGCCAAATTTAGGCATATAAACTGGTACTTTTGCCATGTGGTTACACCCTTTCTATTTCATCATTTCACGCACTTTTTCAATAATATCCTCTTTTGTGGGAACAGACATTTGTTGCAATGGGGGGCTAAATGGAATGGGGATTTCTTTACCACTTAAACGTGCTGCAGGCACTTTCAACTCTCCAAAAGCAGCCTCCGACACAGTAGCCACCCATTCAGCGCCTGCACCGCATGTGTGATAGCTCTCATCCACGGCCAAAAAGCGCCCTGTTTTTTTCGTGCTGGAAATGACAAGCTCTTTGTCCCATGGTTTTAGTGTGCGTAAATCTACCACTTCCACATCAATGCCTTCTTTTTCTAAAACGGCCGCTGCCTTTAGGCAGATGTTCACCATGATTCCAACAGCGCAAATTGTGATATCTTTACCTTCACGCTTGATGTCGCCTTTTCCAAGCTCAATCACATACTCGCCGTCGGGCACTTCTGCTTTCATGCCCCCAATGGATGTATGATTGAGGAATACCACAGGGTTATCATCTCGGATAGCGGCTTTTAAAAGCCCTTTGGCTTCAGCGGGGTTACTTGGCATCACCACTTTTACAAGGGGAATGTTCATAAACAATGGGTGCACAGAATTGCTGTGATGCGGTCCAACACATGGTCCTGTCCCGTTTTGCACCAGATACACAAGAGGTACATTTGTTTGCCCGCCAAACATATAGCGCATTGCACCAGCCTGGTTTAGCACTTGGTCATACGCCAGCAGCAAAAACTGTCCAAACATCAGGTCTACAATTGGGCGGCTTCCTGTTACCGCGGCACCCACTGCAGCACCTGCAACAGCTAATTCCGAGATGGGTGTGTCAATCACACGCTCTTTACCAAAGCGCTCGCAAAGTCCTCGTGTTGCCGCAAAACAACCAATGCGCACGTCTTCTCCCATTAAAAATACCGATTCATCACGCTCCATCTCTTCAAACAACGCCTCTTGAATCGCTTTTATATAATATTTTTTCATCACATTTCACCTCCGTTAATTATCGTCTTATGCCCAAGTATCGGTAAACAAATCGGCCTCTGTGGGCAATGGGCTTTCTTTTGCCAATTCTACCGACAATTCCACTTCTTTTACAGCGGCCTCATCTATTGCATCCAATTCCTCTTCTGTGGCAGCACCAGCTTGCAAAATGTGCTCGCGCATAATATCGATGCAGTCTGTCTCTTTTGCAATTTTTTCCTCTTCCGGTATCCGATATGGCTGGTTGTCTAAGAAGGCAACCTCCCCTTCCGAGTGACCACTTTTTCGGTGTGTTTTTGCCTCAATAAGAACAGGACCGCCACCATTTCGTAATTTTTCTACCCATTCTTTTGTTGTTTCGTACACAGCCACTGCATCCAGCCCGTCTACAATCACACCCGGGATTCCGTAGCTTGCAGCTCTATCGGCGATGTCTTTAATCCGCATAGCACCTTGCTGTGGGGTAAATTCGCCATATCCATTGTTTTCCACTAGAAAGATAACCGGCAAATTCAAAACAGAAGCAAAGTTGATGGATTCATGGAAACTGCCTTCGTTCGAGGCGCCGTCTCCAAAAAAACTAACCGATACGCGATCACTTTTTTGAAGTTTGCTTGATAAGGCCGAGCCGGTTGCAATGGGAATGCCCCCGCCCACGATACCGCAAGCACCTAACATCCCTTTTGAAAAATCGGCCACATGCATAGAGCCGCCTTTGCCTTTGCAATATCCACCCACACGGCCAAACAACTCTGCCATGATTTTATTAATGTCTCCACCTTTTGCAATTAGGTGCCCATGACCGCGGTGTGTGCTTACAATATAGTCATCCTCACGCAAAGCTGCACATACACCAGCACCTACAGCTTCCTCACCTACATACAGGTGCAAAAAACCAGACAGTTGGCCTTGTGCAAAAATGGCGCCCGCTTTCTCTTCAAACTTGCGGATGCGTATCATTCGAGAATAAATGTCCAGCATCTTTTCCTTGTTTATTGCATTGCTCATTTTGTTTCCTCCATCTTCCTAAAGTGAATTCCCACAATAATCGAGGGTTGTTTTTGTTTGTTTTGCCTAAAAATTAGCCTTATTTTTTAAAAAAAACATCCAATTCGTTCCACGTGATTATTTTAACAAAACGATATATATATTTCTATGTCCCACAGAGACAGTTTTTCTACACTTTCATTGGCATAAATATACAATTTAAAGATTATTCCTTTATACTTATTGATGAAAACGGCAGTATTTTTGTCGCCAATATTGGCACATTACATCATTTTGATGGTGCTACAAGGGCTGTCGCGGCGCCCATTTGGTATACTCTCACCCCCTTTTGAAAATTTAGTATTTTTAGCATTTTGCACAATACTTTTTGTTGCTCCATCATTTATGTGAAATTTTATTTAAAAGCCAGCGTTTTTTCGCTTGACCTACGTTTACACTTTATACTATAGTAAGGCTTATTGTATTGCTTATCTCCTACCATGCACATTGGAAGAAAGAGGTGTGATTGTGCTAAGCATTAAAACCATGCTAGAGATGAAAGAGTTTTCTGATTTCCGCCTCATTGCAGGAGCAGGCGGCTTAGAGCGAGAAATTAAGTTGGTAAGTGTGATGGATGCCCCTGATATTCATCGTTGGATGCGAGGTGGCGAGCTGCTTATCACTTCCGGTTATGTAATGCTGGAGTTGGATATCCCCATTTCAGAGCTGATACGCAAACTGTACAAGTCCGGTGTTTGCGCTTTGGCTGTGAAAGTACAGCGCTATTTGCATCACTTTGATGACGAAACCATTCAGCTTGCCAATGAATTGCAGTTTCCCTTGCTAGACATCCCACAATCCTTTCCTTTTGTGGACATCATTAATCCCATTTTGGCAAATATCATCAACGAACAAAATAAAGTGCTTTCTTTTTCTGAAAAAACACATAACCAATTTACCGACCTTGTGATTGCGGGAAAAGGCCCCGAAGAAATCTTGCTTGTGTTGCAAGAGATTATTAACGAGCCCGTGGTTTTATTTGACGAAATATCCGGGTCTTTATTGGCCGTTGGCGATTGTCAACGGCTGGAAGATGACTTGAAACGCCATCTTTCCTCCCCCGAACTTTACAAGAAAATACATGATAAGTTTTTCCTTTATCCTCTTAAATTCGGCAAGGTTACATTTTCAAATTTAGTATTGTATAAAAAACCAAAAGATTGGCAAATTATGGTGGCGGTTGCCCATGCCGCAACCGTGTTGATTTTGGCTCAGCAACGCCTTTCTGCAAAAGAAAAAGTGGAAGAAAAATATTGCGATGAATTTATTTACGATTTGATTTCCAACAACATCCTTTCACGTGAAGAGGGCTTACATCGTGCAAAATCCTTTGACATAAACTTCGAAAGAGGCGGATTTGTAATTGTGATTGATGCTGACTCGTTGAAAATGCATTATGTCACATCTTCTCAAAACACAGAGCCGGTAGAGCCGGATGTTCAAATGGAGAAAATTTTATCCATTGTAAAATCAAACCTACATTACTATCCTGGCAACATCTTACACAGTAAAAAAAGTGACCATATCATCAGCATTGTTCCCATCCAAGCCGAACTCAGTGACAAAACAGACCTATTAAAAACCTTACTTTGTAAAATAGTAGAACAGGTGCAGATGAAAACAAACTCCACGGTTACCATCTCTGTTGGAAGTTGGCGTCACAATGTGCAGGATATGCACGAAAGTTACCATGAGGCAAAAGAATATTTGACGATTTGTAAAAATCTAAATAAAAATAACCAGGTTCATTTTGTGGGGCAGGTAAGTTTATACACCTTGCTCTCTCTCATTGCATCCAATTCTGAGGCAAAGGAGTTTTGTTTTTCTTGCCTCAGTGGCGTTTTGTGCAAGAAGAAAAGTGGAGAAGATTATTATATCCCCACGTTAATTTGTCTAATGGAGTGTAATTGGAATTTAAAAGAAGCAGCTCGTCAATTGTACATCCACTACAACACAATGAAGTATCGGTATCAAAAGTTATCGCAGTTGTTGGATGTGGACTTTGCAAACCATTCTGACCGATTTAGAATTGAGCTGGCATTGAAAGTGTATACCTCTATTTATGATTCCTCCGCAGCTTTGCCGCCTAGTCCACCCAGCACTGCAAAGAAGTAAAACCTTGTGCTTCGCATAACATATTTTTTGAGAAATCAACGGTTTGTCGATGTAATATGCCGGAATTCACCCAACCAGTATAGCGCGCACCTCTTGCTCTTAAATAACTTTTCACATGCTCTGGCCTGTGCTGAAGTGGTCGCCTAAAAATTGCGTTTTGTGCTCTACAACTGCCATTTAGAATTTCTAATATCAAATTTTACCCATTTTCCAAAGCATTCATGCAAATAATGCTAAAAGATAAAGTTATATACTAATAAAAAAAGAAACTTGTAAACATACAAGTTTCTTTTTTATTAGGCCTATTGCTTTAAAGCTATATCCAAGCTGTATTATTAAACCGGTCTTCTGCCGGGGTTGCCGCCACCGCCGGCGCCACCCTGAGCTGTGGGTTCTACGCTGTTTCCATTTTCGTCTACAATGCTTCCTCCCGAAATATTATACGCACCGGTAACATCAAGCTCACTGTCTCCACCTGAATAAAGTGCGTTCACTTCTATTACAATCGTCCCACCTTCTATGGTTAAATCTCCATTCGAGTCAATTCCATCGCCCATAGATTTAAGCGAAATTGTTCCATCGGTAATTGTTACATGTCCGGTTTCACTGCTTGCGTTAATTGCATCGTCCAGCACATTTATTGAAATACTGCCCCCGTTTATTGTAACTGTTTCTCCTTCAAGGCCTTCATATGCGTTTTCTACTATTAAATCAATCTCATTTATTATAAGGTCAATATCGGCATGAAGTGCATCGTCACCTGAAATTATTGTATAAATTCCGCCATTTACCGTTAAGTTGTTATTGGCATGAATGGCATCTTCATAAGAGGAAATATTAAATTCACCGCCGTTTAACACAAGATTTAAGCCTTTAAGGCCTTTCATACTTTCTTCAAGTAGGCTACTTGGCTGCACAATACCTGCAGAGCCTTCTCCACGGGTGATTTCATTTAAGACATCTTCAAACCCACCACCTGATATGATGCTGAAATATCCATCATCTATTTGAAGATTTTGTTCTGAACTTATACCGTCATTTTGCGCTGTGATATTAAAATCACCGCTTATGATAAGCAAATTTCCTTTGTCGGCATCTTCGGTGTTAGAAGTTTTAAGTCCATCTTTTCCTGCTACCACAGTTATGTTGCTTTCACGAATAACCAGCAAATCTTTTCCCACTATACCGTCTTCAACAGCATTTACAATAATCGTTCCACCTTCAATAATTAAATCGTCCCGGCTGTTTATGCCGTCGTTATAGGAAGTGCTAACGGTAAGGCTTCCGCTACCCGTAATAACGGTGTCTGCTTTTGAATAAATCGCTGCCGAGGGAAACTCTTCATCCGTGGTCACTATTTCGCCTTGAGTAACGGTGTTTTCGGCTTGTAAAATGATTACAATATCCTGCGCTTCAATGATGTTGATGGGTGTAGAGGTTTCGTTGCTTATATGTGCATTATTCAAAATAAGATACACTGCACCTTCATCGATGTCTTTGTTCACATTTACTGTTATACTGCGATAATCGCCGGAAAACTTGTATGTTCCACTTTCGGTGATGGAAACATCTTCTCCACTCATGGGTGCTAAGTCACTTCCTGCATCATCTGCAAAAGATGTATCGGGAAATTCTACTTCCGAAGCGATAGACCGGCTGGCTTCTGCAAGTGATGTTTGATCTATGTCAACACCGCTGCCGGCAGTGCTCGTGCCCGTTTTTCCACAGCCGGTAAAAATCAGCAGTGCAATTATCACAGCAATCATCGTATGTTTTCTCATATATATTATATACCTCATGAGTTTTATTTTTTAATTATAAATGCTACCACCCCACAGGCTATAGACAAAATGCCTATCACCATCAAAACAGTTTGATACACAGATGCAGTTCCTGCAATTTCAAAAATTCCACGAAGCATAGAACTTAATGCTAAGGCAGCGACACCCGTGTGGTAAAAATGAGTAGCAAAAAAATGATGGGGAATGGTTTTTTTGAATTTCATACATAATACACCGGCTACAACGCCCAAAATCAACGGGTATAAAAACAGATAGCTCATCGACGGAGAGGTTACCCCATGGGAAAAGAAAGAATATACACAAGAGAACAAAGCACAAAATAGTGTTATACCAAGATAAGGTTTTACTCGGTTTCGAAAATAAAATTCCCGCACCTGTTTTTTGCTATCCAATGTAGACAATATCACTCACACTCCTTTCTTTTATATCTCTTCCGTTTGTTGTAGGATTGTTTATCAGCTCGCCCATAAATACCATGGTAGCAGACCCGCCACCGTCTAAATTGTAAGCTGTTTCGCAGCCATATGAGCTTAAAACGATTGCCATCTCTTCAAGCGATAACCCCTCACTTTGGCTTGTGCGGCCATCTGCCACCATAAAAATATAGTGGTTTTCTTCTATCATCGCAATCGCTGTTCGTGGGTTGCTTTGGTCTTCACGCTCCACTTGGCTGTTCTCATCAACTACGATTTCGCCGCCTGAGATAAGCCCTGGGCCAAAAGAAAAAATTTGCACAGCACCATTCGTTTCAAGTTCTTGCGCCGAGATATCGCTTTCGTTAATGATCTCCATATTTCCATTTTCGTATATTACTAAATCTTCGTTGCCGCCTTCTGCCATTATATCGCGGTATAAGTACCCGTTTCGCATCACATAGCCATCATCCCTAAACCCATAGTAATCTCCATTAATGGAAAGTATCGCGCTGTTTTCTTCAGCGATTACAGACGTTTTCTCTGTAACATTTGTGCCAAAAGAATTTTCAGCCAGCCCTGTTTTTAAATATGAGCTGTCCGCTACGACTACTTCAGCAATATAAATGTCTGTATCAAACTCTCTAATCGTATCAATCGTAATTTGTATATTTTCGTCGGCATAGCTGGTTTCTGTGATAACAGGCTGGCTTACACTTTGCTGTGTGCCAAAATTTACTTCAGCACGGCTTACAGCAGCATCATTTTCAACATGGTTGCTTGTCGTTTCTTGGTCTCTGTTTTCTGTGTTCAAATAGCTTTCATCCAATGTTACAACATTTTGAGGCATAACAAACCTACTGAATAGCGTAAATGTGACATAAAGGATAAAAAATAAAGTTGCGAAAACTTTCCAAATTTTAGAGGCTTTTTTTATATTCATAATATACCTATAATCCGTTGATAAACAGCTCCTGCTTACCCATAATAATTTCAAGATTTCCATTTCTGGTTCTTAACTCGTCAATTAACTCTTTTTCAGCGCTTACATCTTTCAGTTCAATTTCATAGCTTAGCTTAAAAAGGCTGCCCATGTTCGTAGTTTTTGCAAATACCAGTTTTGATTTATTTGTAAAACGTTCAAATATATCATCAAATACATTCGTGTAGTTTAAATTTTCGGGTATGGTGATTTGCAAAATTCGTGCTCCGTTTTCCTTTTCTTCGCCAAAATTTGCAGTGTTTAAAATAAGTGAAAAAAGACATGCGATAACCGAAAACGCCACTGCAAAGCCTATGTATCCCATACCTATTGTAAGCCCGGTGCACATTGCAGTGAAAATGGCTATGATCTCTTTTGCGGTGCCGGGCATAGAGCGAAACCGCACTAAACTAAATGCACCGGCAACGGCAACACCGGCACCAATATTTCCGTTCACCATAATGATTACCATTGCAACCGCTATTGGTAAAAGCGCCAACGTTACAACAAACCCTTTTGAACTTCTCTCTTTAAATGAATAAACTTTTGCCATAAAAATCCCTAAGATGATAGAAAATACCATGCAAATGAAAAAATCCCCTAAAGTGATGTTCATGCTGGTTGTTGTATCAAAAATCCCTGTAAATAGTTCACTAAGCATTTGATATCCTCCTAGGTGGTTTCGATAATCGTGTTCAGTTGGCCCTATTGGGGCGCTTTTTTCGCCTTTTCACATAAAAACATGTTCAAGAGCATCTTATTTAAACTAGTATAAACATTACTTTAAAGGTCTATTTAATGTTACAACACAATTGTGATGTAACCGTGAGCACAAGAGAGTGGTGCTACAATAGCGCAGTAAAACGCAAGCGGGAATCGGGTACCGTTTATCATTTATAGCAACAGTTGCTTGAATATTTTTGTTTTCCAGCAAATAAAAACAGCCTACAGTAGCTCGAACTTTTTACATCAAAATTACATCTTCATCAAGGATGACGATTTAGATGAAAAATTTAGCACCCAACAACATGGCCATTCATAATGCGTGCTCAGTGTGCCTAAAACAACACCTTTACAAAGCATACCTTGATGCCCATACTGTGTTTTTACTCGTCCGAAATGAGCATGTGTATTCTGTATTATTTTTTGTTTATATTCCATACCTTCAATATGTTTCTTGCGAAGCGCCTTACACAATGATATACTTGAAATGTGTTAAAAATAAAATTTCTAATCTAAGAAAAAAAAGAGAACGTTTCAACCGAATGCTGTTTCTCTTAATTTTATGATGGAGGGATTTAAATTATGGGGCATTTTTGTTCACAATGCGGCAAAGTGATGCAAGAAGGAAGCCATTTTTGCAATGTCTGTGGTACACCGGCGCGCGCACAAGAAAGTGCAGCACTGCCCGCCGAAACCCAATTGTCGGAAGCCGAGCTTCCTAAAACAGCGATAAGCACACCGCCACAGAGCCCACCAAAAAATGTAGACGATACAAGTGCGCAAAATACGCCTGTGTCGCCTGCACCATCGGCACAATCCACTTTACCAACACAAAACGCAGAAGACCCCTTAGACCCTGTAACAGCCAACAGGAGCACAGCAAAGGAAGTATCACCCCCGGCAAATTTTGCGCCTTCACCACATCCGTCCTTTGATGCACCGGCGCCTGCAGCGGCCCCTGCGACAATGTCCGTTGCAAAAAGCAAGCCAAAGAAGAAAAAAACAGGGCTGATTGTAGGCATTATCCTTATCATACTCGTTCTTTTTGGGGTTTTAATAGCCGGTACTTTATTCGCACTTGTACAATTTGGAATTTTAGATCTCGGTATGTTTGGGATTTTTGATTCAGACGCTCACTCAGCGGTAGAGTTGTTTGAGGAAGATCTCATACCGGCAGGCAATGGCACAGCATTCGGTTACATCAATGAGGACGGCACATACATCATCGCACCACATTTCAACTTTGCCGGCACATTTGGGCAAAATGGTCTGGCCTTTGTGCAACAAGATAATCTATGGGGTGCTATCGATGCAGATGGCAACTTTGTGGTACCCGCTTTGTACACCACGATTTTCCCTTTTTCCGATAATGGACTTGCAGCGGTACAACGCAACGACCTTTGGGGGTATGTTAACGAGAGCGGCGAAGAGGTTATTTTGCCTCAATATACAACAGCCTACTCCTTTAACGATGAACAGTATGCTGCAGTAGAACAAAATAGGCTTTGGGGTTTTGTGGATAAAAACGGTGAACTGGTAATTGCACCACAGTATGATATGGTCGAGCCTTTCACCGAGGACGGGCTTGCCCTCGTGCTACAAAATGGAAGCTATGGCTTTATCGATGAAGACGGAAGATTTGTGGTTACACCACAATATGATAGAGCCAGCTCTTTTTCACAAGGCCTTGCCGCAGTGCAGCAAAATGGGTTTTATGGCTATATCAATACAGATGGTGAAATGGTGGTGGCACCACAGTTTACATATGCCAGCATGTTTAATGAAAATGGGCTTGCTACCATAGAGCAAAACGGCTTAAACGGCCTTATAAACCAACAGGGGGAAATTTTGATACAACCCCAGTACGATCACATATTCGCGTACCCAGAAGGTCTAATCGCTGTAGAGCAAGATGGCCTTTTGACCTATGTGAACGAACATGGGGAAGCAATGACTGCCACGCAATTTGAAACCATCTACGATTTTGCAGAAAACGGCCTTGCTGCTGTACAGCAAAATGGATATTGGGGCTATATAGATGAAAGTGGCGAGTTTGCGATACAACCCCAATATGCTTGGGTGAGCAGTTTTTATGCAGATGGGTACGCTATTGCAAGCTATGACGGGGAACTCTTCGGTGTTATCAATGAGCAAGGTGAGTTTTTGATAGAACCCTCTTTTAGGATAATGTAGTATCCAAAACAGCTTATTTCTATCTGTTTTGGCTTTAAGACCGCTAGGCACTTTCTTCTTTCAGGCAAAAATTTTAAAATTGTGATGTAAAAAGTTGAAGATACAGCACCTGCACAGTTTTTCAATATCCAAATCCCTCTGTTTTGCCAAAAAAGAACACAACTTTTCAAGGTGGGACGAGAGCAAAATTTTAACATAAAACTTTTGAACCAGACACACAAGTGAGCTTGTATGTCTGGTTTTTTATTCGTCTTAAAATGCTATTCAAATGAAATCCGCTTTGCATATAAACTAACAAGTATGGATATAGCAACTGCCACAAAAATGATAAAACTTTCGTATCCCACAAGATATTCAAAGGCCATTCCGTAAACCATTTGTCCGAAAGGGGAAGCAAGCATACCTATTGTCATTACAAACGCCATCGTTTTTCCCACCATATTTTCAGCTGTTTCACTTTGAATAAAAGTGATAATCATAACGGAGGCTAAAGTTGAAATGCACATGGCTAAAAAAACACCAATTAAAATAAGCACATAAGACAGCACCGAGTTCCTGCTAAAAAGCATTGCCGCTGACATAGGGATAAGACTAAAAGAAACCAACGCAATGTATTTATAAAGACTTTTTATGTGAAGTTTCTCTCCGAATACACTTGCCAAAACACCGCCCAAAAGCCCACCAAAGGCCAGGACAGCAAGCGAGACACCATACATTTCCTCGCTAAGAGAAAGCCTATCGGTGATAAGCACAGGTAGTGAGATGATGATTAAAGCAGATATAAGTGCATTGAGTGCGCAAATTACCATCACCAATTTACGAAGTGCAGGTTTTTCTTTAAAAATAAAGTTTACCGAAACACGCCAATCGTCTTTTACCATACAAAAAACAGAAGATGTATGTTCACCTTTTTTGTAGGGTATTTTAATGAAAAGTTCTAAAAAAGCGGATGCAAAAAAGCAGAGGATGGCCACCAAAATAATGGGTGCAATACCAAAACCGCCCAGTAGCACACCACCTATGACAGGCGATATTAAATTTGAAAGCCCCCCGATACTGCTGACAACTCCATTGCCTTTCATCAGTATTTTTTCATCGAGTAACACAGGAACACTTGCCCCAACAACAGGCTGGTATAATCCACCGATGCTGTATAAAATCATTAGCGTTACAATCAACAGTGGTATAAGCGAAATACTATCCATTATAAAGTAGAAAACTAGCATTAAAACACCTGTTGCAAAATCCAGCATCACCATGATGTTTCGTTTATTCGCCCTATCTGCAATAATGCCGCCAATGGGCATAAGCAAAACAAGTGGCAAAAATGATATCGCACTGACGATACCAAAAAGCGCTGACGAACCCGTTGTGTTCAGCAAATAAAGAGGTAAAGCAAAACGAAGGATTCCATTCCCAAAAAGTGAGATAATCTGTCCGATGACGATCAGAGTGAAGTCTTTTTGCCACAATTTCGTTTGCTTCATTATACACACTCCATTTTGTTTACTTTGTTTAGAAGGCCTGCAAACAAAACAGCCGATACCAAAAGCAACACACCACCGGCCATAACAAAAGCAATGTTCGTATTTGTACCCAAAAGCATTACAGCATTTCCAAACGGTGAAACAAGTATTGTTGACACAACAATCGGAACTATGATGGACTTTTTATAAAATCCGATTCGAAGTGAAATAAGCCCTATAAAATTTGCCACAAATGAAAAGATCACGCTATATTTCAGTATAAATCGAATGTCTGTAAATGGCTGTGAGATAAGACCTATTGCGTTTGCGATAAATCCCACTACAAAACAAGAAAGCATATTGACAACAAACATTGCGATAAAAATAAAAACGAAAATAAGTAAAATTTTTGCAATTAGTATACTACTTCTTTTTTGTGGGTACGTAAAAAGCAGTACATTTTTTCGTCCTGTGTATTCCTCCACAACAAATTTAGCGTTCATCACCGATGACAAAATTGCAAAGGCACTCATTGAAATGATGGAAATCATGGTAATCACCATGTCGGGGTCTGAAAACTCCTGTGACGCAGCATCGTTTGGCTCTAAAATAGGCACGGCGCAAAATAGCAGCCCCATCGCTATCACTGCAAAATATATTCCAACAGCCCCAAGTAAATATGGCTTTAAATTGTTCTTTTTGAGCTCTAAACCAATTAAGTTCATCATTTTATTTGCGCATCCTTTCGATTAAATAATTTTCTGTTTCAAGGCCATATTCATTTTGTAAATCGTCCATTTTGCCAAGACGCTCTAATCTTCCATTTGAAATAACAACAACACTCTCTGCAGTTTGCAATATTTCACCTAAAATATGGCTTGATAAAATAATGGTGGTTCCTTTTTCTTTTAGGTGGATAAACAATTCTCGCATATCTTTGATGGTCACAGGGTCTAGCCCATTAATTGGCTCGTCCAGCAGCAATATATCGGGATTGTGGCTGATGGCCCTTGCAATGCCAAGCCTTTGTTTCATGCCCATAGAAAACTTTGAAACAGGCTTGTTTTTTACAGTGGAAAGACCAACGGATCTTAGAATCTTACTGATATCCGCTTTTACATTCAGATATTCCAAATGAATTTTGATGTTTTCATAAGCGGGCAAATGCTCATAAAAAACAGGAGTTTCAATCATGACACCAAGCCTATTAAGCACTTTATCACGCTCGTTCCACGGCGAATACCCAAAAACTTCAGCTTCTCCCTCTGTTGGCTCAAGTAGGCCGCATAAAAGTTTAAGCAGTGTGGTTTTTCCGGCACCATTGCCACCAAGAAGCCCGACGAGTTCGCCCTTTTTTACATCAAAATGAATGTGGCTCAGCACCGGTATATTACCATAGCTTTTGCATAAATCATGCGTTTTGATCATTGTTTCCATAAAATTTTCTCCTTTTCATTTATCATACATTCGGTTGGTATGTATATGTCCAAAAACAAACTGCTCTAGGCTTGAGCAGTTTGTTTTTTATAATGTTTTGATCGTTTCGATTGTCTCTTCATCAAACAAGGTAAATTTATACTGTGCAGCAATTTCATTAAGCATACTACATTTTGCGGGTAAGCGTTCTCTATCCGTGCCAAGAATGGTTGGGTTTAACCACACATTTATCAAAAGGGTAATCATTTCAGCAAGTTCATACGGTTTGTCTGTTTCGATGGTTTTGTCTGCAATTCCCTCTTGTACAATCGGTAAAATAAAATCAGGGACCACTTCGTAACAGGAGCATTTAAGTTGCATCGCCAAAAATTTAGGATTCTCTAAAAGGTTCGGTGTCATTTCGATAAGCGTTTTTGTGGTTTGGCTATACACACTGGATTTTACAAGTGTTTTTAGTTTTTCTGCACCGCTTAGGTTTGTATCATTTTTAATTTTCATTAAAACATCTGTATTGCTTTGGCTTACCTTTGTGGCAACTGCATCGAAAATATCTTCTTTTGATTTAAAATGATGATAAATGGCACCTTTTGTAAGCCCATCCAGTTCATTTATAATATCTTGCAAGCTTGTATGATCATACCCTTTTTCAAGAAAAAGCCTTGTCGACACATCCAGTATCCGCTCAACCGTTTGCTCTGGATATTTGTTTCTTGCCATAGCTGCACCTCCGCATACCATTCGAATGTAATCAGAGTATCATACCAACAGTATGTTTGTCAAGGTAGGAAGTGATTTCATTGAAACAACTTTTTGAGGAATCACTGGAGCTAAAAGTAGCACAGTACAAAACAAAAATAATTTCAAAAAGTGTGCTGCACTCACACATGCTTTGGTAAAAACTTTTTCTAACTTCCCCCCCTTAATGGTATTGTGTTTGACTCAGAAGGAGATGTTTCACCTTGGGGCAAAACTTATGTTTGAGGTGCTTGGAAAAGGCAGGGGGGCAGGTTCAAATCCATTGTGCATAACAAGTTGTCGACATCTCTTTTTTAGCTGTGATGCGTCTAATTTTTTTGTTCACCTCTTTCAGCATGACCTTGTCAAGACGTAATGTTAATGAAATTTATTGGGCAAACTTTCGAATTGCGAATAGAAAATTTTAGGGTTTTTGCAAACAGCTATCCTAAATCTTCAGGCATCGTGCCGTCACCACTGGACATCCTCCCACCCATGCTACCGGGGCCGCTGCCCATGCCACCAAAACCCGTGGCTTCAACAGCATCTCCATTTTCATCCACAATTGTTCCACCGGTCATGGTAACCGTTCCATCTACATCAAGTGGTGCATTCATCGCATCAGAGCCCGCAGTCGCAGTAATCACAATATCGCCACCGGTTTGGGTAAAGGTTCCATTCGAGTCGATACCATCTCCGCCTTGACCATAAAGGATTTCGATGTTCCCTCCGGATATGGTAACACCACCGCTTCCGTCATTCGCATTGATGCCGTCATCATTTGTGTTTATAGAAATTTGGCCGCCACCGATATTCACAAAAACGCCCTCAATGCCTTCAAAACAGTTTTCTATGGTGATCGTTCCATCTTGAATGTTTGTATTTTGTGCCGTGATTCCATCGTCGCCGGCATTGATTGTAACCTCACCACCATTTATATAAATATCCCCATCTGAATGAATTGCATCTTCATAAGCAGAAATATAAAATGTACCACCATTGATTAGGATATTATGTAAAGCTTTAAGCGCTTTCATGCTCTCGGTAGTCTCTTCGGCGGTCTCTTCGGCTATTTCTTCAGTGGCCTCATTTCCTTCTATATTGGAAGGAACTTGCGTTGGGTCAAATTCCCCATCAGCCATATTGGGGGCTTGTTGTGTTGGGTCAAAATTTTCGCGGCCACCGTTCATTGCACCACCCATGCCACCACCCATTGGTCCACTGGACGGAGTTTTAATCACTTCCACAAACCCGCCACCTGAATACAGCTCAAAATTGCCATCCTCAATTTGCAAACTATTTTCAGAACTGATTGCATCATTTGCTGCGGTGATAGAAAAATTTCCGCTTACAATGATCAAGTTTCCTTTTTCTAAGTCTTCTGCATTTGAAGATTTAATCCCATCTTTTCCGGCCTCTATCGTAATATCGGCATCACGAATGGCAAGCAAATCTTTTCCAACCATGCCATCTTCTGCGGCATTCACCGTGATGTTTCCACCGTCGATAATCAAGTCATCACGGCTGTTGATCCCATCTTGGTACAAGGTGTTTACCGTCAAATTTCCCTCTCCGGTAATAACAGTATCTGCCATAGAATAAATGGCGGCAGAGGGAAATTCTGTGTCGGTGCTTGTAATTTCGCCTTGGGTTACGGTGTTTTCGCCCTCAAGCACAAGTACAACCTCTTGCGCTTCTACAATATTTATTGGGGTGCCTGCTTCACTTTCTATATGAGCACCGTTTAATACAAGATACACGGTACCGTCGTCGATGTCTTTGTTTACATTAACCGTTATCGTGCTGCTTGTATACTCCCCGGTAAACTCATAGGTTCCGCTTTCGGTAATATGAATTTCATCGCCGTCTGAAAAAGGGATGCTTTCTCCTAAATTTTGTGTGTAATCACCGTCTGGGAAGCTGAGTGTCTCTTCCTCTATTGTGGTTTTTGTGGCAGATGCATCCTCCATGATTGTACTTACAGCGGCCTGCGTTACGGCTGCTTCTGTCGACACATCCAACCCTTCGGCAGCTACACAGCCGGCCAAGCCAAATATAGAAAAGGCTGTTAGCATTGCCAAATATCTTTTCATAAGTGTGACCTCCTAGAGTCCATTCACAAACAATTCTTGCTTTCCTATGATGATTTCAAGATTTCCATTTCGACATCGAAGTTCATCAAGAAATTGTTTCTCTTGTTTTGCGTCTTTGAGTTCTATTTCATAGCTAAGCTTAAATAAGCTTCCCATATTGGTGGTTTTTGCCGATACGAGTTTTGCCTCCTTGGTAAAGAACTTGAAAACATCATCAAAAACATCGGTATAATTTAAGTTTTCAGGGATTGTGATTTGCAATGTGCGATTTGTGTTGTTTTTGTCATCTCCAAAATTGGTCACATTTAGAAAAAACGCAAACAAGCACGCGATGAGAGAGAACAACACTGCAAAACCGATGTAGCCCATGCCAACGGTAAGCCCTGTGCACATGGCTGTAAAAATGGCAATGATTTCTTTTGCAGTGCCGGGAACCGAGCGGAAACGTACCAAACTAAAGGCGCCAGCCACGGCAACACCCGCCCCGATATTTCCATTTACCATGATGATAACCATTGCCACTGCAAGGGGCAGTAAAGCTAGGGTTACCACAAAGCTTTTTGTGCTTTTTGTTTTAAGTGCATACATTTTGGCCATAAACATGCCCAGGGCAATTGCCACCACCATGCTCATCAAAAAATCCGTGATGCTCATATTAAGGCTGGCGGTCGCATCAAAAACACTGCCAAAAAGAGTATTAAGCATTTGAAACTTTCTCCAAACTATTTACAAATTTTGGCAAAAAATAGCTTTGATACGCTTGTCCATATTTGGAAAACGAAGTTTTGTAAAGGTGGTTCTCGCTTAAAAATCTCAAAAACCAATTGGGTAGGCCCATAACCGTCTTCACTTCAAGCAGTACAGTTTCACCCGGCAAAACCTCTTTATCCTTCCCGCTACTATAAAGAGATACCTCTTTGTCTCTTGCCATGATATGAAAGTCGAATGTAAGCCTAAAATTTTCATCTTCTGTAGAGAAATATGCCTCTCGTTCATAAGATAAATATGCTTTTGGTTTTATTTCGCTATAGCGGTTTTTGAAATACTCAATTTCCCTTAGTATCTGTGAATTCTCCACAGAATCGGCACCGGCGCAAAGATAAGAAAGCACTTTATTTTGCTCGGCATAAACTCTTCTTTTGTAAACCACGCCATTAAATTTTTTCTTTAGCTCTATAAAGGTGGTTGCATCATCGCCGGGCTCACCATAGCATCGAATCCTCAGTTTTTCCTTATATTTTGGTTTTTCTAAAGAATGGCGTATGATTCTGTAATCCTCGGTGTCAAAATAAATATTTGAAATTTTATGCCGGCCATAAGCATCCAGCATCATGCAACTTGGCAGTTGACTCAAAAGCATTTCATACTGCTCGTGTGTTAAAATATATTTAAGTTCGTACCTTTTAAAGTTTGTTTGCGTCATCTGGCCACTTCCTTTTTGTATTTTCTAAGCTTATTATATTTGTTAAACCTTAAACTTACTTAAAATTCAAAACAATTTTCTCAAAAAGTATATGGGAATATTTCTAAAAATTTGCACAGTCTTTAAACCATCGCCTCTTCTTCTGTTTCATAAATCAAATCCCGAATGGTTTGCATACAAATATCACCGGAGGCCATTTCATCGGCAAGACGTTTGAGCTCAGATTTAATCAGTTCGGCATTTTTTATGTCTTTTTTATATTTCATCTTGTGTTCAAGGCTGGCCCAAGAGTCTTGCGAAATAGTTCTAAGCTGAATTTCCACCGGAACACCCACATCGCCCACCCTAATTTTAAGGAGGATGTGATAGCTTCTATACCCGTTTGGCTTTGGGGTTCGGATATAATCTTTGCTTATAATGTAAGAAGAGGATGCATTCGTTTCTATCAAGGATGCAAGCTCATAAACATCGCTTAAAAAACGGCAGACAATGCGCACGCCAACAAGATCATTCAAATTAAGCAGGGCGCTTTCCACCCCTGTTTCGCAGTGCAAGCGTTCCAATTTTTGAAGCACACTGCGCTGTGATTTAAGGCGCACTTTCATGTGCTCCATTTTTTCGCCACAATGCAAAAGAAAAGACTGCTCTAAATCAGTTTTTGTTTGTTCTAAAGTTTCGTGGTATTCGGCATAAAACATTTTAGTTTCTTCCAATGTAAAACCACCTCACCGTGGTAAATTTTATCGTTCTATGTGTAGCAAGATGCTATTTGTATTTAGGATACACTTTAAAACAGCACCGTGATGGCCACATTTTTTTCAGTTTTGCTTTCGGCCGAAATTTTGGCACCGTGCAAATCACAAATAGATTTTGCAACAGATAGGCCAATACCAAAACCCTTCGACTCGCTATTTCGTGCCTTGTCTTCCCTGAAAAATCGCTCAAACCATTCAGGGTGAGCACCCACTTGCACATTTTCGCAAGTATTTTCTATACAAAGTACTTTTCGATGCCCTTTTGAATACAGTGAAATATTTATTTCTTCGCCGCTCGTGCTATATTTTATGGCGTTTTCTAAAAGAAGAGAAAACAACCTTCGAATGTAGAGTTCATTCCCTTTGTATGAAATATTCTCGACAATGCTACAAGTGAGTGAGAGTTCTTCATTTTGCAAAGAAGACGAAAACTCGCAGGCGGTTTCGCGCAGCGCATCCGAAAGTGAAAATTCTGTTTTAACCAGCGATTTCGGCTCTTCCTCTATCTTCGTAAGAGAAACCAAATTTTCTACAAGCCCATCCAGCTTTGTAATTTGTGTTTTGATGCCGCCTGTCCACTCGCTCTCACCATGATCCAGCTCCAGCACGTCGGTGTTTGCTTTTATAATGGCCAGCGGTGTTTTAAAATCATGGCTAACATTGGTAATAAAGCCTTTTTGCCGTTCGTAGCTATACGCAATGGGAGCCACCGCTTTTTTTGAAAGCAAACAGGCCAAAACAAAAATGAGCACCGAGGCTACAAAGGCAATGATGAAGGAAAATAATGAAGAGGTTTGCAAGGTTCTAAGGGCGCCTTCAATATCTAAAAATAGGTAGAGAATTCCGTTTTCATTTTCCATTTTCACATAGCGATAATTGTCTACAATGCCGGTTTTTTGGCTGTTTTCTTGTAAGCTTTGTGCATACAAAACAGCCTCTTCCGGCGTTACAGAGCCGATGTTCTTAGTATCTATATATTGAATATTGTTTTCTAAATCTGTGCCCACCACAAAAAAACGCGTGATGAATGCAAGTTCTCGATCAAACGAATCATGCGGGAGAAATCTTTCGCCAAAGTGTAAATTGTTTTCAACGAGCAAATTCAGCACTGCGTCCCACTGGCTTGCCACAGAAAGATAATTTGCAATGTTAAATATAATGGCAATCAAAAACAAAACCGATACACTGATGGAAGTGGTGAGCAAAACAAATTTTCGTTGCAATGTTTTTAGCATTTGGGTATCTCCAAAGAATAGCCAGTGTTGCGTGTGGCTTTAATTTTTACATCGGCATCCAGCAGGGCCAATTTTTTGCGTAGATAGGAAATATACACCCACACCACATTCATTTCAGCCTCGCTGTCATATCCCCAAATTTTTTCAAAAAAACGCTCGGTAGGAATAAGGTGCCCTTTGTTTATCATCAGCATTTCAATCATCTGAAACTCCTTACCAGCCAGTTTCAGCACGTTTTTCTCGGTATACAGCTCAAAGGTTTTGCGGTTGAGGCTCACATTGCCTGCGCTAAGCACTGAGGTAGCGCTGTCTGTGGCACTTCTTGTAATGGCGCGAATACGGGCGAGTAGCTCTTTTGTGTCAAAGGGTTTTGTGAGGTAATCATTCGCACCTAAATCCAGCCCCATCACCTTATCATCCACTTGCGTTTTTGCTGTGAGAAGAAGCACGGGCACAAAGTTACCTTTTTCTCGTATGGTTTTTAACACAGAAAGCCCGTCTACTTTTGGCATCATTATGTCTAAAATAACAGCATCGTAATTTTCGGCATCCAAATAGTCTAGCGCCTCTTCGCCATCATACACAGCGTCCACAGCATAATGGTAGTGTTTTAGTATTTTGACAAGAGCATTAGACAATTCTTTTTCGTCTTCGCACAACAGAAGTCGCATGGTTTTCCTCCAAAAGGTATTGCATAGTTTTGTAAACAGTAGCATATGAAACTTAATTATACTTTAAATTTTAGAAACTCTGTATCCGTTTGGCGTTAACTGACCTCACCACACGCTAAAACAAGGGTATTTCGAGTGTTTTTTATCAGGCAAAGCAAAAAACAATGCACTCCTTTATGGAATGCACGTTTTGTAGGGCAAAGTATGAAAAAAATCTACACTCAGATGATCGAGTACCCGATATAGACACACACTAAAAACAATCGCTTGTAAACTTATGATTTTTTTCTTTATAGCCGGTTTTTTAAAAGAGCGCAAGCAAAGTGAAAAAGGTGGCTTTCAAAAGCAAATTCAACTTTTTTACGAGATTTTACAATTGCAAGACGCCAACGTGCATTGGTATGAAACGATTTTTCATGATGATTTCTGTATCCTTGTAGCGATTTGTCTATTCATCTATTTTTGCTTAAATTAAAATTGTATCACAACACAATAAACCGTTTTAAAATCATTGTATATCCGCATAAAGCCTTATTCAAAATCCATTTAGGGTGAGACATCTTCATCCAAAGCACCCTCTAGCGTTTCCTGCCTTCTAAAACTAAAAATTTCTGCCTCTTCTTTGTTTATTCCCCAGTCTGCAGCAACCGCCAAAAACATCATATTCCCGTCTTCGCTGAAATAGCTTGCGTAAATACCGGTATTGGGAAAAGAGATAATCACCACAGGCGCACCCGCTTGAAAGCCTTGTACGGTGTCATAGTCAAAAGTGCCAACATCGAGCACGGTACTCTCTGAATCCAAACAGAGGATGTTGTCATCATTTGCGTCGTTTTCGGAAAGGATTTCAATTTTTTCAAAAGGCAGCTCCGACTCATTTTCCAAAATCCACATACCAACCGGGGAATGTTCCGAATGAGCGTAAGAAGCGGTCAACTTGCTTTCCGCTTGCAAGGCGCTTTGTGGGCTCGGCGATTGTGTGGCAGTGGCAACCACTTCGGGCATTCCCTGCGAATAGGTAAAGTGGTCGGCAGAATCCACCGAAATGTAGCGAACGCCTTCTTCTTCGCCCACATACACATTGTGTTCCGTGCCGTATATGGTGATAAAATGCAGCTCTTTTTCATCGTTGTAGCCCAAAATGCCGCTTCCCTGCTCGCGACCGTCTTCACCAAAGTAGCGTACATCGCCGTTTGCGTTGATTTCCACATAGAAAAACAAGGGATCTTCATCTCTGCCAATTTCTCGCAAATCAAAAGACCACCAGCCGATAAAGTCATCATCCGTAACGGTGTAAGCAGTGTTTGCACAGCCGGCCAAACAGAAAAGCACCACAAGCAGAATGCTTACGAAAGGTTTGATTTTTATGCTCATCTTCGTACCCCTTTGTTTTTCTGTACTAAATACCCAAAGAGCACATAAAAAAGTACAAGCGCTTTATGCGGCAGATTGCCTTGTATACAAAGATCCGGATCCTTCAAAAACGATTGTTGTTTCATCCTCAAAATAAAATGTATCATACTGCACGTCATCTAAGTCTTCCGCCTGCATCATAAATTTATCGTTTTCATCCGTATAATGCAAATTGCCGCTACTCAGGCTCGCGCCTTCGGAATCATATAACTCATAAGCACCGGCACCGTCCATAAAAACATAGCCGGCCCCTGTGTCTCCGTTTAAAAACCAAGTGCCCTCTGTTCGGCTATAAACATCCAAATCACCTTGCCCGCTTGAATCACCGGTGCTTGCAGAGGCCTCGGTTTGAGATGACACTTGAGAGTCTAAATCCGCCGAATTTGAAGAACCAGTGGATACATCTTCGCCCGCGCAGGCCACCAACGCAAAGGATACGCACAGCGAAAAACAGACAACAAACAACTTCTTCATCACATTTCCTCCTAGAATACAATCAGAATGTCCGCCTCAAAGGCGATAAATTATGCACCTGACCCATTTTTTGCAATGGTCAACAAGGTAAGACGACAACAAAATATATTCCAATTATAGCATGGCAAAATACTTTTTAACATGACCCAATACAACAAATTTCAAAGCTTCCTTTTGGCAATTCTGCCGCATTACCGCACTCTATCCATCAGCCTTTACACCAAATCCCGCCTTTTGGGTGTAACTACAACAAGGAGTGATGCATAAGCTGTTTTGGTAGAAAAAGTAAATAGACATAAAAATGAGCACCCACAAAAGGCTATGCCCCTTATGAGTGCTCATTATATCTGGTTCAGTCAACAAAGCTGCCGGTGGAGAAAGAATCTTTATTTTTTAAAGGGCTGAATCCCGATGTTCATTTTACAAATCCGGCATTTTTGTGGAGTTTTCGTGCTCCTTTAGAATAGGGGAAACTTTTTTCCAGCCGAGCTGCATTATCTTGTTTGCATCTTACACCCAAGGGCTTCCCAGAGCCTGTAAATGGTTTTGAGCTTTTGCCATTGTTACTGCAAGATTCTAAAGCTACGATATCTTGAAAAGCCGTTTAATTTGCATAGGCGGCCAGCCTCGCTACAATGGATTTTTGGCCACTGAATGAATACACAAGCAATGGAAGCAGAACAGACACAACAAAAACGGCAGGCAATGCCACAGCAAAGGGCACAAGTGAAAAATTGTAGCTGAAAAACCATATTTGATTTGCCAGCGCACTTGTTAAAACATAAGAGAGCAGTTTTCCCACGCTCAATGTGAGCACGCTCATCAAGACCGCATAGCATAACCCCTCGTATGTAAGCATGCTCAAAAGCTGGCGTTTTGTCATGCCGATGCTTTCTAAAACGGCAAATTCTCTGCTTCTGGTGCTAATGGACATAATGAGCATATTGACGAAATTTAAAATTCCCACGAGTGCCAAAATAGCACTGAGTACGCCGCCGGTTAAAAAATACGTGCTTTGAGCCCCTTCAAATTCTTCCACTAAAATGGCTTTGGATGTATAGCTTAAATCGGTGTTGATGGTTTCGGTGTAGTTTTCAAGAAATTGTTCTGCTTGAATAAGGTTTTCGTCCGCCACATCAAAGGCGAGAAGCATAGGATTTACGTTTCCCATCATGGACAGATATTCCGCTTGTGGCAAGGTGAAATCGATATCTCCAAATGAGCGATAAGAACGCAAAGCCCTACTCGGCGCACCGATGGCCAGCACCTCATATTCTTTGCTTTGCCCACTTGCAAAATCAAGCGTTACGGTATCGCCCGGCAGATAATATGGGTCTTCGCCGCTGGTGAAAAACGATGTAACCAGCACATAGTCTCCGCTATTAAACTTTTCAATATCAAGTTCGTCCCCCAAGGGTAGGTCGATATGCTCATACAGTTCCGGAGACAAACCATAAATAGACTGGTTAAAGCTTTGTTCATTTTGCAGCAGTTCCAAGGTGGGGGCATCGTAGGTGGGGTGCACATGGTCGGTGTTTTTGTGCAGATAATACTCAAGAGCACGTGTATACGCCTCCTCACTCAGTACCGTCAAAGTTTTCTCGGATTGTCATTTCGATATACTCTTTGCAAGCAACATTTTCACGATGACTGCTTTGCCATTGTTCCATTTCACCGATTTCACTTGCCTCTTTGGCGGTGTGATGAAAGATGGGCAGTATTTCTCTATGCGGCATGGGTGGTTGCCTCCTTGCGATTGGTTTTGAATTTTTGTGGTTCATCTTCTTTTAAAAGAAAATTGGCGGACAGGGCTTTGGGCTTGGTTTTTAGTGTGAGTCTCATAGGTTTCCTCCGTTCAAATTTGTATTTCAATAAAAAAAGGCCGGATTTGCGAGGCATACCTTCCTCACACATCCGGCCAATTCTTTATTCAAAAAAATTTTTCTTTCTCGCACTGCGTTCGGTCAAAAAAGCTGTCATTTTCTGTTTTTGGGAGCCTTTTTTTGAGAAAATTTCAAATCGTGATAGTTCAGCCCGCCAAAACCAAAATGACAGCCGTAAATGTTGCTTTTCAAAACAGGGCTTTTTTTGCACAAAAATACGGTTAATTTGGCTTTTGCATCGTTGTTTTTTAACGACGACAGCCTTATTAACCGTATAGGGTGGTGCCGCTGACCGGACTTGAACCGGTACGATATTTCTATCGAGGGATTTTAAGTCCCTTGTGTCTGCCGATTCCACCACAGCGGCATAGATAAAAAAGCATCTTTTGTAATAATACAGCAAAGAAACACATTCTGTCAATCCAAAAATCAACATTCCTTATTTCAAGGTGTGTTTTTTTTTACAAAATGGTCTTTTTTCTTCGTATGTAGCAAAATAGGTGTGACAAAATAATAAAATATGATAAAATAAGAAATACTTTAAATATACATGCTAAAAAGCTACATACTCTGGCATTAAAAATATACGATACACACATCGGCTATAATGAAAAAAAACTAACACTGATTATAAAAATTATGCAGCTGCATAAAAATAAGGCAGCGTCTAAAATTTAATGCGATGTAAGACACAATAAGCTACACTTGGTTTGTCAAAAAGAAGTATCTCCAAATGGTAAACCAATATCTGTTTATAGTATAGTAACCGTAAATCAGCCGTTACACCAATGCAATAATAATACTGCACCTTGAGAACTCCCTATTTTTTTCTGGTAACCGTCGCTTAAATATATTTTAATATACTTTGTCCAACATATTTTTCAAAAATTCAATTTTGCATATACACTACATTTCTACATATTTCACAAATATTTGTTTTTGCCAAAAGGAGGTTTTACCTATAGATTGTTATATTACCCATAACGCAGAGGAGACTATGGCATTGGCCTCGCGCTTGGCCTCTTGTTTTCACGGTGGTGAACTTCTTGTATTTACCGGTGGTATGGGGGTTGGCAAAACCACGTTTTGCCGGGGCTTTGCGCAAGGGCTTGGCCTCGCCGATGAAGTTTCGAGCCCTAGCTATGCCATTGTGCACTTTTATCGAGGAAATCCCTCTTTGGCACATTTTGATGCCTGGCGTATCGAAAATGAAGATGATTTGGAAACAGCCGGATTTTACGATTATTTAGACCAAGGTTCCATAGTGGCCTTGGAATGGAGCGAAAAAATCGAGCACTTGCTGGAAGAACACAAGGTTACAGTACACATGCGCTTGTTGGCAAACGGCACAAGAGAAATTTGTATAGAGGGGGACTGCTGCTTTTGAGTATTATTCTTTCATTGGATTGTAGCGGCACCACCGCCAGCATCTGCCTACGTCATCAAGACGAAACTTTATATGAGGAAATGCTAAACACAGGCTTAACACACTCCGAAACACTGCTAGAGCTCATTGCGCGAGGATTGAATGCTGAAAACCTACAAATAAAAGACCTAGGCGCAATTGCGCTTACTGTTGGCCCCGGTAGCTTCACAGGCTTACGCATCGGGCTCTCTTTGGTAAAAGGTTTGGTCTTGCCACAGCAATTGCCTGTGATTGCTGTATCCACTTTGGAGGCGATGGCACGCAGTACACATCCTAGTAGTATCGTCATTTCAGCCATCAATGCACGTCGCAAAGAAGTGTACTGGGCTGCGTTTCGGCGTGGTTCCTCTTTCGAACGCCTTACTTTGGATGCTGCTGCGCCTGCCACAGAGGCTACTGTTTTTTATAAAAAACAAAAAGAATCTGTTTTTTGGGTTGGTGATGGAGCAAATTTATGCTATAATGAAGATGGTTATGCCATCGAATCTTCTTTTGTTGAATGCACACCTTTTGTTGCACGCGGCGTAGCTGAGGCAGCCACGGAGTATTTTGCCAATGGATGTGCAACCACCGCAGCAAACCTAGTTCCGCAGTATTTGCGGCTTTCTCAGGCTGAACGAGAGCGTTTACAAAAGCAAAGTGTATCAAAACAAATCATAACTTAGGGTTTAAATTATGCGGTAGTTTTCCGCTTTCACAAATATTTTTTGCAAGTATGTTTTTTGAAGGGAGTGTAGCTTATTGATTAAAAAGCTACTGATTACCATTATTTGCGGCCTTGTTGTTTTGCTTGTGCTGGCCGGAGCCATTCTTTTGGTTTTTTCAACCAGAGGCTATTTTAGTGATGTTATCACTTGGCTTTTGATTGGCTTGATCGGCATTTTAGTTCTTTTTACTGTATATATGATTATTACCTATTCCATTGATATTGTACGTAAAAAAGAACATGACGTAGAGGTCATGAGCGAACGTAGCATTCATGCTATGCTAAAAACCGGGGAGATTCCATCCGTTAAGGATTCTCTTCCCCCCAAAAAGAGCAAACTGTCTTTTTTGTTTTCGACGCAAACAAAAGACAAACAAAAAGACCAGAAAAAAACAGCCACTAAAACAGCCGCCCCCACACAGGTGCCTGTTCCTGATAAAGCAATTTCACAAGCCACTGCCACCCCTATTGGGGATGCAAAAACCAACCCGGTTGCCACAGCCAATACAGCTGCTACAGATCACAGTGTGCAAACAGCCACCGTAACACAAAACGAAGAGGGCCGCAAAAAGGCAGTAGAGGCAGTGCGTATGCAAGCAGAGGCCGCAGCGATTGCACGTCGTAAAGCCGCTACAATGGCTGCACGCTCACAGGCCTTCCCCGCTATCCGAACCGATCAAATTCCGGCGTTTAACACAGGCCGAATTAATAACTCTACCGATATTCCCAGCACAGACTCACGAGCGCACATTTTAAACCCAACACCCGTGCAACCTCCCTCAGAACTTCACCGTAGTGGTAGTATTTGGGAACAAATGAATGTGCGCCAAAGTGCAGCACCACAGCTTGATCACCCAGATGCGCCTTTGCCTGCAAAAGAGATAACGCCTCGCCAAACCTTAAACACACCAGGCTCATCTTTGGCTTCTCACGCCGTTTCACCAGAAGATTTAGAAGCCGCCCAGCAGCCATGGCAGCCTCCAAAACAACCAAAAGCATGGAGCGCCACCGGCGGAAAGATGCCCGGTGATATGTCTGCCTTTGCCAAGCCCAATACAGTACAGCCGGCTCCCGATGCATATACTAGAGCTGAGGAAGCACGCGCTAAAACCAAGCTTGCTGAGGCCAAAATAGCCGCCACCAAGAGCGAGGCCACTTTAGAAGATGCCACTTCACTTGCTGAGGACATTAGACGCAAGCGCTCTTTAGCTGAAGGAGGTATTGACGGTACACCTCGGCGTGGCAGGCCACCCAAACCCAAAACAGAAGAGGAATTGAATGCGCCTAAGCGCCCCAGAGGACGGCCACCTAAACCAAAAACAGAAGAAGAACTAAACGCGCCAAAACGCCCCCGTGGGCGCCCACCAAAGCCAAAAACAGAAGAGGAATTGAATGCACCAAAACGGCCCAGAGGACGACCTAGGAAAACAACGCTTTCCCCAGAGGACACCACAGGACCGGATGCAAGTAATTTCTCAAACTAAGGTACTCGCTTCTCTTCACAAGATAAAAAGAGGCTGTGACGAAATCAAATTCGTCACAGCCTCTTTTTTGTTGAATTGATTTAGAGGAACTCAGCCTCTTTCAGCCCTGCTTCTGCTGCTTCGGCATCTTCGCCAGCCACCATGATCACAGGACCCGTGCAACCCATGCCACTGCTGGCATAGATACCTTTTTTCCAAAGGGCTTTTACAGCATCTTCCAAAACCAAAATTTCCACACCTGTAAGCTCTTCGGTCGTCACTTTTTCGGGTGGTGCCTTTACTTCTTCGCTGGCGCCTTTACTACCTTCGGCAGCTTTAGCGTAAGCTTCAAGTATATCCGTAAGGCCTGCTTTTTTAGCAGCTTTAAATTCTGCATCTACCACACCAAGCACCTTTCCACGTGCACAAGAGCCAGCATATCGCACAGCCCCTGCCACAACCGGCGCACCGGAAGCACGCGAAATAATGTTAACGATGCGGTCATATCCTTCGCCAAGGCCGGGGCCATAGGCATCTCCAAGACCTTCATAGCTACCACCTGTGGTGAAGGAACTCATCACCTTCATCACCACATTGCCGGTGAGGCTGTCCATCACCATAACGTCAGGCACACCTTGCAAAAGGTCGTTGCCACGCATCACCACACCACCGTCTGCGCGGGCGCTTTGGGTGAAGTGAATGGGATAGCCATTCTCTTGCAATTTGGTAAGCGAGCGCTCTAGTTGGCGTGCTCCATCAATGTTTAAAATACCCACAGTGGGTTTTGCAATACCACAAGCTTTCGCTGCGGCAATACCAACAAGTGCATTTTTCAGCATGGCGCTGGAGCGATCCGTGTCTGAAGTTCCGGTAGTGGTGGCCACATACATACTACGGCCCATGCCCGGTGTGATAACACGGCCCACAGTGGAAACACCAATAGGGAAACTATAGTGCATGGTAACAGCAGCATCAAGGCCGCCATTTTCCAGCATGGCATCCATTTTGGCATGGCCATCTTCCGCCGTTGCCACCTCAATCAACTCTAGCTGTGTATCATGGGCGCTACCAATCACAACCACTTCTATAGAGGAATCTGCAGCTTGAGCGGCTTCTGCGCCACGCAGCATTTCCTCTTCTCCATGCTCGCTGCCCATCAGGGTCAGCCCTACACGGACGCGCTTGCCAAAACTACCGGTGGAAAGCCCTGCAGCAATCTCATCAAATACTTCGGCAATTGTGCTTTTTACTTTATCTTCCAAAGGGTTAGGCCTCCTTTCATCTGGCATTTGTTTGCATTTCTCCTATTTCAGGGAAGCGGCAAATTCCTTCATTGCATCAGCAATCATCAGGCGAACAGCATCTTTGTCCACGCCTTCACTGCTTTCCACAACACCGCTATTTTTTTCCATCACAAACGTAATACCATCAAAAAGGTTGGTCATGCGGCCAAGGAATAAGCTACCTTTGCCCACAATCATAGCACGGTTCACATTGCCGGCCATCATTTCTTCTTTGCAGTAAGCAAGGTAGGGCACACCTGACGGAATGTGCCCTTGTGTGGGGGCAAACCCCGGCATACCAATGCTGGCAACTACACTTGCAAGCTCGCTTTTTTCAAATACTTTTTTCATAACACCGAGTGCGGCAATCATTTTATAGTTTGCCTGCGGCACGTCACCGGCGCCGGCCGGCTCTGTGATTTCGGGGTTTTGCATCTCTACAGAATATACATCCACATCTTTAAGAGTCATGCCTGCATTATCCAATGGGCTTGCCACAATGGCCTGCATAACCGCTTGCGGAGAAGCGCCACTACCAATGGTGTGACGGCCCACAATATCGGTGCGGATAATGGGAGAGACGCCATCATTTTCACCAATGCTTACAGCAAACCCACCAAGACAATCTTCTAAAATGGGCACGCCTTTTTTTACATGGTCTTTGCCGTTGAGGCCCAATTTTGCTGTGGCACCGCCGGCCAGCACCACCACGTTAGAGAATACACCGGCTTTTACAAGCGCCGAGGCCTCTACCAAAGCATGGGTGGGGCCTGCACAGAAACTGCGTGTATCACTGCCTGTGGCATTTTTGCAACCACAAATCTCGCCAATGGCTTTGGCAAAGTTGCCACCACCACGTTGATTCATGTCGCCGCAAGCTTCCTCGCTGCACTCGATGATGTAATCTACATCCGCAGGTTGCAAATCGGTTTTGTCAAACAGCAAAGAAAGTGAAAATGCAGCCGAAGCTTTACCGGCAAGATTCTCAAACATCACATGCTCAGAAAGAGCAGCATCAAAGTCGTGAGCTTTTTTTACACAACCCACAAGTTTGCCATCAAAATACATAGGCTCGGCCTTGTGTGCATCCACAAGCTCTTTGATTTGCTCGGCAGAGCCGGGGTTTTTGTCTAATGTGGCTAAGGTTACCCAGTATTTACTGATAACCGGATGGGCCAACAATTTCTCTTTCACCGTATTTTGAAAGCTCTCTTCCAAAATCACTAGGTCAAACATATCCACGGCCTTCATGCAACCAAGAAACTCATCCTCTGGCATGATTTCTCCGTATTTTCCTTCACGGGTAGCACCTTGGATGCTATTTTCGTACCAAGGACGAGCAATTTCGCCCATTTTGCGGGGCAACAAATTGCCAATGTACGCCTGGTTTGGCGGGTAAGCGACGCAATCCTCAAAAGAACGCAGGCTTTTCGGCAGTTCTTTTAGATAATCCGAATCCGGATTTAAGCGTTTTTCGCTGGTTTGTGTGCTTCCTTGATGAAGCACCATGTTGTTTGCTTGCACAAGGGCATAGCTAGCCCCTTTCATAACAGCAAAGCTCATTAACTCACCTCCGATAATTTTTTTCGAAACGAGCCGGAGAGTGTATCCTCTCCGGCTCGCCTCGAATCGTATCTAATCCTTAGTCTTTAAATACAGTTTGCTCAGTCACTTCGGTTTCCAAAGCTTTCAATGCTTTTTCCACAAGTTTTCTGCGCAGTTCTTTTTCCTCTGAAGCTTCCAAAGCGGGGTTGCCCAAAGGATAAGGAATGGCAACAGTTGGGATAATGCGATTTGCGCCAACTGTTAGGGAGATAGGCACCACTGTGCACATATGCACTACGGGGAAGCCTTCTTCCTCAATTGCTTTTACCATCGTTGCACCGCAACGTGTACAGGTGCCTCAGGTGGAGGTGAGGATAACGCCATCTACACCATCGGCTTTCAAATCCTCAGCAATTTCCTTTCCAAATTTTTTGGAGTTGGCAACAGATGTACCGTTACCAGTGGTGGAGTACCAGAAGTCATGCAATGCACCAATTTCACCGGCAGCCACCATCTCTTTGATGACATCCACTGGCAAAACACGGTCCAAATCTTCGTTGGCATATACAGGGTCATAACCGCCATGAGCAGTTTCACCATTGGTAGAATCAAAATCACTGATTTCTACAAGGCTGTATTTGCCGTATTTGGAAGCACTGGAAGACTCAATACGGTCCGGGTTGCCTTTCGGCACAGGGCCGCCGGAAGATACCAAAGCAATTTTTGCTTTTTTGATATCTTTGATGGCGGGCTGGGGATCCACACGGTCAAATTCAGGCATTGGATATTCGGTTTCGAAAGCCTCACCCTGAATTTTTTTCACAAGCATGTTCACAGCACGTTTCGAGCCGCGCTCGTCTGCAAAGAAGTTCACGCGGAGGCCTTTTGGCACATAACCG
>CAYJJK010000002.1:13933-77928 GCA_964370445.1 uncultured Oscillospiraceae bacterium | reverse complement strand
ATCTTCTTCTGGCGCAAACAGCTCGGAGCGGGCAAGTACCCCAATGGTTTTTGCCAACTGTTTCTCCGGGCCGTAAACATTTAAATATTTCATGGGTGCAACGGCCATAGTTCCTGCCTTTCTCGGCGCCTCTTCTCGCCGTGTTTGCATTGTTTTATAGTGTTTTTTGATAGTTTAGCGCCTTAATAAAAGTTCGATTTGTTCGGGCTTCATGCCATAACGTACACCCTCGATGATATTCACCACGTTGTCTCGTTGTAAACGAGCCAGCATGGTAAATGCTGCCATCACTGCTGCGGGCGAAGTAGACATATGCAGCATTTGCTTTGCCTGTGCCAAAACCACGCGGTCACCCATAACGGCAAAAGCCTCTGGTTCCTCTGGCACTTCTTTTGGCACAAAGGGAATGCGCCGGTAGGCCTGCAAAAATTCGTCGCGGTTTTTTGCGCGGATCAATGAATCCATTTGATGGGTGGATATGCGATGGCGGTAGGGTAAAATAAGGCGGCGTATGCCCGCTTCGTCGAATACCGCACCAAAAGAGCATTTGATGCGGTAAGTGATGCGCAGGTTAAAATTTTCTACCTGTTGCAAAAACAAATGCCGCACGTTTTGCTTTTCTCTGCCCTCGAAAATTTCGTTAACACGCGCAAATAGAATGCGATAATACTCGCGCCACATCTGTGCCTCTAAATGCGGAAAATCCTTAAGATGGGGGTCTTGGCTTAGGTGGTTTGCAAAAATGTGTGCATAGGGGCTGTGCCCGGCTTTCATGGCAGAGAGCATATCTTGCACAGTTTCGGCATGGCCCAGCTTGTATAGGTTGGTGTAGGTTTTGCCCACCAAATGCGCGGGCATCACACTGCTGTTTTCGCCAAAAATACCAACGTTAAGCTGAAATGCACGCTGCAGCAAAAGCTCCATTTCACACTCGTCCACATAAAAATAAGAAAATTGGTCTTTATCAAAATAATAGTGGCACAGCTGTTCGTATTTTGTGAAAGTATCTTTATTTAAAAGCTCTTCCAGTTGTATTCTGTGTGGGTTGCTGGCTAAGGTGGCAAGGCTTTCTTCAAAATAGGGATGACGGCGCAAAAAGGCCGCAAGTTCCGGCACACTGCGGCGGCGCATCATTTCAAGATAATCGGCATTGGTAAGCGCTTTGGCATACATGCCCCGCGCTTTTGGAATCATGGCCTGCATCGCGTAAGACATAGGCTATTCCCGCTTTGGCGAAAGGATGCTCTCATAAATTTCCTTAAGCCAGCTTTCTTTGTTGCGTTCCATTTCATCTCTAAGCGCATCGCGCGCACCGGCCTGCTCTTCGCGGGCTTTCTCTTGCCACTTTTGCAGCTCCAGTTCTTGTTCTTTGGCAAAACGCTCTTCCAGCGCACGGCATGCATCTTGCGCTTCTTTTGCAATCGCCTTGCGCTCATCGGCCGTTTTTTGCTCTATGGATAATTTGGTTTTATAGGCGTTTTGTACCATTTCCACAGCCTCGCGATCCGTTTGAATCACAAGGTTCAGCTCTTCTATAAGCCGTGCATTGCTGTCCTCTAAATGTTCCATTTCACCGCCACCCATGTTTCTTTTTATAGGATACGATTTAATCATACACCCTCATTTTTTATTTTGCAAGTGCTGTACCATGTAAAATTTGTATAAAAATCCCCTGCGTGCAAGCAGGGGAGAGAGTTACTTTATTCTATATAATTTATGAATGTGGTAAAAGCATTATGCACGCACCTCTTTATAGAGGTCTGGGTGAGTATCAAACATTTTTTTAGAAAAAGAGCATACGGGCACAATGGTTTGTCCTGTGTCTTTGGCCCAGGCAACAAGGGCATCCAGCAAATGGGTGGCAAGGCCTTGCCCTTGATAGGCGGGCACAATTTCGGTGTGGACGGCAAAAACACGCCCTTTTGTACCCACCTTGTAATCGATGCGTCCAATCTCTTTCTCGTCGTCGCCCAGATACACAAAGCTACGTAGGGCATCTTGGTGTACAATCTTCATAGAAAACCTCCTTGTGTGTGTGCCACAATATAGTGTTGGTTTTCCTTCCTCTTTGTGCTCTTATAAATACATCAGTGTTTCTAAATCGCTGGGTTTGGACATGGGTGGTGTTTCTTGTGAAACTGGACGCATATTTTCCTCTTGCCAGGCTCCGGGGCTTTGTCCTACTTCTTTTTTAAATACTCGACATAGATAATTGGGGCCAGAAAATCCACATAGGCCCGATACAGCCTCTAAATTCATACCCTCCAGCAAAAGTCGTTTTGCAGCCTCTACACGCACAAGGCTTAAATACCGACCAGGAGGCATGCCCATGGTGGCTTTAAAACGGCGAATTAAATGGGCTTTGCTGACATGCAATTCGTCTGCCAGCTCTTCTATGCCATACCACTCGCCATAGTGGTTGTGTATCTGCTCTAGAGCCGATACCACAAGTGCGGGCAATTTTTGTTTTCGACGTGGTGTTTCTGTCATGGCACAAATTAAAGAAAAGGCTAAGGCGCAGTTTTCAGAGACGCTTAAATCTGTTTGCAAACGGTGTAATATTTCCATTGGTTTTGCGTTGGCACCAGGTAAAATAATTAACTTTTCATCCATTTCCTGTTTGAATTCGTCGGCGATACTGCCATGCAGCACAACCCCGTTTACCATGCAAGTGCCCGCAGGAAAAAACACCTGGGGACGCTTTGTGGCCACCAAACTGCCTGAGGGAAGATACCGTGTGTCTTCTTCTAGCGCAACCATACCTTCTTGCAATAAAAAAATATTTAGCCCGTTTTCCTCTCCAAGCTCAAAGACGCCTTCGCCTACTTTGCGAAGCACAGCCCCCCGCCTGCAATACCGCGCAATCGAAAAGCTCATTATATTGACACCTCAAGTCTATAAAATGCTATAAAAAGTTTGCTTTTTTGTGGTACTATAATACATAATAACGTAGCAGAGCGGACAATTCAACCGTTTTAGCAATCTTTATGAAATATTTTTGTGAAAAAGGAGACCAATTTGTATGGCTAGTATTTCTCTACAGCACATTTATAAAATTTACCCTGGGGATGTTACCGCGGTAAGAGATTTTAATTTAGAGGTGACAGACAAGGAGTTTATCATTTTGGTAGGCCCGTCCGGTTGCGGAAAATCCACCACCTTGCGCATGATTGCAGGCCTTGAAGAAATCAGCAAGGGCGAGCTTTTTATCGGGGACCGGATGGTGAACGATGTGCCGCCAAAAGACAGGGATATTGCGATGGTGTTTCAAAACTATGCACTGTATCCGCACATGACAGTGTTTAAAAACATGGCCTTCGGCCTGGAATTGCGAAAAACACCGAAAGACGAAATTAAGCGCCGTGTGCACGAGGCCGCTAAAATTTTGGATATCGAGCACCTTTTAGAGCGCAAACCGAAGGCTCTTTCCGGCGGCCAGCGTCAGCGTGTGGCTTTGGGCCGCGCTATGGTGCGCAACCCGGCCGTGTTCCTGTTGGACGAGCCACTTTCTAACCTAGATGCAAAATTGCGTGCGTCCATGCGTACTCAGCTTATCAAATTGCACCAGCGTCTTGGTACCACATTTGTGTATGTAACACACGATCAAACCGAGGCCATGACCATGGGTGACCGCATTGTGGTGATGAAAGACGGGTTGATTCAGCAAGTGGATACACCGCAAAATCTATATGATTTTCCGTGCAATATGTTTGTGGCTGGCTTTATTGGTACCCCGCAGATGAACTTTTTGGACGCTACCTTGGCAAAGGAGAATGGCCAATTTGTAGTGAAATTGCCCGCTGGCGATACCCTTGCCATCCCCAGCGAAAAGCCTTTGGAAAAATTGGAAGCGTATGTAGGCAAAACCGTGAAAGTTGGCATCCGCCCCGAAGATATTAACGATGACGAAACCTTCCTGCGTGAGCACCCCGATTGTGTTTTGAAAACCACTGTGGATGTTTCTGAGCTTATGGGTAGTGAAGTATATCTCTATCTAAGCTACAATGGCGAACAGATTACTGCACGTGTGGAACCCACCACACAAAGCAAAACCGGTAATGTGGTGCATGTGGGCATCGATACCCAAAAATTGCACCTTTTCGATGCAGAAACCGAAGAGGCAATCTTCTCTTAAAAAAGTATATAAAGTCCCCTTTTCTTAAAAAAGAAAAGGGGACTTTATATGTAGGCTTATCTCCTAAATTCTACCATTTTAGGAAAAGCGGACAAACGGGTTGTTTTATGAATATGCTTGATGCAGGGGATGAAAAAGGATGTCTGTGCAAAAAGTAACATCATGCAAGGAGATAAGAACAAAAATGTGGGGGCTTACAGTTTTATTTTACGCAGGGTTTGCATTTTTTACAGTCGTTTATAATATGATATATATACATATTAATAGGGGCTCTATGCGTTTAATTTGAGAATGGAAGGATAGGCTTGTTTTTAGATAAAAGTTTTATGGGGAGGGCCCGAAACACCTTTTCATTCGAAGAAAAGATGTTTCGGGGTATTGCTCTTCATTTCAAAAATGTGTATAATAAACTCTATATTGGTATTAAAAAGACAAAAGTGCGTTATGGGAGGACAGTATGTATAGAATTGTGAAGAAAGAGGCGCTGAACCCAACAGTAAGCCGGATGGAGATTGAGGCACCTTTGGTTGCGAAAAAAGCGCAGCCAGGCCAGTTTATTATTGTGCGAGCCACAGATGAATCTGAGAGATTGCCACTTACTATTGCAGATTATGACAGAGAAAAAGGTACAGTGACGATTATTTACCAGATTGTAGGTGGGGGTACAGTGCGGCTGGATAGCCTACAAGAAGGCGACAGTGTGCAAGATTTTGTGGGGCCGCTTGGTAAAGCTAGCGAACTGGAAGGCCTTAAAAAAGTGGCGGTTGTGGGCGGCGGCGTGGGATGTGCCATTGCGTATCCCGTGGCCAAAAGCCTGCACGAGCTGGGGTGCACAGTGCACAGCGTGGTTGGTTTTAGAAACAAAGATCTTGTGATTTTGGAAGATGAGTTCAATGCAGCCAGTGAAAAGATGATGATGATGACAGACGATGGCAGCCATGGCGAAAAAGGCCTTGTAACAACGGCGCTAGAAAAGCTGATTGAAGAGGGCAATGAATATGACGAAGTGATTGCTATTGGCCCGTTAATTATGATGAAATTTGTGGTGGCAGTTTGCCAAAAACATGGTGTAAAAAGTGTGGTTTCGATGAACCCCATTATGGTAGACGGCACGGGCATGTGTGGCGGATGTAGGCTCACCGTGGGTGGAGAAGTGAAGTTTGCCTGCGTGGATGGCCCCGAATTTGATGGTGACATGATTGACTTTGACGAGGCAATGCGCCGCGCCGGCACATTTAAAAACTTTGAAACACATATGCGCGACGAAAGTTGCCGTTTGATGAATAGAGAACTGTAAGCTGCAATGGTGAGCAATAGAGAAAAGGGGATAGAATAAATGCCAAATATGGAACCGAAAAAAACAGAGATGCCGGCACAAGATGCCGAGGCGCGTAGCCGCAATTTTACCGAAGTAGCGTTGGGTTATACCCATGAGATGGCAGTGAATGAAGCTGCACGCTGCCTACAATGTAAACATAAACCCTGCGTGGCAGGCTGCCCGGTGGGCATTGATATCCCGGCGTTTTTGGGCAAAATGGCGGCTGACGATATGAACGGAGCCTACGAATCTTTAAGCGAGCAAACCAGTTTACCGGCTGTTTGTGGGCGTGTGTGTCCGCAGGAAACACAATGTGAAGCCAAATGTGTGCGTGGCATCAAGCATGAGCCTGTGGGTATTGGCCGCTTAGAGCGTTATGTGGCTGATTGGAAAATGGAACAAGGCAAAACCGAAGTAAAAAAACCGACCCCGAACGGACGCAAAGTAGCTGTGGTGGGCGCAGGACCCGCGGGCCTTACTGTGGCAGGCGAGCTTGCCAAAAAAGGGTATGCCGTTACTATTTATGAGGCATTGCATAAAACAGGCGGGGTTCTGGTGTATGGTATACCCGAGTTTCGTTTGCCAAAAGCCATTGTACAACGTGAAATTGATGGCCTGAAAGAGCTGGGTGTTGAAATTGTGACCAATATGGTCATAGGCAAAGTGTTAACGGTAGACGAATTGTTTGAAATGGGCTTTGAGGCCGTGTTTATTGGCTCGGGTGCTGGCCTTCCCGTGTTTATGGGTATCCCGGGCGAAAACCTGAATGGTGTGATGAGCGCCAATGAGTTTTTGACCCGCATCAACCTAATGGGTGCGTGGAAAGAAGATAGCCATACCCCGGTGATGCGTGCAAAACGTGTGGCTGTGATTGGTGGTGGCAACGTGGCTATGGACGCTGCACGTTGTGCACGTCGTCTTGGCGCCGAGGAAGTGCATGTGTTTTATCGCCGCACCAGAGATGAAATGCCCGCACGCCTTGAAGAAATTGAGCATGCTGAAGAGGAAGGAATACAGTTCCAGTTCCTCATCACACCGCTGGAAGTGGTGGGTGATGAGGCGGGAAACGTGGTGAAAATGCACTGCCTACGCAACGAGCTTGGAGAAGCTGATGCCTCGGGACGTAGACGCCCGGTGGCCATTGAGGGCAGTGATTTCTATCCCGAACTGGATGGTGTGATCATTGCCATTGGCAACAGTCCAAATCCTTTGATTCGCATGACCACCCCTGGACTTGAAGCCAACAAGTGGGGCTGCCTTGTGACAAAAGACGAAAAAGGATTAACCACACGTGATAACGTGTGGGCCGGCGGTGACGTTGTTACCGGCGCCGCCACTGTTATTTTGGCTATGGGTGCCGGTAAAGACGCCGCAGCACAAATTGATGAAGTGTTAAGCAAATAGTGGCTACAGCGCAAAGTTTGTGGGGCTTTGCCCCACACTGCGCCATTTTGAAAAAAGTGGATAAACTTTTTGTTTAAGAGCAGGTGTGATTTTTGCGTACTTCAAGAAAAAACAGGTCACAAAGCTACGCTTTGTGACAGTTTTTTTTAAGGTCATTTTTTATGGTTACAAGGCCTTGAGTTGCGCTCATGCAAAACAGGGAAAAACCACACAAGAAGGGCCTAATGTTTAAAATGTATTTTATAAAATTCATTTTTTATGTTTGTTTTCAAAAGCCGTTTGCCAACAATATGCCCATATAAAGCATGTCCTTGGCTGAACATTTTTGCCACTTTCTCGAAAGTGGCAAGGTGTCTTGTAGCCGTTGTAACGAAACCATCCGGAAAGGAGTTACCCCTGTATGACGAAATTGCTCACGCGTCTTTTTGTGAAAAACAGCAAAGATACAGAAAACCCCGCTGTGCGCAGCGCATATGGAAAAATGTGCGGTATTGTGTGTCTTTTGTGCAATATCGTGTTGGTGGGGGCAAAGCTTTTGGTGGGGGTATTGTCGGGCAGTATTGCCATAGCGGCCGATGCAGTGAATAACTTGGCCGATTCGGCAAGTTCTGTTATCACACTGGTGGGGTTCAAACTGGCCGAGCGCCCGGCAGATAAAGACCATCCTTTTGGGCATGCACGCTACGAGTATATTGCAGCCTTGGCTGTGGCTGTGCTGATTATGAGTATCGGGATTGGTGTTTTGCAAAGTAGTGTGCAAAAAATTATGTCGCCCACACCCGTGCATTTTGGTATGGTGAGTTTTGCGGTGCTTTTGGGCAGTATATTTTTAAAGATATGGATGGCTTTTTTTAACAGAAGTATTGGCATTAAAATAGAGAGCAATGCTTTACAGGCGGTGTATGCAGATAGCCGAAATGATGTGATTTCTACTTCGGCAGTGCTATTTGCGGCAGTGATTGCCGAGGTGACGGGCTTTAATTTAGATGGATGGATGGGGCTTTTGGTGGCGGGGTTTATTTTGGTAAGTGGTGTTTTATTGGTGCGGGATACGCTAAACCCTTTATTGGGCAGTGCCCCAAGTGCCGAGTTTGTACAAAGTGTAAAAACAAAAATAGAAGCTGCACCGGGGGTTTTGGGCACACATGATTTGTTGGTGCACGACTATGGTCCCAAACGCCGATTTGCCACTGCGCATGTTGAAATGCCTGCTGAAATGGATGTGATGCACAGCCATGACATTTTAGACAACATAGAACGTGATTTTTTAAAAAATGAAAATGTGCATCTCACATTGCATTATGACCCCATTGAGACAAGAGAGAGTAAGTTGGATCCTGCGCGAAAACGTGCAGTGGATGCACTTTCTTCGATAGATATGCGCCTGCGCTTGCATGATTTTCGTTTCATTGCGGGCAAAGAGCATGACAACTATATTTTTGATGTTTTTATGCCGGATGACATACCTTTAACCGAGGCAGAACTTTTGCATCAAACCGAAGTAGCCCTGCAAAACAAAGCACGGGCTGTGCATTGTCACATCACAATAGATCGTTCATATTCACCTATCCAGCGCTAAAATTAAACGGCACGAAGCGTTTCGGGCCAATAAAGGAGACAGTTATGACATTTCACTATAGCCATAAGGCCGAGGCGATGCGGCCGTCTATCATTCGTGGTTTGCTTAAGCAAATGGCCGATCCTACGTTGATCAGCTTTGCAGGAGGAAACCCTGACACAAACGCATTTCCGCAAGAGGAAATCCGTGCTATATCAGACAAATTGCTGAAAGATGAGCCGGCGGCCACCTTGCAATATTCTATTACGGAAGGGTATACACCGCTGATTGAAGTGGGAAAAAAATATCTATCACGTGAATTTGATATCATCAAACAAGGCGACAGTGTGATAGTGTGCTCGGGCAGCCAGCAGGTGATGGATTTATTTGCACGGCTTGTGTGTGACGAAGGCGATGTGGTGGCTGTGGAAGACCCGGCTTTTCTTGGGGCGCTGAATAGTTTTCGTGCCTATGGGGTTACTTTGCGCGGCGTTACGGTGGAGGAGGACGGTGTTAATCTTGAAGCTTTGGAAGCGGCACTCTCTAAAAATCCAAAACCGAGGTTTTTTTATACCATTCCCAACTTCCAAAATCCAACGGGTTCTGTTTGTAGCCTAGAGAAAAGACGAAATATCTATGATTTATGCACAAGGTATGGTGTGCCTATTTTAGAAGATAACCCTTATGGTGAGCTGCGGTTTGAAGGCGAAGGATTACCGCCTATCAAAAGTTTTGATACGGAAAATGCCGTGGTGTATGCAGCATCACTCAGTAAAATCTTATCACCCGGTATGCGAGTGGCTTTTTGTGTGGGGCAAAGTGAGTTGCTTTCTAAAATGGTGATGGCAAAACAAGGCAATGATGTGCACACAAACCTTTGGGGACAGCGTGTGTGCGAGCGTTTTCTTTCGCAGTATGACATAAAAACGCATCTTACGCGCATACAGGAGATTTATCGTAAAAAGGCAGAGCTGATGATGCATGAACTGGATACACATTTGGGCGGACGGTTGCAGTATTGGGTACCCAAAGGCGGCATGTTTTTATGGGCCAGCTTACCAAGTGATGTAAATACCGCAGATTTTGTGAGTGCCTGCCTACAAAACAAATTGGCTATTGTGCCAGGAAGTGCCTTTTTTGTGGATGAACACGCGCCCAGCCAAACGCTGCGGCTTAACTTTTCTACCCCCACAGAGGAACAGATTCGAAAAGGCGTACAGATTATGAAAGAACAGTTGCAATAAGATAGTTTTATCAAATGGATGAGAAATACGCTGCCCCAAATACCCCAAAATACATAGGTGGGATAGGGTGGCTTACAAAAAAACAAAAACCCCTTTCTTTAAATGAAAAGGGGTTTTTGTTTTGGGACAAAGCGTGATTTTGGTGTAACTTTTATATAAACCGTTTATAAACGGTGAATTGGTTGTCTGCCGCGTTGACGTTGCCAAGGCGGCAGTAAATTTTATGGGGCAAGTCCCTATTTACTGTAATTTTCGGCCGCAGCCGTAACGTGCAAAGCTCGCCGCACAAGATGGATGTGCTTTGACTATCCCCTCCTTTTTCAGGTACAAGCCGAAGTTTGTAGCTGTGTTCTATGACGTGTTTTAGTATACCTTTGAAATATGAATTTTTTTTGATTTGTTTTTGAACCTTTTCCAAACTTAATGTGTAAATGCTGTGAAACTGGTGTCGTTTTTTGCGACTGAAAGAGAAATTTTGTTGTATTTTTGTGATATCACTAGGTTTGTGAGGTGTGTTTTCCTCATGGCTTTATACAGTTATAAGCCCGCTGAAAGCTGGTTAAAAAGTGTTGAGCCTTTTTGAAAACATAAGATATGGAAAACTTTTGACGTTGTAAGTGATGAAAGCAAAACCGGCCCCAATAAAAGGGCCGGCAAAACATTTATTAAAACCGTTCATAAAAACGGAAAGTATGTGGTCTGCCGCGCCGAAGCTTGCCGGGGCGGCAGGGTGGGTGATGCATAACGGGGCAACTCCCGCTTAGAACTCTGCACAAACAGCCGCAAGCCGCTTGTGCGTAAAACAATGGTAGAGATAAAACACTTTGAGCATATAAAGTGTAAAACCAGAACATGCTCATAAAATAATATCCACAAAGAAAGCATTCATATTGCGAATCGTTTATTTTAGAACACGATTTAGTATACCTTGTAATTGTGAATAAATTTTGATATTAATTTAAACAAATAAAAAAATAACTAAAAAAATATGAAATTAGGACATGATTCTATGAGAATGTTCTGCTGTTTTACTGAAAAGGATGGTGTAAGCGGTTTTTGCCCATAGGTGCAGCATAGAGTATTTGGTGTGATTTTTAAAAACATGAGACTCACACTATCTTTTTGCGTTTATCACCCAGCGGCAGTACATATAAAAAAAGATGCGCTATTGCGCACCTTCATTACGTCGTTTTGCCAAGTAATTGTCTAAAATAACGGTGGCAGCCACGGCGTCTAAAACAGCTTTTCGTTTTTTGCCGTAGGCACCGGCGTCTCCCAAAAGGCCATGTGCTGTTTTGGTGGTGTTGCGCTCGTCCCAATACTCCAGCGGAACCGATAGCAGTGGTGTTAAAATAGCGCCCAGTTTGCGTGTTTTTTCAGCGCGCGGGCCCTCACTACCGTCCATATTTTTGGGGAGGCCCAGCACCACCATGCCCACATCAAATTCGCGGCTGGCATGTATGATTTTTTCAGCTACTTTCGCCATGCCTTTTTCCTCGATTACACCCACAGGGCTGGAAAGTGTTTCGGTACGGTCACAAACGGCAAGCCCCGTTCGGGCATCGCCATAATCTACTGCCATGATTTTCATGCGATTCTCCTACATTAATATTGCGTGCGAGCTTTGTCACACACCCCAAAGGCCACACGGACTCTATCACACACACTCTGCTATTTTTGTGAAAGCAGCCGAGTGTGTGGATATGTGGGATGTTGGTTTGTTACAAAAGATAGCCAAATTACAAAGCTACACTTTGAGAAAATTTTTGAAAGGGTTTTCAATTGAAAAGTAAGGTTTTGTGCTGTGTCTATGCAGGGCTGGTTAGGCGCTACAAAGGCCTATGTTTCGTGCTCTTCTATGTGCGTAGCACGTGGTGCGGTTGGCTTCATTGTAGGGAACAACAGCACGTCGCGGATACTTTCGCGTCCGGAAAGCAACATCACAAAACGGTCGATGCCAATGCCAATGCCGCCTGTAGGGGGCATTCCATATTCGAGCGCCGTGAGAAAATCTTCATCAACACCCGAGGCCTCTTCATCGCCACGTTGTTTTAACATCTCTTGATACTCAAACCGCTCGCGTTGGTCGATGGGGTCGTTTAATTCAGAAAAAGCGTTTGCAAACTCACTGCCTGCAATAAATAGCTCAAAGCGCTCTGTATAGCCTGGGTTTAAAGGATCTTTTTTAGAGAGCGGAGAGATCTCCACCGGGTGCCCTGTTAAGAATGTGGGCTGTATCAAATCTTCCTCGCAAAGAACTTCAAACAAAAAGTTTAATAGTTCGCCCTTGCTGTGCCAAGTTTCAAATTCAATGTGGTTCTTTTTGGCGTGGGCTTGCGCTTCTTCAAGGCTTAAAGCTTCCCATCCTACACCCAATTTTTCCTCCACGGCATCTCTCATTGATACACGCCTAAAGGGACTTTCAAGGTCAATTTCATAACCCTTATAGGGCACAGCCGAACAATTTGCCAGTGTTGTTTTCGCTACATGTCGCATCAGGCTTTCACATAAATCCATCATACCCTCATAATCTGTATACGCTTGGTATAATTCCATCATGGTAAACTCTGGGTTATGGCTATGGTCCATGCCTTCGTTGCGGAAATTGCGGCCAATTTCATACACACGGTCTATACCGCCCACAATGAGACGTTTTAGGTAAAGTTCCAGTGCAATACGCAGATACATTTGGATATCGAGAGTGTTGTGGTGGGTGATGAATGGGCGTGCCGAAGCACCGCCGGCCTGCACCTGCAAAATCGGGGTTTCCACTTCCATAAAGCCACGCTCATCTAAATAGCGGCGTATTTCTGCAATGATTCGGCTACGCAAAACAAAGGTGTCTCGCACCTCGGGATTTACAATCAAATCAAGGTGCCGCTGGCGATAGCGCAGTTCATGGTCTTTTAGGCCATGAAATTTTTCGGGTAGGGGTAAAAGGCTTTTGGCAAGTAACACAATTTCATACACATGTATGGAGATTTCGCCCATTTTGGTGCGAAAAATATCTCCTTTTACACCCACGATGTCACCTATATCAAATTTTTTAAATTCCTTATAAAAATCTTCACCTATGTCGTCGCGCTTGATGTACATCTGAATGGTGCCGCTGGTATCGTGTAAATCGGCAAAACTGGCCTTGCCCATTACACGTTTGCTCATCATGCGGCCTGCCATAGAAACACGACGCAGCTTTTCGCCTTCAGCAGGGTCTTGAAAGTTGTCTTTTACTTCAGCGGCAAAACTGTCTTGCGGATATTTGGTGTGTAAAAAGGGGTCGCGCCCTTCTTCTTGCAGCGTGCGCAACTTTTCACGGCGCACTGCTACCAGTTCATTATAGTCTTTTTCTTCCGGCGAATGTTTGGGCCGGTTATGTTGTTCGCTCATGTTTTTCTCCTCTGGCTGTCATTTTGCATTATCTATCTATTATATCATAAAATTGGTGCTCTGTCTTCCTGCAAAAAACACTCTTATTCCTTTGCAGGTGCGCCCTGTGCCGGGCTGTCTTTTTTAAAAAGAAGGAAAAACAAAGCTGCCAACACGGCAAGGCTTGCCACAATGGCCAATACACCATTTTTTGTAAAGCCCAAAATAATGTAACCGATAAAACTGGCACACGCCACTGTGAGCGCATATGGAATTTGTGTGCTGACATGTGTGACATGATTGCATTGCGCACCGGCCGAAGCCATGATGGTGGTGTCGGAAATGGGGGAAATATGATCGCCACATACGGCCCCTGCCAAAACAGCCGCAATACACATCACCAAAAGTGGGTCACCTTCTACAAAAACGTCGGTAACAATTGGAATTAAGATGCCGAAAGTGCCCCAAGAAGTGCCTGTGGAGAAAGCAAGCCCAAGGGCGATTAAAAATAGCAAGGCCGGCAATAAACTGCTGAGCATAGCAGAGCCACTGAGGATAGAGCTTACAAATCCACCTGCATCTAAATAGTCGCGACAAATACCTCCCAGCGTCCATGCTAATGCCAATATCAAAATAGGCGAGACCATCACGCGGAAACCCGCAGGGAAACAATCGGTGAAGGAGCGGAAGGACAAGATCTTGCGAGGTAAATATAGAAAAAACATCATAATTAATGTGAAAAATGAACCAAGCACAAGTCCCATTGATGCGTTGCTGCCGGCAAAAGCTTCCACGAAAGAGATGCCTTCACCACTGAAAAACCCACCTGTGTAAACAAGGCCTATCGTACAAAAAGTAATCAACGCCACCACAGGTAATACAAGATCAATCACCTTTCCCTTGTCGGAAACAGGGTGTGTATCGGCTGTTTCATAGTCGTTGCTGCCGCTGAATAAATCGCCCCCTTCAGCGGCAGTTTCATGTTTTTTCATCAATCCAAAATCTCGTCCGGTGAATGAAATGGCAAACACCATAAGCAATGTAAACCATGCATACAAATTATAGGGAATGGTTTGCAAAAATAATGCAAACCCGTCGCCCGAGGTGTATCCTGTAACTGCGGCCGCCCAAGAAGAAATTGGAGCAATGATGCAAATGGGCGCAGCCGTGGAATCTATGATATAGGCTAGCTTTGCACGAGAAATTTTGAATTCATCTGTTACAGGGCGCATGACGCTGCCCACCGTGAGACAATTGAAATAATCATCTACAAATATAAGCGAACCTAGGCCGAATGTTGCCAAAGAGGCACCGCGTTTAGAGTGGATGTGCTTTGTGGCAAAGCGCCCGTAAGCCGCACTGCCGCCCGCGCGGTTCATTAGGGTTACAATGATACCTAAAAATACTAAAAATATAAGTATGCCAATATTCCATGCGTCTCCCAAACGTTCCATGAGTACGGTGAATACCATTTCGATTGTGCCCATGAACGAGAAATTGGTGTACAACGCAGCACCCGTTAAAATGCCAATAAATAAAGATAAATATACCTCTTTTGTGATGAGCGCCAACGTGATGGCAATTACCGGCGCTAATAATGCCCAAATTGTACCTACATATTCCATATCCTTATACTCCCCCTCACTGCTGTAAAACCATATCAAAAGCATATCACAGCATAAGAAAAATGGCAAGACAACTATATAGGAAGACGCATTCAAAGTTCTTGAGCAAAACTTTGGGGTTAAAGTGATTTTGATAAAGCTATGTTTTGACAGCTTTCATGTGTTACAGACAGCTTGTTTCCGTTGGTGATATTTTTAGAATTGATTTCATATAAAAGTTTTTGGGGCAACCTTGAACCCCCCTCTTCTTTCGAAGAAAAGGGGGGTTCAAGGTGTTTCGATTTCACACAATCACATTACTGATTTTCGATCATCGGCACCTGAGGTGCTGTGTTTTCGATAGCAGGGGTTTCATCGCTTAGGGTGAAGCCGGAAATTAGTTGTTTCAGCATTTGTGACTGGCTGGAAAGCTCCTCGCTGATGGCGGCGCTTTCTTCTGAAGTAGCGGAGTTTGTTTGAACTACCTCTGAAATTTGTGCAATACCAATGCCAATTTGTTTGGCACCTTCTGCCTGCGAGGTAGAGGCTGTGGCGATGCTATCCACGAGGGAGCCAAGCTCGTTTGCATTTTCGATGGCCAGAGTGATAGATTCAGAGGTAGAGGTGGCAATCTCGTTGCCCACTTCTACAACGCTTACTGTTTCTTCAATCAGTGAGGCAGTATCTTTGGCTGATTGAGCTGATTTTGTAGCGAGGTTGCGCACTTCGTCTGCCACCACGGCAAAGCCTTTGCCGGCGGCACCGGCGCGTGCAGCTTCTACAGCGGCATTCAGCGATAGTATGTTGGTTTGGAAGGCAATATCATCAATTGTTTTGATGATTTTACTAATTTCGGCAGATTTTTCGTTGATGTTACCCATAGCCACAACCATACGTTGCATTTGCTCGTTGCTTTGGGTAAGTGCATCTTGAGATTTATCATTAGCAACTTTTGCTTTTTGAGAGTCTTGTGCGGTTTCCATTACTTTTTCGGATATTTCATCAATGGTGGCAGACAATTGTTCTACGGCCGAGGCTTGCTGGATAGAACCATGTGCGAGCGACTGAGCACTCATAGAAACCTGGTTGTTGCCATCATTTACTTGGTCAGATACATCGTTGATTCTACGTAAAGTTTGCGAAAGCTTATTTGCAATGGTGGCAAGCGATACTTTTAGCGAGGCAAAGTCGCCCACATAATATTCTTCGGCACGGCTTTTTACTGCAAAATTACCGGCACTCATTTCTTCTAGGTTGTAATCCAAATCGGTAATCATCACCGAGATGGAATTGACAATTGTGCCAGTGGCTTTGGCCAAAACACCCACCTCATCATTGCTTTTGACGTTTGGCATGGGCGACTTCAAATCGCCTTCAGCCACTTTGCTTAGCCTGTCTGCGCAAAGGGAAATCGGTTTTGCGATTTTACCAGCAACCATGATGATGACAATGGTGGAAATAACTAAAATTATAATGCTGAGGATGATGATGAAAACCACCGAAATGACAAGCTGTGACAGGTAGTTTTGTTGTTCGGTCATGATATAGATACCCCAGCCGTTGGAGTTATCGATGGGGGTATATGCAGCAAATTGCTCAATGCCGTCATAGGTTACCGAAGAAAAACCTTCACCGCCTGCCATCAAATCGCGCTCTACCTCGGCAAGAGCACTTAAGGATGGGTCGCTTTGGGCTTCTTCAATCAGATTATAGCTGTCTAAAACCAGTTGCACATCATTGTATGCAATGGTGTTGCCGGCGCTGTCGATGATGGTGGTGCTGCTGCCTTCACCTACAGCCAATTTGGAGACAATGGAAGAAAGAACTTCGGGATTTATGGCATACAGCACCACACCGCCAAACTCACCATCTCGCATAATGGGGGCTGTGATGGGCATGGTTAAGACGCCACTTTCCGGGTTCACAGTGGGGTCTGCAATATAAACTTCACCTGTTTCTTTTGGGTAGGTAAAAAGTGGATCGGCAGAATAATCTGCGCCAAGGGTAGCGGCTATGCCGTTTTCATCAAAAACTTGCATGGCGTCATATCCGTGCAAAGCCATAATTTCTTCAAAGTGTGCAGCCATTTCATTGACCACTTCAGTGCGTGTTTGCCCGGCGGCATTCTCTTCGCCTTCGGCGGGGATTTCTTGTGTTAAAACGGGGTCGCTGGCAAATTGTTTTGCCATGCTTACATAGGCGTTCAGCTGAACATCCATCATATCAGAAGCGGCGTCGATGGTGCCTCTCATGGATTCTTCTAAAGCTGTCATGGTGCTAAGATAGGTACTGAAAATGGAAATGCTGCTGATGACAATAATACTGATGAGCAGTAGAGATAAAGACAGTGCCAAAATTTTTGATTTGATGGATTTCATCATATGCCTCCTCTGTTCCCTAACAGATATTGTGATGAGCTAGCCCAAAACAGGCTTTACTTACATTTAGTATAGCAGTTTCACAAATAATTCACAAGTATAAAACTGATCAAACTATAGTACTCTATGTACTTATTTTAATGGGTGGGTTATAAAATGGGTGGGTTATAAATTGTTGCCTATGTGCAAGGTGTAAGCCATCAAAAGGTCTTACAGCATACGCATACAAGCTGGTGCGTGGTAGAACAAAGTAAACCCATGGTTTTTGATTTGTTAGTATGTGCAGCAGAAGTATCCTTTGTACAAAACATTACCAACTTTTACGCAGGAACTTTGGTTGTAAAATATTGTTTCGTAAATAAATATGAGAATGTACGATGATAGCATGATCGTAGTTGTAGGCGTAATCATCTAAAAATAAAACGGCTTCCTCTGGGTTTGGCTTGAGCAGTTCACATAGCCAGGGCTGTGGCACCACAGCGTTTACATTTACCATGGTGTAGGCCAAGGAGGTATTACATCGCTTTTCCAAAAACTCGTAATGAGTAAGATTACGCAATTCCATAATGTCGTCGCCGGCACCTTGGGTAAACGAGCTGGGCATGTGATCTATGCAGTAGGCAACGGGGATGTTTCCGGCGAAAAACAATTTTTCTACGTTCAAATACATGTCATCGTTTTCAAATGCAGATTCTTTTTCAAATACATAGCCCATGCGCACGGTTTCGGAACGGGCGGGGTACCCGGCGTCGCTGATCATTGTAAGCAGTTCGGGATATGTGTCTAGCCGGCCTGTTGCACAGGCCAACTGTGGGCTTGCTATGGTGCCCTTGCTTCGCCTTCTTGTTACAACACCCATTTCTTCAAGGCTCATCAGTGCATCACGCAACACATTGCGGCTTACACCAAGGCGCTGAGATAGTTCGCCTTCATTGGGTAATTTAAATGGCTGATTTGCATTTTTTTCATCTCGTATTAGATCGAGCAAGGCCATTTTAGTGCGGTGAGAAAGTTGAGAGTTTTCCACTTGCTTGATGCTCAATTGATCCATTCTTGTTATCCCCTCTCAACACCATCGTGAGACAATGTAGTACAACACTAGGCGTTTTCGAAATTTGTTCAATTATATCATTTTAGCATCAAAAGAACAAGCTTTTTTGTGGGATATGAAGAGCTGTGAAGGGTAGGCTTCTGGGATTATACACAAATTTACAGGTATTTATTTGGTAGAATGCATGAATTGTATCTTAAAACATTGATTTTCTGTGAACAAGATAGTAAACTGAATAAGCATATGGTACTACAAGATATTTGATTCTATGAAAGAACGCTGTTGCAAGAAGCAAAGGGAGAGAGGAGTTCCCGAAAGCATGTTGCTTGGCGCATTATCGTTGCTTTAAAAAGAAATGAAGCTACAGACCAAGTTTTTCATTTTCCCGGATTGTAGCAATCTCTTGTGGAGACGTTGCAAAAAACGATAATCGGTATTACTTAAAATGGTTTTGTCGATGGAGCGGACATGTTTTTTATCATTGGTTTTTAAAGAGAATCAGCCCCTTTTAAAGGTGACGGTTTCTTATTTTGGAAAGGAGTATGGAAAATGAATGTGGTTGAAATGCGCGGTATTTACAAATATTTTGGCGATTTCTGCGCGAACAAAAATGTTGATTTTACGCTAGAAAAGGGTGAAATTCATGCCCTGCTTGGCGAAAATGGAGCAGGAAAATCTACCCTGATGAACATCTTGTATGGCCTTTATAGCCATGACGAGGGCACCATTAAATTGCAGGGTGAAGAGGTGAATATCGATTCACCCAGCGCTGCCATTGCCAAAGGCGTTGGTATGGTGCACCAGCACTTTATGCTTATCCCACAGCTTACGGTTATGCAAAACGTGTTTTTGGGCATGAAAGAGGCTGGCCTTGTGCACAATAGGCGCAAACTGGATGCCAGCGTACAAGAATTGAGTGATCGCTTTGGTTTTAACATCGACCCCGCCAGCCTTATTTGGCAATTGCCCGTGGGTGTGCAACAAAAGGTGGAAATTGTAAAAGTGCTGATGCGCAAGGCGAAAATTTTGATTTTAGATGAACCTACAGCTGTGTTGACCCCACAGGAAACAGCCGACTTATTTACTTCCATCCAAACTTTGGCCAGCGAGGGATATTCCATTATCCTCATCACCCATAAAATGAGCGAAGTGTTAACTTATGCCAACCGTGTTACCGTTATGCGTCTTGGTGAAGTGGTTGGCTCTGTTGCTGTGCAAGACACAGACAAAGATAAACTTGCGCACATGATGGTGGGACGTGATGTATCGCTAGAGCGTCATGTTGAGCCAAAAGAGCCGGGTGAAGATCGCCTTATAGTAAAAGACTTGTGCGTGAAAAACGATAAGGGCCTTATTGCTGTAGATCACTTGAGTTTTTCGGTGCGCTCGGGTGAAATTGTGGGCATTGCAGGCGTGGATGGAAACGGCCAATTGGAACTTGCCGAAGCGATTTCAGGTGGGCGTAAAGTAGAAAGCGGTTCGATTGCATTTTCGGATGTTGATGTAACACGCAAAAGCATCCGCCACCGCTTAGACGAAGGCATGGCACACATCCCCGACGACCGCCATACAAAAGGGCTTGTTTTACAATATCCCATCAAAGATAACATTGTGCTAAGCAACCAGCGCTCTGCGCAGTATACGAAGCTTGGTATGATGGACACCAAAAGCATTGAGGCACATGCTGAAGAACTTGTGAAAGAATTTGACGTACGCCCAGCGGATATCAACTATTTGGCCGGCGGACTTTCGGGCGGAAATCAGCAAAAGGTTATCTTGGCACGCGAAGTGGCAAGGGCGCCTAAAGTGATGTTGGCAAACCAACCAACACGTGGGTTGGATATTGGTGCCATTGAATTTGTGCGTAAAAAATTGGTAGAAGAAAGAGAACGCGGCACAGGCGTGCTTTTAATCTCTACAGATTTAGACGAAATTTTTTCTTTAAGCGACCGTGTGTTTGTAATTCATAGTGGTAAGTTTATGGGCGAAGTAAACCACGAAACCCCCATTCAAGAGGTTGGCCTTTTGATGGCCGGCCATCACAAAGACGAAAAAGTTGCAGAAACCACTGAAGGGGGTGAAAGCGCATGTTAAGCCAAACAAGCCCCAAAAAAGTTTTGCTTTCTCTTATACGTCCTTTACTTGCTGTGTTGGGCGCCGTTATTGTAAGTGCGCTATTCCTTTTGGTCTTTGGCTACAGCCCTATAGAAGCTGCCGCAGCCATGTGGGAATCCTCGTTTAAAAATTTACGCACCTTTGGCAACTTGCTAAACAATGCTGCACCTTTGCTTTTCACAGGCCTTGCCGTGGCTGTGGCCTATCGCAGCAGCGTGTTTAACATTGGTGCAGAGGGCCAGTTCTTGCTGGGAGCTGTGGCCGCCACTTGGGTGGGCATCACCTTCACTTCTTTGCCCGGCTTCATTCTTATTCCGGCCATGCTGATTGCAGGCACAATTGCAGGCGCTGCTTGGGCATTTATCCCGGCTTTCTTAAAGGCCAAGTATGCCATTTCTGAAATTATTACCACCATCATGTTTAGCTATATTGCTTTGCAGCTTGTGGGCTTCCTCGTGCGCTCGGTTATGCGTGATACAGAGCAAGCAGAACCACAAAGCTATACCATTGCAGAACAAGGCTTTTTGCCGTATCCCATCACAGACAGTAAGGCTCACCCCGGATTTTTTGTGGGTATCATCATTGCCATTTTGCTGTTTATCTTCCTGTTTAAAACTTATCACGGGTTCGAGCTGCGTGCTGTTGGTTTTAACAACACTGCTTCGCGCTATGCAGGCATCAGTGTTACGCGCGTCACCATAAGTACCATGCTTATTTCCGGCGGCCTTGCCGGTTTGGGCGGCGCATTTGTGCTTACAGGCAGCACGCATTATTTGCTTGAAACCATTTCTAGCGGCTATGGATACACCGCTATTGCTGTTTCTATTTTGGTGGGCAACAATCCCATCGGCGTTATTTTCTCTTCTCTCCTGTTTGGCTTCCTTTCCACAGGCGCACAAGGCCTGCAACGCGATTTGGGGCTATCGGCCTCGTTTGCAAGCATTATGCAAGGTATTATCATAATCTTTGTGGCTGTGGCTGCTGTGAACCAAGGTGTGAAAAAACACAAAGCAGATAAAAAGCCAAAATTAGACGCTGCTAAAGAAGCGAAAAAGGAGGGGTAAGCCATGGAAATGTTAACTTTTTTCTTCACTTCCGCCATGCGCATGGCCATCCCGCTGATGATTGCAGCGCTAGGCCTCGTAGTTTCAGAACGCGCAGGTATGATGAACATCGGCGTGGAAGGCACCATGCTTTCCGGCGCATTTATGGCCTTTTTGGTGGCGTTTTACACCAATAATTATTGGCTGGGCCTTTTGGGCGGTATGGCCGCAGGTATTGCGATGGCCGCACTTTTTGCCGTTTGCTCCATTCAGTTCCGTGCCGCACAGGTGGTTATCGGTAGCGGTATCAACATGCTGGGCAGCGGGCTTACTGCTGTATTGTTTCGCCAATTGTTCTTTGATGCTTCTACCGGTGGCACACAGGTGGAGAACTTCCAGCCAATTGCCATCCCCTTGCTTTCGCAAATTCCCATTTTGGGCGATGTGTTCTTTAACCATAACATTATCGTGTACATTGGGTTTGTGATGGTGCCACTCCTTTGGTTTGTGATGAATCGTACCTCCATTGGTACACGCATCATCGCTGTGGGCGAACACCCCAAAGCCGCCGATAGCCTTGGCATCAACGTGTTTTCTACACGCTATCTTGCCACCATGTTTAGTGGCCTGATGATGGGCATGGCCGGCACCTATCTTTCCATCGCACAGTCTAACAGCTTCGATGTGGATATGACAGGCGGCCGTGGATATATCGCTATGGCCGTGGTGGTGCTGGGCAAATGGAAGGCCGAGGGCGTTTTCCTTGGTGCTATGCTATTTGGTGGGGCAAATGCCCTGCAGATGACCTTGCAAAACATGGGTATCGATATCCAAAATAACCTTATTTTGATGGTGCCTTACGTTATCACCGTGCTGGCTGTTATCGCCGCCAGCCGTCAAAAAGCCATAGATGCCAGTGCCAAAGGCACACCCTACATCAAGGCTTAAGCTCTTTATCCCAAAACCAAGCCCCGCTTACTGCCCTTGTGGTAAGCGGGGCTTTTGCTTTCTGCAAACATGGTGGCTACGCCATGAAGACCGTGGGGCGCTGCCCCAGCACCCCGCCACTTTTGAAAAAGTGGACAAAACTTTTATTGAAGGGCACGTTTTATGTGGGCACGCCTTAAAAGAAAAGCTGTGTCACAAAGCTGTGCTTTGTGACGGGTTTTAAAAAAGGTATGTCTTACGAGGCGGTTCGGTTTTGTGCTGCATCCATGTAGAATGGGGGAACAAGGGGCAGAAAAGGGTGGGTTGGTTTTTAACGTATTCAGCTTGTATTATCGGGGAAAAAGAATTTAAGTTTGTGTTGTATATTGCGCCTTATAACAAAAAGAACCCCGCCCATAAAGGGCGAGGTTCTTTTGTTTATGTTAAAAGCGATGCATTCTTAGGCGTATACACCTGTTTGCGGGCTAAGTGCTGTTGTGGTTGTGGTTGTAGAAGTAGAAGTAGAAGTAGAAGTGCTGGTGGAAGTAGAAGTGCTGGAGCCGGTGCTGGTGGAGCTGGATGTTGACTGCTGCACGTTTAAAAACATTTTATAGGGGGAAAAGCCGGTGGTTGCAAAAGTGACTGCGTTATTTTGCACTGTGGCTTCAATGATTTCGGCAGTGATTCTATCGGAACCATCAAAAATGCCCATATAATGTACAATATATACTTTGGTGCCGTTTGCAAGGCCCGTAACCGGCACAGTGACGGTAAATCGGTCCTGCCCCGGATAGTCTGTTCCCGCTGCATTGGTTAAAGACAAATCAAAATTTGCCACTAAATTACCCATGTTAGCAATTGAAAGGCCTTTTGCGGCAAGGGCTACACCAAGAGCTTGGTTCATTTGGGCTAAAATAGCGTCGGAATAAGTTTTCATAGCCCCTGCACTAAACTGATCATAAGTGTCGCTATTAAACTCTACACTTGCGGGGTTGATGGTGGCATTTGAATATTCGATGGCAACGCCCGCTGGCAAGGCTACAGGCGTTTGTGGTGCGATGCTAGGGCCATAAATAGTGCCTGCTGTGGCAGTGCCCCCTTTATAAAAAGGCGCATAAGTGTCATTGGGTGTGAAGGATACTTCATACTCTGTGGTTGTGGTGGGTAGTTGCTGCAAGGAGGGCAACTCGATTTCACTTGTAGTAGAATTGTCAATGATTACACTGCCAAGGGGGGTGCTTGCATTGCCTTTTTCATGATAGCTTAGTGTGCCGCCACAAAAATTACTGCCATCTGTGGTGGTAGCCAGAAAGCTAAAGTTACCGGTGCTTATATCCTGACGCATTTGCACTGTGAAAGAAATTTGAATGGGGTACGCCTGCGAGCCAGAACCTGTAAAAGCTCCTGTGCTAGAGGTGTAGGTTGCTGTGTTAGTGCCGCCCGCATCACCATAACGGCTGACACCGTTAAACTCTACGGAAGTAGTAGTCGTATCTACATTCACAGAATTATGTCTAACAGTGGAATTAAGCGTTACTTCAGTTAATTCGATTGTTCCGGCTTCCGGAAAAGTGTCCCCATAAACGCCATCACCGTTTGTATCTATGGTTATAGTGTATATGGGAAAGGCATTAGCCTGAAAGCCGGTAAGCTCTACTTTTAGCGGATAATTGGTGACATTGATGGGCATGGGTGCGGCTGCCGGTATGGCGGCATTTGCCAAGTCTAGGCCCATTGTTTGCACAGCGGGTGCCGGCGTTTGTATGCTTGTGGCCGAGGTAGCGCTTGTGCTACTGTTTGTGGTGGCGAGGGCGCTCATAGGCACGCATAGCACCAAGGCCAAGGTGGCAGCTAGCACCAAGGCCAGCAGTTTGCTACGTTTTTGTTTTTTCATTTTTATCCCCCAAGGAGTTTTTTTGTTATTGTCTGACAGATATAGTATACCTTTTATTTGGCATGATGACAATAAAAATATTTGTAAATTTGAAAATAAATATCTGTACAAATCAAAACGGAAACATCTTGGGCATTTTTTGTAAAAATAGCGAGCTTTTTATGGCGATTAGCCACATATAGTAAGGTGTGTGGCCCCCATGTTGATTTGTGACAAAACGGCATTTTTATAGCATTTTGCCATGTGCTTGGGCTTTTTTGCGAGATGGAAAAGAACCTTGAACTGCGCCTTTAAAAGCAGTATTTATTGCAAAAACGTGATTTTTAGCTGTATGACATACGTTCTTTTAGCAATGTGATTCAGTCCGCTGTGCACTTTTGTAGACATCTATGCTTATTTTTTAGCATATTGTTTTATATCATATAAGGCTAAAAGATGCTTTTTGATTGCCTTTGACAAAATTGTGTATTTGCCGATTTTTTGCCACGGTTTTGTTGCAGGGGACAGTGGTGTGCTTAACCGTGTTTAAGGAGAAAAGGCTACAAACATCCACCTATCCATTTTGGTGAAACCCTCTCTAAAACAACCCTTGTGTTAAATTTTGCCTTGCCACGAAATTGCCAAAGCGCCGGGGAGTTATCCCGGCGCTTTTATTTGGCAAAGCTGTCGGCCTTACCCCTTATTTATATAAACGATACGCTTATGTAAAGTTGCCCTTACACAAAAGTTTTTTGGGGAGGTTTGGAACCCCTTTTTTTCGAAGAAAGGGGTTCCAAGGTCTTGCCCTTGTGTTTAAAGTAGCACGTGCCCAACTATCCAGCCGTCATTTCCAGTAGTTTTTCTTCAAAAAAGGAAAGCACGGGCTGGCCGCAGAGGCTAACGTTGTCTTCATCAAAAAGGTCTGCCTGAATTTTAAAGAAGTTTACCACAAGGCGGTTTTTGTCTATCCAATATTCTTCGGCTGTGCCCGGAACAAAAAGGATTTCTACGCTATCGTGCGGGAAACTGCCTTTTTCGTTGATGGTTTTCACCAAGGCATCGGCGTTAAGTACTTTGATGGGGCGCAGCATGTTGTCGCGCAGCAGTTGTTCTTCCATCACCCACATATTGTTGTTCCAAAACTTCCACTCGCGTTTTGTGGGTGCGTTCATTTGCTCGCGGTTTGTGATGGCGCTTAGCACCTTGCGCACGCCTTCGGCGTTCAGTTCATCGTCATACAGCAGTTGCATTTCGGGTGCAGCGGCCACGTCGCGCAAATAATCCTCGCCCACTTTTTCGCCTTCGCTGGAGGCCTGCCAAAAATACAACATTTTTTCCAGTGTTTCTAAATTGATTTTAATATTTTGTAGCATCAGTCATTATCCCCTTTTTGTGTATTATTTTGTCCACCTTTGGATACAATTTCAAAACCGGCTTTTTGCAGTGCCGCACAAATGGCATCGGCATGTGCGTGATCGCGTGTTTCTAAAGCGAGCGTTAAAAAGCAGCTGTTAATTGCCATATTTTGATCGCTGTGATCGTATTGCACCGAAACCACGTTGCCACCGCAGTTGGCGATGATGTCACTGACACCGGACAGTTGGCCGGGTTTATCGGTGAGGGCGATGGTGAGTGAGGTATTGCGTCCGCTCATGACGAGGCCGCGCGTGATGACACGGCTGAGGATGTTTACGTCGATGTTGCCGCCGGAAAGCAGGCATACGGTTTTGCCGCGTGTGGGCACTTTGCCGCATAACACGGCGGCCAGCGCCACAGCACCGGCACCTTCGGTAACCAGCTTTTGCTGCTCCATAAGGGCAAGGATGGCTTCGGCCACTTCATCTTCGCTTACATCCACAAAACTATCCACATATCGGCGGCACAAATCGAAGGTGAGCTGGCCGGGTTGTTTCACTGCAATGCCGTCTGCAAAAGTGGAAACAGAAGGCAAGGTGACGCGCTCACCTTTTTGTAAACTACGCAACATGGAGGCAGCAGCCGCTGCCTGCACACCGTAGATCTTGCACTCTGGACGTAGGCTTTTTACGGCAAAGGCAACACCTGCAATTAGCCCGCCGCCGCCCACGGGCAATACGATGTTATCCACATCCGGCATTTGCTCAAGGATTTCAAGGCCAATGGTACCTTGGCCTGCAATCACATTTTCATCATCGAAAGGATGAATGAACGTTAGATTTTTCTCCTCACTTAAAGAGAGAGCACGCGCATAGGCGTCGTCGTAGCTGCCGGGCACAAGCTCTACGTCCACCCCATAGCGGCGTGTGGCTTCAATTTTAGAAAGCGGTGCCGAATCGGGGATGCAAATTAGCGCTTTTATGTTGCTTTTTTGCGCCCCTAAAGCTACGCCCAGTGGATGGTTGCCCGCGGAGCATGCAATAATACCGCATTTACGTTCTTTTTCACTTAGTTGGCTAATTTTATAATAGGCCCCGCGCAACTTGAAAGAACCCGTCACCTGAAGGTTTTCGGTTTTCAAGTATAGCTCTCGTCCTTGGGAAAGGGTGGGCGATGCAGCAATTAAATCTGTGCTGCGCGCCGCACTTTTCAGCACATAGGCAGCATGGTACACTTTGTCTAGGGTAAGGCTCATAATGGCGTTCCTTTTTCATGTTACAAATTATTTTGTTCAAAAAAACAACATGCTTTACTATTATACTATACCTTATTAAAAGGGAAAAGCTGCGTTGCTTACAAACGATTGACAAAACCCCCGCCAAGGCAGGGGTTGATGCACAAATATGGCTTTAGGCCTTGCCCACACTGCCAAACATTTCAAATTTTTCACGCGTGGTTTCTTTGATGGCTTCAACACCGGGGGCAAGCAACTTGCGAGGGTCAAATCCTTTGCCCTGACGGTCTTTTTCGGCCTCGATGTACTGGCGTGTGGCAGCCGCAAAAGTGAGCTGACACTCGGTGTTTACATTGATTTTGGATACCCCAAGGCTGATGGCTTTTTGAATCATCTCGATGGGAATACCCGTGCCACCATGCAATACCAGCGGCATTCCGCCTGTAGCTTCGTGTATTTTTTGCAGGGTCTCAAAATCTAGGCCCTTCCAGTTGGGCGGATATACGCCGTGAATATTGCCAATGCCGGCGGCTAAAAAGGCGATGCCAAGGTCTGCAATTCGTTTGCACGCGGCCACATCGGCCACTTCTCCAGCGCCCACAACACCATCTTCCTCGCCGCCAATCGAGCCCACTTCGGCCTCGATGCTCATGCCGGCATCGTGTGCAATTTTCACAAGCTCTGCTGTTTTTTCCACATTTTCCTCTATGGGATAATGGCTGCCGTCAAACATGATAGAGGTGAAGCCGGCATCAATACATTTCATTGCACCTTCGTATGTTCCGTGGTCTAAATGCAAAGCCACCGGCACAGTGATACCAAGGGATTTGTCCATGGCTTTCACCATTTGGGTTACGGTATCAAAGCCAGTCATGTATTTTGCGGCTCCTTCGCTCACGCCCAAAATTACGGGACTTTTCTGCTCTTCGGCTGTTAAAAGCACAGCTTTTGTCCACTCTAGGTTGTTGATGTTGATTTGCGCCACGGCATAATGGCCGTCACGCGCTTTTTTTAACATTTCACTTGCGTTTTGTAGCATGATGTCGACTCCCCTTTTTTGTGTTTGTTGTTTGGTTTAGCTAACACAGAGTATACCACAGTTTCATGGCAAAAATCAATTGCATCGCGAAACTTTAACTTTGATTTTGCCTGCAAATTGATATATGCAAACTTATGCTTGTAAATGAAAAAGGTTTATCATAGCGTAACGCAGCTTTGTATTACAAAGAGTAGAAATATTCGGTAATTTTATACAGAATTTTGAAAAATTACTGTGCATATTTTTGTGTTCTAAAAGTTGTTAGACTGCTAAAGTGAGGTAAAAAGCCGACTTATCCACGTTTTCAACATAGTTTTCAACAATTGAAAGATAAGCGAAGTTGAAAAATACCATTTGGGATGCTATAATGTATATTGGTATTTCATGTGGCTGGACAAGAGGGAGGAAAGTGGCATTTGGCAGATAAAATTGTGATTGAGAATGACGATAAAAAGATAAAAAATGAATTGTTGAGTGGAAAGCACAGTGTGGTGGAGGCACTTGCGGCAGGCACTGTAGACAGTGTTTTGCTGGATGAGGGCATGGCGGAGCGAGAAGCAGGCTATTATACGGCGCTTGCAAAGCAGGCCGGAGCCGTTGTGAAGCGTGTGCGCCGTGAAAAACTGGATGGCTTATGCCAGGGCGCGCGGCATGGGGGCGTTGTTGCTTTTGTGGCTGAAGTGAAATATGCCGAGGTTGCAGATTTGCTGGACTTAGCGGAGAAAAGAAACGAATCTCCGTTTTTACTGCTGTGTGATGGCATTTCAGACCCACATAACTTAGGGGCGCTCATTCGCTCTGCTTTGTTATGCGGTGCACATGGTGTGGTGATAGAAAAGCGTGGTTGTTCGCAGGTGACAGCTACCGTGATGAAGGCTTCGGCCGGGGCGGCTTCACGCTTGCCTGTGGCACGTGTGGCAAACTTAGGCGAGTGTATCCGGCGCATCAAAAAGGAAAATGTGTTTGTGTATTGTGCCGATGCCGGTGGAGAACCCTTGCATAAAACACAGCTAGATGGCGCGGTAGCGCTTGTTTTGGGCAGTGAGGGCAGTGGGGTATCACCCCTTGTGAAAAAATTGTGCGACGGTGTGATTCGCCTTTCTATGGCGGGACAAACCGGTGGTGTGGATAGCTATAATGTGTCGGTGGCCGGTGGTATTTTAATGTATGAAGTGCTGCGTGGCCGAGAGGCGGAGTAATCTTATTATTGAGAGAACGGCCCCATGGCCGGTTTTGAATGGAGATGAGTGAATTGGACAGGCAGAATAGACCTTCGGATGCGTCGGTGGACTCCATATTGGCAGAACTGCACCGCAGTGGCAAGGTGGCCGGTCAAAACAACGCACAGGAACTCGATAGTATTTTGGAAAGTGTAAAAAGTGGCAAGGCGACGGCACGAGGGATTTCCTCTAGTGCGCGTAGATCCGCGCAGGAGGCGCCTTCTACGCAGGCGGTGTCTTCTACGCAGGCGGTGTCTTCCACGCAGGCGGTGTCTTCCACGCAGGCGGTGTCTTCCGCACAGGTGGTGTCTTCCGCACAGGTGGTGTCTTCCGCACAGGTGGAGCCACCTATGCAAAATACAATTTCTTCTCCCGAGACAGTACAAGGGACGCGCCGCTTGCCAAAACTGGGCGAGTTTGATAGTGAAGCCGGGACAAAGCGCATGGGAAAAGCAGCGGCGCTTGAGCGAGTGGAGCAGGATAAATTTGTGGGCGATGAGGCATTGACGGAGTGGTTTTCGGGCAATGATACCCAGCATTTGAGTCCCAAAGAACAAAAGCGACTTGCAAAAGAACGAAAAAAAATGGAAAAAATGGCGGCAAAATCACCCACACCGGTGCAGGACGAAGCCTGGCAGGAAAGCGATGTGGACTGGGATGAGGCGCAGGATGGTGAACAGACGCACAGCTTACCGATGTCGGGTGCGCATGAGGATGTCAACATGGCCCCGCGTACGGGAAAGGCCGCAGCGCTTGAGCGAGTGGAGCAGGATAAGTTTGTGGGCGACGAGGCATTGGCCGAGTGGTTTTCTGAAAATGACACACAACACCTAAGCCCAAAAGAACAAAAAAAACTTGAAAAAGAACGCATCAAAGCAGATAAATTAGCTTTAAAAGAAGAAAAACGTCGTGCAAAACTTGCCAAGAAAGGGCTTTTGGTAGAGGATGAGCCCCAAGAACAAACGGATGATTTTGTTGGTGTTTTTGATGAAGAGACAAGTGTGGAGCCGGCCATGGTTACGGCACCTTTAACAGTGGCACAGCCGGAGGATGGCGGCACAGCTTTGCGTGAGGCGTTTGAAGAGATTCAAAACACAGCAAGCAACTTACCGCCACGCACACAATGGCAAGAGGAGAAATCTGCACCATCCCAAGAGGGCGTGAGTCTTTTAGATTTTGCAAATCTTGGCAGTGCTGAGGTAGCCGCACCACAACCAATGGCGTCGGCAAAACCACCACAAGTGCCAATTTCACCTGTAGCTCCCGCTTTTGTATCTGCTTCAGAGTCTGCGGATGGCGGCATGTCCTTTGGTGGGGTGCGTGCACAGGCTCCCCTGCAAGAAGCAGCTGCTGTGGCCCCGGCGGCCCCGGCGGCCCTGGCGGCCGCGCCCCCTGCACAACCAACACAATTTTTTGATCCACCAAGCCCCAATAAGGATATTTTTGTGTCGGAAAATTCAAAAACACAGGTGTTTGTTACACCTGAAGCGATGCAAGAGGAATTAAAAAAAGGTGCGGCTACTTTGGCGGCGGCCTCGGTGACAGGCACTTTTCCAAAGCCTATTCCCCCCATGCCAAGCGCCAGGGTGAGCACAAAACAGTTCGACATTGATGCGACAGGCAGCGACCGTGTGCCAACGGCGGCCTATACCCAAGAGTTTGATAACGAAGCCGGTGCTGTAGAACAGAAAAATTTGTTCGTGGATGAAATGGTGGATGATCGCTTTCGGCAGTTTTTTGGCGAGACGGTGATTGTGGAGCAAGAGGAAGCAGAAGCGATAGGCAGACCCTTGCAACGTCGTAAGGCAAAAAAGGGGCGCACCACTTTGCTTACCGGAGAGTTTTCTCAGTTTACAAGTGATTCATCCGGCTATGATGTTGATGAAGAACTTGAAGATGATTATAACAACCCTCAAGATGCACAACAGGTGGAAGGTGAATTGAGCGATTTGCGTACAAGCTTGTTGCGCAGGGTTATAATTTCTGTAGTGGGTACATTGCTTTTGTTGTGGTTGTCTTTTGGTTTTGCAAATGTTTTGCCATTGCCAGAACTGCTAAACCCTATACTATCGCCTCTTTTCTTTACATTGGCTTATGTGGCGGTATTTGTGGCAGTGTTTGTGTTTAATTTCACAACTGTAGCCAGCGGCCTTATTGGTTTGCTTGGTCAAGCCACGGTAGATTCTGCCGTTGCAGTGGCCGCAGTGGCCACCTTATTACAAACGGTGGTGGTGTCTGTTTTTGTCATCAGCGGAAATGCGCCTGAAGTAAGCCTGTTTGCGCCCATTGCTACCTTGCTTTTATGTGGCAATGCTTTTGGTAAATATTTACGATGTGAAGCAATTTTAGATGGTTTTCGCCTGGCGAGCAGTGGCGCAGAACAAAGTGCAGCCTATGTTTTGGAAGGTGGAGGGGATGTAGCTTATCATGTGACAAGGGGCCTTGAAGAGGAGATGCCCAGTATCTTGGTGAGCCGACCAACAGCCCTTATGAAAGGTTTTTTGCGCCAGAGCTTTTCACACCGTCGAAGTGATTTGGTGGCTAAAAAAATGGCTTGGGTTTGCCTTGGTGTATCTTTTTTGTGCATCTTGCTTGGTTTTATTTTTACTGGGGAGCTACTATTTGCACTTTCTTATTTTGCAGCTGCCGCTTGTATAGTGGCACCCTTATCATCCACCTTGCTTGCCGCGGTGCCGGCCAGCCTGTTGCAGCAAGCCGGTAGCAAATTGGGTGTGGTGGTACCCGGGTGGAGTGCGATTGAAGAACTGGGAAGTGTTAATGTGGTGATGGCCGGTGCAAAGGATATTTTTCCAAACACCAGTGTTACCTTAAAAGGGATTAAAACTTTTGAGAAAGAACGCATTGATTTGGCGATTCTTTATGCGGCTAGTATTTTAACAGAGCACTGTGACACGATGCAAGATGTATTTCTTGGCGTGATACAGGGCAAGAAAGACATGTTGTTTAAAGTGGAAAACTTGTTGTGTGAGGTGGGACGTGGCTTTGTGGGTTTTGTAGACAACAATCGTGTGGTAGTAGGTACACGAGAAATGCTACAAATGCACGATATCAGCCCACCGCCTTTGGAAATGGAACTAAAACTTTGTGCCGAGGGAAGTGTGCCTTTATATTTGGCGGTGTCCGGCCGGCTATTTGCTATGTTTTTAATTGAGTACACACCTGAATTTGGCGTGCGTGCCACCATGAATGGCTTGCTTTCCAGTGGCGTATCTATGTTGGTGCAAAGTGAAGATCCGTGTGTGACAAGTGAGCTTATTGAGCGTGTGTATAAATTGCCCAAAGGGGTTGTGAAGGTGCTGGACAAAAATGAGAAGCGCCTCATGGAACCGCTGTGTAGCTACCTGCCGGAAAGTGAGGGTGTGATGAGCCACCTTGGTACGTTTACCAGCTTTATTGGTGGCATGCGTGCTGCAGCCACCTGTGTGGAGAGCGAGCGTATGAGCACCTTTGTGCAAGTGGCTGGTATGATTTTGGCCGGTGTTTTAGCGATTCTGTTGGCTTTCAGCGGTGCGTTATCTATTTTGTCCATCGGTGTTGTATTGCTGTATCAGCTGGGTTGGAGTTTACTTGTGGGAATTTTACCACTGGCGAGGCGAAGCTGAGCTTGTGCAAAAATTTTGGGTTTGACGACGACAAAAGAGCAGGTTTGTATTTTCTATAGAATAAACGAATACAGAAGGCCGGTTGGTGGAATTTTTGTAACGACACGACAGCTGAGACGGGATATGAACCAAATTTAGCGTGATTATTATTGAAACAGTAAAACAGGGTGTGGAGTTAAAAGCTCCGCACCCTGTTTTACTATTTACCAAATTCACGCTATCACTTTGTGATTTCTTTTGCATAATCAAGCAGTTTTATCAAGTCTTTTCCTGATATGCCTGCAATAATTTGCAGCAATTGATAAATATCATTTTGGTGCTTATCACTTTCGGGCTGGCCGGCTGCTTTGGAGAGAATGTGGCTCCATTCGCTATAGCGTGGCATGGAAGCAAGGTCGCCTTTTTGATAATCCACCTCATAACTGTCCAAAGTTAGCGTTTTTTCGTCAAATTCGATTTTGTCTGCGTCTAGGTTTAGGCTGTGCGCCAATTGTTGTGCATTTTCATTTTGTAAAGCTTCACGCACACGCTGTGCATTTTCGGCCTCTAGCCCCAAAAAGTAGTCTACACTATGCCCTAGCTCAAAACTTAGCTTGGCTAAAGTGTCGTAATCGGGTCTGCGTTTATTTTTTTCATAATAATTTAGTGCTGTGGGTGTAAGGCCTAGCTTTTCTGCCAGTTCATATTGTTTTAATCCCTTTGCCTTACGTGCTTCCACCAAGCGTTCGCCTAAAGTTTTCCGTTGAATCATTTATAACATCCCCATTCGTGTGTTGTTACGAATAACCCCTTTAAGGTATCAATGAAACTAGTCAAAGCTAAACATAACATTAAAGGGGGATTCGTATGTGTACGTCTCTTGCCTTTAGTATACCGCATTTTAAAAAAATGAGCAATATGATTATTTTTCTCTTGACAAATATACTTGCCTCCCCTATAATAAAATCAGCAAATTGCTAATTTTATTATAGGGGAGATTTGATGGAGCATATTTTGGCAAAAATGATATTGACACATTTAGAGGCACAACCATTTCCGCATCAAGAGCTTCCGATACTACGTGAGCTTATTTTGAGATGTGGGACAAAAGACATTGTATACTTGTGTGCCATCTGCTATTTATTTGGTAGAGCCACGATTGGCGAGGAGCCAAGCACCCTATCACCATTGTAAACAAGACGATGGCACAAGGCCTGTCTGACAATCGGACATAAATTTAAAACCTATGTGTCATCGTTTGTTTTTTTTGTGGTCCACCCGGGCCGACTGTAAAGTCAAAAGGAGGAAAGAAGATGATGGAAAAGCCTATGCAACATGCAAGCGAAACCCTTGAAACTGCAAATGAGCAGGAGCGTAAACGTCTGGAAGAGACGGAAAATACAGTAGAAAAAACAGCAGAAAAAACGTTTTCTCAGGATGATGTAAATGAAATTGTGCAAAAACGGCTTATGCGTGATCGAGAAGTGAGGTCGGTTGCGGGAGGAGCGGGGCGTTTGGCCGAGGAATTGGCACATCGTGAAGAATCCCTCTTGCTACGCGAGAGAAAACTGGCTACAAAAGAACGTTTGGTTGCGATGTCTCTACCAACAGAGGCCGCAGATTTGCTGGATTATTCTGATGATGAGACAATTGAAAAAAGCTTGGCCACTGTTAAAAGTTTGCTGCAGAAAACTGAGCAATATGCTGTGGATCGTATTTTACGCGCCAATGCCTGGGCGCCCGAAAAAAGCCCAGCACAGGTGAAATCGGCCACAGATTCGTTACGCAATGTCTTTTTTCATCAATAAGAGCAGATTTTGTAAAAAAGAAAAGATAAGGAGTGTGAACGTTTATGGCTATTGAATTAGCAAGTCAATTTTTACCGTATGTTGATGAATTGTTTGCAGCGGAATCGAAAAAAAGTTTATTGACAAATCAAGATTTCAGCTGGGATGGTGCAAATTCTGTAAAAATTTATCGTATATCTACGGCATCCATGAACAATTATGGAAGGCAAGGGGCGGCAGAGGGCAACTACAGTCGTTATGGCGAAGTAGAGGATTTGTCGGCTACCACGCAGACCATGACCCTCAGCCGTGATCGCAGTTTTACATTTGCCATCGATAAATTGGATGAGGATGAAACCAAGCGTGCTCTGCAGGCAGCCGGTGCATTGGCTCGCCAATTACGCGAAGTGGTGATGCCGGAAGTGGATACCTATGTGTATAGTGCAATGTGTACAGGTGCCGGTACAAAGGCCACCGCTCTTGCACTTACCGCAGAAAACATCTATGAAAACATCATTAAAGCGGGAAATACATTGGATAACAGCGAAGTGCCCGAAACAGGGCGCGTTTTGATTGTGACACCGGATGTTTACCTCTTGATGAAAAAAAGCAGCGATATTGTTATGGAAACTGAGTTGGGGCAAGAGGTACGCAGCAAGGGTGTTATTGCAATGCTAGATGGAGCTAGTGTGATCAAAGTGCCCTCTTCGCGCTTACCTGCAAAATTTGGATTTCTTTTGGCACATCCCTGCGCAACGGTGGCTCCTACCAAATTAGAGGACTACAAAATTCATCAAGATCCGCCAGGTCTTTCTGGCAGCTTGGTCGAGGGGCGCATCAACTATGATGCTTTTGTCTTGACGAATAAAGACGATGCGATTTATTACCAGGTGCAAACATAGAAAATACGGTTATGTATGCGTAAAAACGTCTATGCCAGGGCATAATACGTAAGGTGCTCGGGGCACGGTGTGGAATTTCACGCTGTGCCCCGCAGTCTTGCACTTAAAACTAAATAATACGTGTCTTTCCCTGTTCATAGTTTAACATAAATTGGAGGAGTTTTAGGGGGATTTGCTTCTTTTACTTGACAAAGTGTGATAGAGTGACTATAGTATTAATTAGTTAGTCTAACTAATTAATACTTCGTGCTGAAATTTTGTCATAGATTTGTGAAGGAGGTTTGCCCGTGGACGTTTTTGAGCAGCAGCTTAGCCGTGTATTTTTGAACAGTTACCATGCCTTGGGCAAGCTAGAACGCACTTTGGCACAAAGTGGCAAATTGAGCCGTTTGTCGGCCGCAGAGCTGTATTTATTGGAGGCAGTTGCAGCAGTTTCTGCTGATACAGGGGCCGAGGGTGCTAGCGTTAGTGAATTGTCGGATTACATGGAAATCAGCTTGCCTTCGGTGACGGCTGCCGTTAACAAACTGCAGGCGAAAGGGTATGTAAAAAAGAGCAAAGTGGCCAAGGATGCACGCATTGTGCTGGTTTGCTTTACACGTGCAGGTCGAAGGGCTGAGCGAGCCCGGCAATATTTTCATCGCAGTTTGATACGCGCTGTTGCCGGTGGCCTTTCGCAGGACGAAAAACGCGTGTTGCTCAAGTGTGTGGGCAAATTAGAACTGTTTTTAGAACACAATATCGACTACTATTCAAAACCACAACGCAGTGTTTTTCAGGAGAGAGCATGAGTTTAGAAATTTTGGGCACGGGCAGTTCACTGCCACCGTTAACAATAGATAATAACGATTTATCACAGTTTCTTGACACAAGTGATGAATGGATTGAGACACGCACAGGGATAAAAAAGCGTCATCTTATGAATGAAGAACTGGTGCATGAAATGGCGATAGAGGCGGCAAAAGCTGCACTTTTGGATGCGGGTGTGCTTGCAAGTGAGCTGGATTATATTTTATGTGCTACCTTAGGTGGTGAATATATTACGCCTTCGGTTGCAAGCCTTGTGCACCGCGAGCTGGAGGCTAAATGCCCGGCTTTGGATATTTCTGGGGCATGCACAGGGTTTGTTTTTGGGCTCGATATGGTTGCAGGCATTTTGGCTCGTGGGGCAAAGCGTGTTTTGCTTATAGGGGCTGAGGGAATGAGCCGCCTTGCAGATTGGCAAGACCGTAGCACTTGTGTTTTGTTTGGAGATGGAGCAGGTGCCGTAGTGCTAGGCGCCGGTGACGCGCTGGAATATTTGAAATTAAATACTTTGCCCAATGAAACCGCTCTTTATGTTCCTATGCCAAACGGAAATTTACCGCCACATTTGGCAGCAAACCGCAAACAGCGAAGTGTGAATTTTATTCATATGGATGGCAGAGATGTGTATAAATTTGCAGTGGGTGCTGTTTGTGACGGTATTGAGGCGGCATTGACAGAAACAGGGATAGCCAAGGAGGATATTGACCATATTTTGCTGCATCAAGCAAACCTAAGAATTATTGATGCAGCAATCAAAAAACTGAAAGTTCCGGCAGAGCGTTTTTGTGTTAATATCCATGAGGTTGGCAATATGTCGGCGGCTAGTGTGCCAGTGTTGCTTGACCAATGCAATAAGGCAAAGCGTTTTAAAAAAGGAGATCGGTTGCTGTTTAGCGCATTTGGGGGCGGTTTAGCTTATGGTACAGTCCTTTTACGCTGGACAAAAGACTAAATGGGATGTTATCACAGCATTGAGTGCTTAAAAACAAAAAAATATGTCATTTTTGAAAAAATGGTTTTTGCTCCATTGGAGCTTGACATACATTATAAATAAAAGCGAATAAAAGGAGACCAGACGAATGGAAACACTGAAAAAAGTAGAGACAATTATGAGCGAGTACAAAGAGATGGAAGCTGGAAGCTTGACAATGGAAACCACGTTTGAGGCCTTAGAGCTAGACAGTTTAGATCTTGTGGATATGGCGATGGCATGTGAAGATGCTTTTGGTGTAGAAGTGGAAATCAGCGAGGATATTCGCACAGTGGGCGACCTTGTGAAGTTGATTGATGAGAAGAATGTATAGGAGGCAGGCATGCTAAAATCTCAACTGTGTGAAATTTTAGGGATACAATATCCGGTTTTGCAAGGCGGTATGGCGTGGATTGCTGATGCAGATTTGGCTGCAGCTACCTCAAATGCTGGTGGGCTTGGCATTATTGCCGCCATGAATGCTAATGTGGATGTGGTGCGTGCTGAAATTCAAAAGTGTAAAAGTTTGACAGACAAACCTTTTGGTGTGAATATCATGCTGATGAGCCCATTTGCTGCCGAGGTGGCAAAGCTGGTGGTGGAGGAAAAAGTACCTGTAGTAACCACGGGCGCGGGCAACCCCGGGAAATATATCGAAGAATGGAAAAATGCAGGAATCGTTGTGATTCCGGTAATTGCCAGTGTGGCGCATGCGCGCAAAATGGAACGTAGTGGTGCGGATGCTGTGATTGCTGAAGGCGGAGAAAGTGGTGGACACATCGGCGAGATGACCACCATGACTTTGGTGCCGCAGGTGTGTGATGTTGTAGAAATCCCTGTGGTGGCCGCAGGTGGAATTGGAGATGGCCGAGGTATGGCAGCAGCTATGATGCTGGGTGCTTGTGGTGTGCAAATGGGTACACGTTTCTTACTTGCTGAAGAGTGCAATGTGCACACGAACTATAAACAGCGTGTGCTGAAGGCCAAAGATATCGACACTATGGCAACTGGCCGTCGTTTAGGGCACCCTGTGCGTGGTATTAGAAATGCCTTTATGCGAGATTTTTTGAAAAAAGAATACGATTCGTCCGTCACCGATGCAGAACTGGAAGCTTTTGGCGGAGGTAGCCTTTATCGTGCCGCTATTGAGGGCGATGAAAAAACTGGAAGTTTTCTGGCAGGCCAGGTGGCCGGCATGCTGTGTGAAACGTGTACGGCGAGTGAGATTGTGCACGGCGTATGCCAACAGGCCGAAGAGATTTTAAAATCGGCTGGACAATGGGTGCGTTAGAAACATAGAGTTTGCCAAAATTGAAGATAATTTGCGTGGTTTTGAGGATGTTATATGCTTCAAAATCACGCAAGTATTTCATGGGAATATGCATAATGATTTTCATTACAACGAAAAATGACATACATGTGTTTTAAAAATATGTGAAGTTATTTTGCTTTACATCAAAATTTGAGATATTTTATAGTGGAGCATCAAAATGAGAGAATCCGAAGAAATGGGCATCCTTTTAAGGTGATTGAGGCCATTTTTTCGTAAAAATAGCTTGGTAAATACATGTACAATAAGAGATATTTATAGATAATATTACTAATTGTAAATAATTGTTTTCAAAGAATAGGGAGCTTTGGCCCGTTGTAAGCTGTGATAAAAGCAGTCAAAAGTCTATGGCAGAGCAGGCTTTGTCCGTTTTTTGTTGCTAAAGCAGATTTTGTATCGCAATACTTCCATAGGTTGGCCGCTAGCAGGGTGTAAATGGATTTTTTAGGAGATTGAACCTTGTGGTTGGGCATTTGGGCTTGGTCGCATCGGCGATATTGAAAGAACTGAGAGTTAAAAGAGGGCGTACATATCTCAACGGATTGTTGAAATATGTACAATATATACAGAAAACGAACGTTCTTGAGCATGGTGCGTGCGATGAGAGCCTTTAAACGGTATCAGGATATGGCTGAGGTGAGCGTTGCTTTGTGTGGCAGTGTTGTGAGTTAAAATGTAAAGAGGGCTTCCGGATTGAAAATCTGTACCGCTAGCTGTGCCCGGTATAGTGAGTGGGTACTTTTGTATATGAGGAGTTTTTACACAGCTTTGGATTAAAACAAGGTTGCTATGCCAAGGTTTGGTTTGGAGGATATGATGAAAAAAATGACTTTTTTATTTGCTGGTCAAGGTGCACAGTATACCGGTATGGGGCGAGAGTTGTATGCGCTTGGTGGTGAGGCGGCACGGGTTTTGGACATGGCCGAGCGTCTTCGCGCTGGAACATTGTCGGATTGTTTTGAGGCCTCTGGTGAAGTTTTGGCACAAACTAAGGTGACACAGCCCTGTGTTTTTGCCGTGGATTTGGCTGCAGCATGTGCGCTGTATGAGCGCGGCGCTCGCCCTACAGCGCTTGCAGGGTTTTCACTTGGAGAGATGGCGGCACTGGCCTTTGGTGGAAGCTTTCGTGAGCCGGGTGAAAAAGCCTATTGTAGCGGTGAAACTGATTTTAAAAAGAACGGATTTGAAGCAGCTTTTATGGCAGTGTGCAAACGTGCTGAACATATGGCTGAGTTTGGAGGTGCCGGCGGTGCTGGGGGCATGTGTGCTGTGTTAAAACTGCAAGATGATGTGGTAGAGCATCTTTGTGATGAGTTTTCGAAAGAACACAACACCGAGTTTTATCCGGTGAATTATAATTGTCCCGGCCAGTTGGTGGTGGCCGGAGCAGCTGATAAATTGGCAGATTTTGCAAATTTGGTAAAAGCGAATGGAGGGTTGGGCAAGGTGCTTGCAGTATCCGGAGCATTTCACTCTCCTTACATGGAAAAAGCTGCTGAGGCTTATGGTGGGTATTTGCAAGAAATCAACTTACAAATGCCGGCTTTACCGCTATATGCAAACCTTACTGCAAGGCCTTATGAAGCAGATGCATGCCAAACATTGGCTGCGCAAATGAAAAATCCTGTACGCTGGACACAAACGATGCACGCTTTATGCGATGCGGGACAGAATGTGTTTGTAGAAGTGGGTCCGGGGCGTACTCTAAGTGGGTTTGCTAAGCGAATTTGTAAGGATGCTACTTTGTGTTCTGTGCAAGATTTGCAAACTTTAGAAGATACAATTAAAATATTAATTAAAAACGGCTTTGAATTGGCCGGATAAGGCGAGGTGACTGGGATGGACGTAAGCGGAAAAGTGGCGGTGGTGACAGGTGCCTCACGTGGTATTGGACGTGCCATTGCGCAACGTCTTGCTGAATGCGGCGCGGATGTGGCACTTTTGTATGCAGGCAACCACGAGGCAGCAAATGAGGCATTAAGCGCGGTTCGTGAGCACGGAAGAAAAGCTGAAATCTATTGTTGTGATGTTGGAAATGGAGAAGATGTAAGCGATGTGATGAAGCGGGTTATAGATGATTTTGGCCGTGTGGACATTGTGGTAAATAATGCGGGCATTACGCGCGATAATTTGCTATTAAAAATGAGTGAAGAAGATTTTGATGAGGTTTTGCGTGTGAATTTGAAGGGGGCTTTCAATGTCACAAAAGCCGTCTATCAGCCTTTCATGCGGCAAAGAAGTGGGCGCATCATCAATATTTCTAGCGTTGTAGGCCTATTTGGTAATGCAGGTCAGGCAAATTATGCAGCGGCAAAGGCTGCTTTGTTTGGATTCACAAAATCAACAGCAAAAGAGCTTGCTGCACGTGGGGTGACCTGCAATGCAATTGCACCTGGGTTTATCGAAACGGAAATGACCGGTAAATTGAGCGAAAAAGTACAGGAAGCAATGCTTTCTGCCATTCCGGCAAAGCGTTACGGAAGTCCACGCGAAGTGGCTGACTTGGTGGTATTTTTGGCCTCGGATAGCGCGGCCTATATCACGGGTGAGGTGCTGCGTGTGGATGGCGGTATGGCGATGTGATACGAGTGATTTGGAAGATATATTGTGAAGGAGCGTAAGATGAAACGTGTTGTAGTGACAGGTATGGGAGCTGTGACGCCGCTGGGGCTAACAGCATCAGAATTTTGGAAAAATGCAGTGGATGGCATGAATGGGATTGCCCCCATTAGCTATTTTGACACAACGGGGTATAAGGCCACATTGGCCGCTGAGCTTAAAGGCTTTGTTGGCACCAACTACATGGAAAAGGGAGATGCGCGAAAGTACGATTTATTTATCCAGTATTTGATTGCAGCCGCAGAGGAATGTGTACACGACAGTGGCGTTTTGGCCACAGTGTCACCCGAGCGTGTGGGTACGTATGTGTCTAGCGGTATAGGTGGAATTCACACAACAGTGCGTGAAGTTACACGCATGAACGAGGGTGCAAGCCGACTTTCTCCATTTTTGATCCCCATGATGATTGCCAATATGGGCGCAGGCGTTTTGGCGATGCGTCACAATATCAAGGGGCCGTCTTTGCCAGTGGTGACAGCATGCGCCACATCTAGCAACACGATCGGTGAAGCGTTTCGCGCGATAAAACATGGTTATTGTGATGCAGTGCTGGCCGGTGGTAGCGAGGCCGCTGTGTGCCCATTTGCCATCAAGGGATTTACAGCTTGCCAAGCGTTGTCTTTTTCAAACGATGTAAATGCCGCATCGATCCCCTTTGATGCAAGACGAGACGGTTTTGTGATGGGCGAGGGGGCAGCGCTGTTGATGCTAGAAGAATATGAGCACGCCAAACAGCGTAATGCGAATATTTATGCAGAAGTAGTTGGGTATGGTAATACCTGTGACGCACATCATTTTACAGCACCCGACCCTGAAGCTGACGGAATTTACCGCGCAGTGAAGCAGGCAATGGAAGAGGGTGACATCACATCTGTGAATGAAAATACCTATGTGAATGCACATGGAACCAGCACCCCGTTGAATGATAAAACCGAAACCATGGGATATCGGAAAGCCTTTGGCGAGAATGCAAAAGCGGTGGCAGTTTCCAGCACAAAAAGCATGACAGGCCATATGTTGGGTGCAGCTGGTGCTGCCGAGGCCATCACTGCCATCATGGCCTTGCGCGACGGCGTTGCAGCACCTACCATTTCTTACCAAGAGGCAGACCCCGAGTGCGATTTGTTTTACTGCCCGGGTAAAGCGGAAAAGCGCCCGTTTGATGTTGCTTTTTCTTCTTCGCTTGGTTTTGGTGGGCACAATGCGGTGCTTGCATTCCGCAAACTGTAAAATCTTGTAACCTTTGTTTGAAGGGAAGGGATTTTAAGGGTTTTACCTTTTAAGAAATTTGGAGGATATTTTATGGATACGAATCGCATCAAAGAATTGGCAGAATTGCTCAATGAATATGGCTTAACCGAAATTGAAGTAGAAGAAAAAGACGCACGGGTGTATTTATCGAAGGCGGCTGCGGTGGCGCCGGCAGCAGTAGCACCCGCACAAGTTGCACAAACAACACCGGCTGTGGCAGCACAAGAGGTAGAGGCGGCGGGTGAAGGGCTGGAAAGTCCGCTTGTGGGTGTGGCCTATCTTGCGTCGGCACCGGGTGAAGCACCGTTTGTAAAAGTAGGACAGAACGTCAAAAAAGGGCAAACTCTGTGCATCCTTGAAGCCATGAAAGTGATGAACGAATTCACGGCACCAAAAGACGGTGTTGTGCTGGAAATTTGTGTGGGCAACGAAGAGCTGGTGGAGTTTGGCCAAGTGCTCTTCCGCCTTGGGTAATGCCAATGAATAGACAAGAAATTGAGAAAATTTTACCACACCGTGCACCAATGCTTTTGGTGGATGAGGTGGAATTGCAAGAAGATGGTACGGCACTTGGACGCTATACTATTCGTGGAGACGAGTTTTTTTTACAGGGGCATTTTCCGGATAACCCAGTTGTGCCGGGCGTGATTTTGTGTGAAATGATGGCACAAACTTGCTGTGTACTCTTGGCAGAAAAACAGATGGAGAGCCCCAAAACGCCATTTTTCACAAAACTGGACAAAGTGCGCTTTAAGCAGCCTGTGCGTGTGGGCGACACGTTGGTGAGTACCTGCCGCCTGACACGTGTGCGTGAGCCATTTTTCTTTGCCGAAGGAGTGGGCCGCGTGGGCGATAAGGTGGCTTTGCAGGGAGAATTTAGTTTTGCATTGATAGGGGAATAAACGATGTTTCATAAAATTTTAATTGCAAACCGCGGTGAGGTGGCTGTGCGTATCATCCGCGCCTGCCGCGAGTTGGGTGTGTCTACCGTGGCTGTGTATAGCAAAGCAGATGCTGAGGCTTTGCACGTGCAACTGGCTGATGAAGCTGTGTGTATTGGCCCTGCACGCCTGCAAGAAAGTTACCTTAACATGGGGGCCATTCTCAGCGCTGCCCTTGCCACTAGGGCTGAGGCTATACACCCTGGGTATGGTCTTTTGAGCGAAAATGCGTTGTTTGCAAAACGTGTGAAAGAGGCGGGGCTGGTGTTTATTGGCCCTACAGCCGAGCAAATTGAGCTATTAGGGGATAAAGAATGTGCACGCCAAACCATGCAAAAGGCTGGCGTGCCGGTGATCCCTGGCACTGAGGTGCTAGAGAGTGCACGTGAGGCATTTAAGCATGCAAAACGCATGGGTACGCCTGTTTTAATTAAAGCGCGCAGTGGTGGCGGTGGCAAAGGCATCCGCCGCGTGGATAATCTAGAGGAAATTCCGGCGGCATTTGCAGCGGCAACCGCAGAAGCAAATGCTGCATTTGGCGATGGTGCGTGCTATATGGAACGCATGTTGTTGCATGTGAAGCATGTGGAAATGCAGCTGCTGTGCGACCAATATGGAGCTGCTGTTTGTCTTGGCGAGCGTGAGTGCAGTGTGCAACGTGGAAACCAGAAATTGTTAGAGGAATGCCCGTCCCCAGCTGTGTCGTCCTCGGTGCGTGGAAAAATGGTAAAAGCGGCACTGGCAGCGGCAAAAGCCGTGGGTTACCAAGGGCTTGGCACAATGGAATTTTTGTTAGACCGCGATGGTAAGTTTTATTTTATGGAAATGAACACACGCTTACAGGTGGAGCACCCGGTTACCGAGGAAGTGACAGGCATTGATCTGGTGAAGAGCCAAATTCGTGTGGCGGCAGGAAAACCACTTAAAATTCAACAAAAAGATGTGGAATTTCGTGGACATTCCATTGAGTGTCGCATCAATGCGGAAGATGGAAGACGTGGTTTTTTACCGCAAAGTGGGCGTGTGCAATCGCTGCATGTGCCGGGTGGCCCTGGCGTGCGCTTTGACAGTGCTTTGTACGAAGGTTGCATGGTTCCGCCTTATTATGATTCAATGCTTGGTAAGCTGATTGTGCATGCGAACAGCCGTAAAAATGCGGTGGCAAAAATGCGCGCTGCGTTGGCAGAACTATGTGTTGAGCCAATGCCGAATACGGGCGATGTGTTGCTTGATATTCTAGAGGAGCCTGCCTTTTTGGACGGCAGTTACGACACGGGGCTTTTGGCCACGATGAAGCTTTAGAAGGAGGCAGAAAGGTGCCAAAATTTAATTTTAGAAAAAGCCCGAATTTGCCAAAAATATTACCGATTGACGCTAAAAATGAGAGTGATCGTGCCGAAAATGAACCTTTGGCCATCTCTTGTAAAGCCTGTGGGGAAACACTTTTTTTAGACGAAGTGGAGAGCAATGACCAAGTATGTGTTCACTGTGGTCAGCATTTTCGCCTGTCGGCTCCACAGCGCATCGCGCTTTTGTGTGATGAGGGGAGTTTTGTGCCCTTAGAGGGTTTGCCAACCAGTGCAGACAAACTGAATTTTCCGGGATATGCCAAAAAACTAGAAAATTTGTATAAACACCAAGTCCCAGAAATCATGGCGGGAATTGCAAAGATGAATGGAATTGAATGCTGTATTTTTGCAATGAATGCCGATTTTTTGATGGGCAGTATGGGGGCTGCTGTAGGTGAAAGCATTACAATGCTGTTTGAGTATGCTACAGAGCATCGTTTACCGGTGATTGGATGCAGCCTTTCAGGTGGGGCACGCATGCAAGAGGGCACACTAAGCCTAATGCAAATGGCCAAAACCTCTGCAGCGGCAAAGCGTCATAGTGATGCGAATCTTTTGTATATTGCGGTGTTGTGTGATCCTACAACAGGTGGTGTATCGGCAAGTTTTGCGTTTCAAGCGGATGTGCTTTTGTCAGAACCCGGTGCGCTAATCGCTTTTGCTGGGCCACGCGTGATTGAGCAAACAATCCGCCAAAAATTACCCAAAAATTTTCAGCGTGCAGAGTTTTTGCTAGAGCATGGATTTTTGGACGCCGTGGTGCCGCGTGCAAAAATGAAAAAACGAATTGTACAATTGCTGCGTTTATATACAACCAGTACTTTTTCTGCAACCAATCAGCCGGAAAATAACGAGCCGAGTGGCTTGCACGATGAAGCTGTTTCCATCGAGGCTTCAAAACCAGATGCCTACCAGTTGTTGCAGCTTGCACGCCAGGCCGATAGGGCGTCTGGAAAAGCGATGATACGTGCTTTGTGTAGTGAATTTGCCGAATTGCGTGGAGATAGGCGTTATGGGGACGACCACGCTATTATTGGTGGAATTGGACAAATACTGAAAATGCCTATGATGATTTTAGCACAGGAAAAGGGTGAGGATTTGGCCGAGCGCACTAAGCGCAATTTTGGCATGCCACATCCAGAAGGATACCGCAAGGCGCTGCGCTTGATGAAACAGGCGGAAAAATTTGGCTTGCCTGTGTTGTGCCTTGTAGACACCCCGGGTGCATTTTGTGGGCTGGAGGCCGAAGCACGTGGTCAAGCACAGGCCGTTGCCGAGAACTTATATGAGATGTCTGCCCTACGTGTACCCATTTTAAGCTTGTTTTTAGGTGAAGGTGGTAGTGGCGGTGCATTGGCTTTGGCTGTGGCCGACCGTGTTTGGATGATGCAAAACTCTGTGTATTCGGTTATTAGTCCAGAGGGGTGTGCATCAATTTTGTATAAGGATCCCAAAAAGGCACAGGACGCTGCTAAAGCACTTAAATTGACCCCGCAGGATCTATTGTCCCTTGGGGTAATTGAACACATTGTTTCTGAAGAACCGCAGCTAGACCTGGAAAAGCTACAAAAAGATATTGTGTGCCAGCTGGCCGAACTGCTTGCACTTACAACAGACGAACTGCTAAACGAGCGCTATGCACGGTTTCGGCGTCAAGGCTAGGGTGCATAAAATATTGGATTTTAAATAGGTTACAGTGACACTAACCGGCACTTTAGAATAAAATAGTGGTAAAACCTAGGCTTATTTCATACTTGAAATTGCACAAAATCGTGGAATGTTACGATGTTCTAACTGATGATGTGTGTTTTGTATGAAATGAGCCGATTTTTTCAATGACGATGTAGAGCTGAAATTTTGCCTGGTTTGGCTGTTTTTTGCGCTATCGTTGTTCTACATAGCGTTCGGAATAGCGCATTACAGTTTGGAGCATGTAGGTATAAAATGCTTCGTATTGCGCCTGATCTATTTTGGGCAGGGATAAAATTTTTAGTTCATGTGGGTGTGTGTTCTTTTTATAAGAGGGATGAATATGCTTGTGTTCTGTGAGTGCAAAGCCCAACCTCTCGTAAAATCCTTTACGTCTTATCGAAATTTCATCAATGGGTGGATCGATTTCTAAAATGATGGGAACAGCCGTTTTGTTAAGCAAAAGCTCGAGAGCTCTTGTGCCGATGCTGCCCCCTCGTGCGCTTTCTAAAACTGCAAGGTGCTCTACGTAAACAAATGCATCGGTTTGCCATGTGAGCAGTAACCCTAGGGTTTCTTTCATATCATTTTGGATGACCTCAAAGTGATATTCACGATTTTTCAGTGCTTCTATTTGATCATGTCGTGTTCGTTGCTCAAAGATGGGGAAACTGTTTTGATAAATGCTAAAACACCTTTCAAACTCATCGGTGTTGCTGTTTTGAATCCTTTTAAGTTCTATCATTTCCTGTTCCTTTCACGTTTGTAGATATAGAATATTTGTTCATGAATCGCTTTTTATAGACAGCACAAGATTTGATAAATATTTAACCATGTGATACGGTGTGCCCAAAATAGAAAGGCGTATGATGATGAATATAACTGCAGTTTTGTTGTGTGCAATAGCGCTTTCATTTTCCGTATTAGCCGCTTGTATTTCTACCGAAATTTAAAGCGAAGCCTCTTCAGACGTCTCAGTCTCAGACGGAATTAGCTCTGAATCCACGGTAGACTCTATGTCACAGCCAGACGCTGTAGATGTACGTGTTTTGTGAGCTTAACTTTTGGTAATCCCTTGCATGGAGTAAAGAAAACAGAAAATCCCTCGCCTATTTATGGGCGAGGGATTTTCTTGCAAATAAAACAATCAAACCGCGCCAACAACACATTAAAAAAGTGAAAATAGCATTATATACAATAAAATCTAAAATGAAATACCACGAATCTCTCTATAATAATGTAGCATATCGTGTACAAATTCTTCGGGAAGATTTAGATGCTCTGCCAGCTGCCAACATTCAACACAGCCCTGTTGCATGAGTGTTTGCAAAAGGATAGGAGGGTAAAATCGCTCATACACTGCGCGAACAGCACGATCCTCCACTTGTGCTCTACACATAATATCACATTCTAACGAATAAAAACCGCGAAAATAATGGCCGAGTTCATGGAGCAAGACTGCAAGCTCCTCGCTGGAGTCATCCAATTTGCTGTAATCTATGGCCGTGAGCCCATCCGGATGCGAAAGGGCGGTTTGCTTGCGAAAGCGTGTTGGCACAATCTCAATGTTTAACTTTTCAAATTCGGCATAAACTTGTAGCAAATCTGGATAGAGATTGTTTTTCATTATGAGTACCTGTTATCGATCTTTTTTTCGCTTTAATAGTTTCATGAAATCGGCAATATCCTCAAAATCATCCTCATCAAACTCGCCCATATCCATGCCACGTTCATGAATTTTACCCACAAAAGTGGCAAACTGGCTGTCGCTTACTGCCTGAGGCTCTGATGTGATTGACGCCGTTGGCGCATTATTTAGCAATTGGTCTACTGTTACATTAAAGTATTGTGCAATTTTTCGCATGGTTTCCATGCGAAAGGACTGGCTACGTCCACTGCGTAGCTCAGAAAGGCTACTGCGACTTAGACCTAAATCGCCCGCCATTTTTGCCCCACTTATTCCTCGTTGGCGACATAATTCATCAATTCTTTCATACAATTCTGACATGAGTGCCTCCAAAATGTTCTGAATTTTGTACATATTCACAATTGACAAGTTCAGAATTTTGTATTATTATAAATAGCACAGACAAAATACTGAACAATTTCAAGGTGTACTTTAATCTTAGTACAGTAGACTGAACGTGTCAAGGGGAAAAGTGGATGGAAAAAATATTTTGTACTGTTTGTGGGAAGGAACTAGGGTGGCCACAAGAGATTTTTGTATATCGACATAGTGGAAATGTGGCCGGCTGTAGTGAATGTTTGGTGTCTATAGAGCCGGAGGATTGGGCAGAGCATTGGCAAAATCAATTTAAAAAGGCGTAAGAAGGAGGTTTTAAATGAGTGAAAGCCAGCTCATAACAAAAATTGTATGGGTGAAATGGGAAGAAATGCCTCGTTTTGTGCGTGCATATAAAGAATGTGGGGTGTTGTTTAAGGTGGAGTGTTTGGAGGATAGTAAAGGATGGTGCAAGCTGAGGTGCATTTGCTCTACCGGAACAGGGGCTGGAAGTGAAATATTTTGTGCAGGTACAAAAATTTTTCAATAAGCAAGCTGTAGCTTAATTTTGGAACAGATTTTCACTTGGTGTGCTTAATGCGTTTAGAAAGTGCCTTGGGACGGCCAAAAAAGTTTGTATAAACATGAGAAATAATGAGGTGTTAGAGAATTGATGCGAGAGTAAAGCGTAAAAGATTCGAAAGTATTGAAAAGCAGAGGTTATTATAAAAAGAAACCTTTGCTGGGGACACATTTTCATTTTATGAATTTGAGCCTTAAACAGCAGTTAAATGTACAAAATTATGAATCTATTTATTGGGAATAGGACGTCCGAAAACCATAGTGTGTAGCGTGGAGCTAAGAACTTGGAAGATGAGTGGCAACGGTTACAGGGAGTTTCTATAGCAATATCAAGGTATAAATGAGTTAAATAAGCAGAATGTAAGCTATTTTCATATAGTTGCCGAAAAACTTTGCGAAAACAGTGCTACCTATAGAGGAGGGAATGCAGATGGCTCGAAAAAAAAGTTTGGAAGCACGTGTGTTTGAAGCGATGGAGCGAATTGCTTTTCCTGAGGCATACGTTTGGGAGTGTGCGCCGAAGGTGAGCGAGCAAATTAAAGCAATGGAAATTTTGTGCAAGCTGGCCAATATTGGAGAGCAAACACAGGAGGTGCAGCGACATTTATATGTGCATGTTTTAGCAAAGACAGGTGGAGAAAAACAACATGAGTGAGATGTTTATCAATGAAGTGTATGCACCGTTTCTAGAGTCGAACAAAACATTGCAAATTTATTATGGGGGTGCTGCCAGTGGGAAATCGACATTTTTAGCCCAACGATGCGTTTTAGATTTGTTGCGTGGAGAGAGGAATTATCTTATTGTGCGAAATGTGGCAAGAACTTTGCGAAATAGTGTGTGCAATCAAATTATGAAGGTGATTACCGAGGCCGGCCTCAGTGAAGAATTTTCCTTTCATACATCAGACTTGGTACTCACATGTGTAACAACCGGTTGTCAGTCTTTGTTTGCAGGGCTGGATGATGTGGAGAAACTTAAAAGTATTACTCCCAAAAAAGGCGTCTTGACGGATATTTGGATAGAAGAAGCCACTGAGGTGAGTTATCGTTCTTACAAATTGCTAAGCAAACGCTTACGGGGAATATCAGCAAATAAAGTACAAGCTTTGCACGAGCTGCAAATTAAAAACAATAAAATATCGAATACTGTGAAGCAAAAAGAAAAAAACGAGAATAAAAAAGATGATGTACAAAATCCTGTTTTCTTGTATGAAGGAGATGGAAAAGAGGAAATACTACATTTACAAAAACGCATAACACTGAGTTTCAACCCACTTGGAAAAGAACACTGGATTTGGAAGGAGTTTTTTGAAGGTTTTGATGAAACTGCTGGTGTAGTGCAGGATGAACAAAAAATAATATTAAGAACAACACATATTGATAATTGCTGTCTAGACAATGGAGATAGAGAGGCGTTGGAACAAGAAAAAGATCCTTGGTATTATGAAGTTTTCACAAAAGGACATTGGGCAAGTTTAGAAGGTGCCGTATTTAAAAATTGGCGTGTGGAAACCTTACCTCAAATGGGGCAAAATAGCCCGCGCTGGGGTCTTGATTTTGGTTTTTCAAGTGACCCGAATGCACTTTTGGGATGCTGGGTAAATTTGGCACAAAAACAACTTTTTATTTTTGCAGAGCTTTTACGTGGGGGCCTGCACGATGATGAGTTGGCCGATGAAGTTCAAAAGTATGTTCGAAAAGATGTGGTGGTGTGTGATTCGGCAGATCCAAAAGCCATTAGTGACCTGTGTCGGCGCGGTATAAATGCTGTGCCGGCAGTAAAAGGTCCTGACAGCGTTCGTTTTGGTTTGCGCTTTCTGCAAGGCTTCGAAATATTGGTGAGTCCCAATTGTCCCAATACAGCAAAAGAAATGGCTTCTTATCGCTGGCAAGAGGATAAACATGGTGGATTTTTACCTCGGCCCAACGAACAAAATAATCATTTGATGGATGCTCTTCGATATGCTGTAGAGGATCTTTGTTTGGGGGCACGAGCTACCGCTGCATTTCGATTGTAGTACTTAGGCGGAAATAATACACATAGCTATGATGATGAATTATGACTATAAATGAAAACTGGAGGTGCCAACATGGCAAGACCAATTGTACGATCTTCACGTGAGGTTTACCCGGACTATAATGAGGAGTTGCTATTGCTGCAAAACGATGGTGTAACAGCCGATTGGGTGAGACGTGTGATAGAAAAACATCAGCACCGTGCAGAATTTGACCGTTCTCTTTATCAGCGATACAGGGGCGATGCTGTGCCTATTTACACGCGATCACCACGATTTCATGTGGATTCCAACCCGATAAACAATCGTCTATCAAACGATTTTTTTGGTGAAATCGTGGATGTTAAAACAGGCTATTTTGCTGGTCGTGCTTTTGCTTACAGCTATGCACCAGGAGAAGAGGCCGAAGGGCCTGCTTTGGCAGAAAAAGCACTAAGTGACTTTGTGGTGCGTAGCAACATGTTTGATGTAGATATGCAGTGTACAAAACTAGCTGCTTGTTGTGGATACTCAGCACGTATGTTGTATTTTGATACAGATGGGCTTGAACGGTGTATATCTGTGTTGCCATTTGAGGTTGCGGTAGTTTCGGCATCGGAATTGTGTGAGCCAGCAGCTGCTGTGCGCTATTTTAACAAAGTAGTAAATGGAAAAAATGGATATTATGCAGAAGTGTTTGATAAAACACATCGTTGGCGTTATTTTGGAGAACAGCTCGATAAGTTGTCTATGCTGGAGGAGCCACAAGCTCATTTGTTTGATTTTTGTCCACTTCAAATTATACCAAACAATAGTGAACTGGTGGCTGATGCCGAAAAACAGCTTCCATTGATAGACGCCTATGACAGGGCCTTGTCAGATGCAAATAACGAATGTGAAAGTTTTGCCTCAGCCTACATGGTATTTGAAAATGTTGATATTTCCGATGAGCAGTTACGATTAGCACAGCGCAGTGGTGCAATCCGCTTTTTTAATGGTCCATCGTCCTCTGGAAAGATATATTTTGTTACAAAGGATGTGAATGATGATTTTTTAGAGCATCATCTTAACCGATTGCAGGATAATATTTATCGATTTTCGAAGACGCCAAATTTACAGGAAAACAACTTTTCGGGCAATAGTTCCGGAGTTGCACTAAAATTCAAAATGTCTGGTTTAGAGACAAAATGTGGTATGTGGCAGGCGAAAATGAATGCTGCATCAAATTATATGTTTCGACTTTTGTGTTCAGTTTGGAAAAAAAGAGGAATTGAGGCAGATCCACTGCAATGCATTGTAGAGTTTCATCGCAATTTCCCGCTAGATTTAGCACAAGAGGCTCAGGCTGTGAAAACATTAGTTGACGCTGGGGTTCCACGCCGCTCTGCCTTTGCACAGCTTCCGTTTGCTGATGACCTTAATTATCTGTTGGAAAATGAAAATGAGGATATTTTAACATAAAAGGGGTAAAAATGGAATATAATCTAGAATTTTTGCAAAGAATCACATTGCCGGGAAAAGATGAGCTTGGCGAAGAAGAACAGTTGGAGATTTTGGCCGGATGTGCATGGGTAGAACAACATAGTTTATTTCGTTTTGATGATTATCTTGAGACGCCGCCGAATGTTCAATTATTTTTACTACGATTTCGAGAAATTTTACATTCGGGATTGTCTTGTGGCATTTTAAGCGAACGTATGGCGGGTTTAAGTCAAGCAGGATTAACACAGGCGTTTGCTGTATCACATGGACTTGATAATTTGTTGCGTCAATTGGCTAGCGAGCTTTTACACCCGTGGTATACACCAATTGAGGTGATTGAGGCACAAGACCGATACAAATCATAGAGTAGAGGGTGATTGTGTGAAAGTGACGATGCGTTTAAAAACAACAAAAGTGAACTCGCTATTGTGGAAACGCGATAAAGCATTAGAAAATCGTAGCGTCGTAGCAGGAGTGAGTGGTAAACATGCTTTTTTAGCGCGGATTCATGAATTTGGTTGTCAAGTCCCTGTGACTGAAAAAATGAGGAAGTTTATGCATACAAAAGGGGTTCATTTTAAGAAAAATACACATTTTTTAAATATTCCGGAGCGAGCATTTTTGCGTAGTGGCTATGATTCCATCCGAAGTCAACTGGGGAGTAGAGCCGCTGATATTTGGTGTTCAACGAATGCGGTTGAATCTGATTTATCATCGCTAGGCAAATTTTTGAGCCAGGGGATTCAAAACTATGTACAAGCAGGTATAGATCCACCAAAGCAGGATTTTCCACTTTCAGAGGGGACGATACCACTGATTGGTAGTGGAGAGATGGTGAATGGTATACGGTATGAGGTGCGATAAAAATTAGGAGGTGTTTTTTTGTCAGCAGCATTTTCGTTTGCACGAATTATACGACAATTTGAAGATAATAGCAAAAAAATGTGGATTGTTGCAGGGGAGGGTAGGCGGGAGTTTAGGGGGGTGATGATGGCAAAAACTGAAAGTTTTGAGGAAGGCTATGGAGGGTTGAGAGCTGAGGCACAGAGGGATCTGATAACTATGCAAAATCTGCGTAATATTGGTGACACAAATGTGAGCCTGGCATCGCTGAAAATTGAGTTTGATGGATGTGTTTATGAGGTGGTAAGAGAAAGAGATTTTGGCGAATTATCGGATGTATTTCTGTATCAATTACGTCTTGTTAGCGATGAAAGTGAGCTTACTGAGGGGGTGATATAATGGAGCTTATTTTTGACGAATGGTTGCAGGAATTACAAAATACACTTGACTGCCCCCTTGTGGAAATGCGACGAAGCAATAAGATACCGTCAATACCTTATGTTACTGTGTCCTATTTGACTGAGCAAGGAGCACCCAAAGGAACCAGTTGTGAGGATAATGAGGGGACTTTTTGGCAAGATAGTCGTAAACTTAGCTTTCATTTCATAGCGAATACAAATGATGGTGCGTATTCTTTGGCCAGACAAGCGCAGGTATGGTTATTGACAGAGGGAAGAGTTGTTGCAGAAAATTTTGGTCTTTGTGTGGGGACATTTTCAAATTTACAATTGCGAACTTCCTTGATGGGCAGCACACATGAGTTCCGCGTTGGATTTGAGGTTGAAATTCTGTTTTTGCTGGCTATAGCGCAAGCAGAAGCGGAAGGGTGTATTGAAGAGGTGCAATTTCCGTGTATAGAAAATGAGAAAGGATGTTGAAAATGATTCAAGATGTAAGTGTAAAAATTGAGCAGGTGAACAATTTCCACAGTTTCGAAAATGCTGTACCATTGCTGTTTTATGGCTATTCTACCAGTGAGGTACCGTATACGATTTGCACAAGCATTGAGGAAGTGCAAAACAATGTTCCTGAAAATAGCCGTATACTGCAATGGGCAAATGTGCTATTCCTGCAAGAAAATGCCCCGCAAGAAATTGCCATCTGTTGTTCCTTGGGGGGAGCTATCAACGGAGTTTCGACTTGTCTAAATGAAAATTGGAGACAGTTGCTTATCTGTAGCGAAAGTGAGGAAGAGAATACGGTAGAGTCTATTGCACAGTTTTTGCAAACTTATGAAGATAAAGTGTTGTTTGCATCTATAGAAAATGTAGAGCAATTATCTCCGGAATTGAATTTTGACCGTTTGTTTCTTGTGTTGGACCCAGAAATGCAAGGTGCTGCTGCAGCCGTTGTGGGTGCATCATCGGGGTTGGCTATGGGTGGGTTTAGTTATAAAAATTTGCAACTAAATGCCATTGATGCGCAAAATATATCGACTGAGCAGCTGGAACAAACACATGAAGCAGGGGGTGTGGTGCCCCTTGAAAAAGCCGGAGATGTGGTGACAAGCGAGGGTATGGCCACCAGTGGCGAATATTTAGATGTGGTAGATGCACGAGATATAATCGTGAGTAGGCTTGTATCGCGCACACAATCACTACTGAATCAGGAGAAGAAAGTTCCCTACGACAACCGTGGCATAGCACAGCTTGAAGGCATTTGCCTTGGTGTTCTAAGTGATGCGTATGCGGAGGGGTTGATTGCACAAAAAGACGATGGACAGCCTGATTTCTCTGTGTCATATGCTTCTCGTAGCCAAACAAAGGCTGAGGACCGAGCACAAAGGCGTTATGTGGAAGGGCGCTTTACGTTTACTTTGGCTGGTGCAGTGCACGAGGCTGTTATCACTGGTTCAGTGCTGATATGACAAAATGTGATATATTTAAAATGAATTTTCACAATATAAACAAGAAAAGGAGTGTTAAATTTGGCTAGAACAGTTTATGACGCACGTGATTGTACTGTGTTGGTAGATGGTGTATATATCACAGGGCTTGGAGAGGATATGGTGAGCTTTTCTAAGGATAAGGATACCATAGAACCACATGCTGGTGCACAAGGCGACGTTTGTGTTAATCGTATTAACGATACAATTTATACGCTAACGATACGCGTGCAGGCAACCTGTCCACAAAAAGGATTTCTACTTCAGCTTGCCAACAATGGTGCTATTGTACCTGTGTGGGTGACAAACAAGAGTATAGGGGAGCGTTTTGGTGGCAATGAAGCTGCGATTAAGGCTATGCCAGAAGTTGAAATGGGGGCTGTTGCCAGTGATAGAGAATTTGTATTTTCTGTGTTTGGTGGTGTGCTACAAGGTCTATAGCATGCAATCGTATTCAAATAATGATGAAGGAGAGCAATATCAATGGCAGATGTTAAACCTTATACAGTAGAACGTGAAATTGCCGGTGTGCAGTATGTGGCGCAATTTTGTGGGCTACGTGAAGCCATACGTTGTATGGATGATTGTGCTGCAGGCGATGGTGTGAACATGGAAAAATTTATGGCCTATATATTACAACATATTATTGTGCAGCCTAGCGATCTTTCTATGGATGATTTTGATGATATGGACACCCTTTCGGAAGTGGTGCGCTTTGGTCGCGAGGTGATGCAAGGACGATTTCGAAAAGAAAGATTTTTCGAATGTAACAAAACGAAAAACGGTGCTTCGTGATTGGTCTGCATGGCGGCTTGTTTTAAGTGGTTTTTCCTTCACAGAGGTGTTCACGGTGATGTCACCGCGTGAAATCGATTTGGCCAATTGTGCACTGGATTTGCAACAGGAGGCACAGCGGCGCCTTTAGGTGATCGCCTATGCTGCTGTGTTCTCCGATATAAAATTTACAATATTAGTAATGGACTAGAGGTGAAATCATGTCAATGCTGCGTGAGGATGTTGTGGGGATCCGTTTTGAGTTGGAAAATGATCCAGCCTTGATTTTAGCCAATGAAATGCGCCGAGTTGTATCGGCTCTTGCGCCATTTCAGCAGCAATTGAGCCAAAGCCTGGGAAGCTTATTTCAAAATGATTCTGTTGGCACTTTTTCTGCAATACAATTGCCCCCCTTGGATTTGTCAGGTTTTCAAGGTTCTCTTACACAGGCCAACGCCATGCTGCATCAGTTCCAAAGTGTTGGCCAGGTGGTTTTGGGGTTGTTTCGAAATGAGCTAAAAGAAAGTAATTTTGCGATACAAAGAACATTTACTGTAGTATCCGGCGTGTTTTTCCAAATGGCGCAAACCATGCAAACCAGCTTGCAAAATGTGCAGCTTGCTACAGTGGGCAGCCAAATTATGCAAGGGCTACTTTCGGGGATCATGAGTCAAAAGGATGCGATTTTTTCAGCTGTAAGCGGCATCGCCCAGGGCATTAAAAATACGATATCTTCGGTGATGCGCATTGCGTCACCGTCAAAAGAAATGGCTCGTCTTGGGCGGTTCATAGGCCTGGGTTTACCGGATGGATTTCATGATGCTATGCCTGAAATTAATAAAGGTGTGCAGCAAATGCACATGGCAGTAAGCGGTGTGATGGACTTTCCTGGCACAGGCTCCCCTACGGCGCAAAGGCAGCCTTTAGCGCCGGTTTTGTCTAAAAATAGCGCAGTCACACAAAATTATTACACACCTCAATTTACATTAAAAGTGGAACGAAGTGGCGTTGCAAACGAGCGTGAACTTGAGACAAAAGTGCGTGATTGGGTGCGCAAAAGCTTTGAGGAGGTACTGGCTGTGGGTGATACGTCAGTGAGATGGGAGGTGTAGGCGATGGCATTGCTATCTGGAGTGTATTTGTTTGTGGAGAAGGAAAGTGTTGATTGTCCGGTTGAAATTAGCCGACACAGCGTAGAAACAGGAGTGCCTTTGAGTGATCATGTGCGCACAGAGGCTATGAGTTTACATGCCGAGGGCTTATTGGTGGGAAGTGGTTTTTTACAGGTTGTAGAGACTTTACGGGATTGGCAGAGCCGTGGTTTGGTGTTGGATTATGTGGGTTGCTACCTTTTACGTAGCGTGCAAATTGAAGCATTTTCATTTGAATTTGATGCTGCGGTGAAAAATGGTTGTAAATTTTCACTTTCCTTGCGACAGCTGCGTGTGGCGCAAAGTCTCTTTGCAATAGGGCTTGGTTATTCGGGCAGTATGGAGGTCACTGTGGCAAGCGCAAATGGTATGATACAGGTCCTTAACCTATCCGCTCGAAGAGAGCGCTATCACACAATGCAAGCCGGTGAAACTTTATGGTATCTTGTGAATCAGTATCGCATATTTGGCGTGAGCACCGATGGTTTAATCGCCTTAAATAAGCATAGAGATGTGTTTGTTAGTGACAATCATGGCGATTTTTCAAAGCTACGCGTGGGTGCATCTTTGCTATTGGGGGTATGGTGATGAAAGATAGAATTGATGTGCAAATTGATAAGATACCCTATCGAGTAAGCATTGCTTTAGGCGGCACTATTTTTGAATTGGAATTTCACAAAAATAGCGTGGCAAAACGTGTTTGTGTGAGTTTGTATCGGGGTGAGAATTGCTTATGTGCAGGAGAACCTTTGGTACTACAACGTATTTTATTTGAGAATAGCTCCCTTGGGTGCCTCTATCCACCTGTTCGGCTTTTGGTACAAGATGAGAGCGGACTTGAAAAATTGGCTAGCACAGAAAATATCGGTAATACTGTGTTTTTGTGTGTTGATGATGAGTGACAGTGAGGAGGCGGGTTTACAGTGCCTAAGGGTAAAGCTAGGAAATGAATTCTAGCAGCACAAAACAAATGTCAAGATAAAAGGAGGCGAAAAATGGCAACAAATGGGGTGGTTTTGGCAAAGAAAGCGCCTTTTCATCGAGTGTCTTTGGCCACAGTTCCTTCTGGACTGTGGTGGTTGAACATGAGCTTGTGTGTGCAATGGCCAAGCCAACGCAACACAGAACAGGCAATCTTCACCTGGGATCAAAGTCAATATGATTTTACGTTCGAAAGCGTATTTCACGACAACCTGCAAGCTATAGATAACAAAATCTATGTATATAATCTTAGTGATAATACCATACGGCAAATTCAGCCCGGCATGGTGATTGTAGCGTTTGGTGGGTATGGGCTTTCGTCCTATCAGGATTGTGGGGTGCTTTTAAACGGATACATCACAGATGTGCAAACTCATTGGGATAAAAGTGAAAAATGTACAGAGATTAGCGCCACGAACCTGTGGCAGATTAGCCCTGGCATTCGTGTGCAACAAACCTATTCTGCGCCTGTGATGGCCTCTTTTGTTTTGCAGCAACTGTGTGAAAAAAGTGGCTTACCGATAGGGGAATTTTCTTTGCGGAGTGATTATGCATTTACGCAGTCCCTTACATTGGAAGGCGAATTGAGTGATGTGATTGATGAGATGGCGGCCCTTTGTGGTGTGTGGGCTTATGTAGTGCAAGGCGCCCTTTATGTGCGTGACCTACGCCGTGACCCGCGTCGAAACTGCTTTGTGCTTAGTGAGGCGAGCGGCCTTATACAAACGCCCGAATTACTTGTTGAAAACCGCTATTCGCGGTATTTGCCTCAAGGTGAAGAGGCAGAAGTGCTACAAGGATATCGGGTACAAAGCCTTTTAAATCATCGCTTACTGCCGGGCGCAGGGGTACAATTGAACGCTCGTGCTGCACAAGGGTACTTTGCAGTAAAAGAGTGTCGACATGTGTACGAAGGTAGCGGTGGTTACACCGAGGCTGTATTACTTGCCTAAGGGTGAACTGCAGGCTACTATCGTAAAAAAAGGAGCATACACTTATGCGCGAACAATGGATGCAAGTGATTGCAAGAGAAATTGAGCAAGCCCTATTGTGCCAACAAACATCGTTTTTGGCAAAAGTAGTGAGCTGTGAAAACAGAAAAGCAGAGGTGCAACCACTGTTTTTACGCCGCAAACAAAATGGTGAAGTGGAGGTGCCAAATCCGATCGTAAACGTATCTATTTTACGCGGAATAGACGTGGAAAGCCAGGATGTTGTGTTGTGCCTTGTGTGTGATAGAGACTTAGGTGCGGCTCTGTATGGAGAGTTAAGCCTCCCCCGCCCGGGTCTGCATCCCAAAACAGGCTGCTTGATTATAGGGGTGATAGATGCATGAGAGATTTTTTGTTAGATGAAAATGGAGATTTAGTGCTTCAAAATGGGATACTGCAAGAGGTGGAGGGTGAAAAACAATTGCGGCAAAAAATGAGCATGCTTTTACGTTCGGCTTTGGGCGATTGGTTTTTAGATGAAACAGAAGGGCTGGATTTAAGTGTTGTGCTGCAAAAAAAGCCAAATGAAGATGCTGTGAGAGATGAGGTGGGCCGTGTATTGTTGCCCCTGTTTCAAATTGTTCAGTTTTCGAGTTTTGAAATGTCTACGCTGGGGCGCACCTTGCACATCCATTTCGAGCTTGCCACTGAAAATGGAACCATCAGCCTGCAAGAAGCCTTTTGATACGGTGGGGCATCGCTGGTTTTCAAAAAAACAGAATAAAAGGAGAAAATAATGCGAGCAATGACAGAGGCCGGTTTTGTGCGGCCGGGCTATGCCCAGCTTTTGGAAGAGCAAAAAACACGTGCACAAACCTTGTTTGGCCCCGATATTGATGTATCTGAACAAAGTGTGTTTGGCAAGTTTTTGCGTTTAGGTGTGCATGATTTAGCTATGTTGTATGAGGAAATGGAGGAGGTGTATTTGGCACGTTTTCCACACATGGCCTATGGTGTTAGCCTTGACAGGCTTACCCCTTTTGCCGGCTTGCGACGCAATAATGCTACAGCAGCAATACATCGTTTAGAAGTACAGGGAACGAGTGGTGCTGTGATGCCGTTTGGCTGCATTGTAAGTACGCCGCAGGGTATTGGGTTTCATGTGGTAAATGAAGTGCAACTGGATGAAACTGGCATAGCTAAATGTGAAGTTGTGTGTACAGTGTTGGGTGAAGTGGGCAATGTGGACAGCACTTCTATCTGTGTGCTTAGTCAACCACAGGCGGGTATTCACCGTGTGAAGGGCGAAGCTTTGTTGCAGGCGGGGCAAGATGTGGAAAGCGACGAGAGTTTGCGTAGACGCTTTGACGAAGCAGTGTACGGTGTGGCCAGTGCCACAGCTGCAGCCGTGCAAGGTGCAGTATTGCGTGTGCCGGGTGTGCGCTCCTGTGTTGTTTTAGAAAACAGCACCGGTGAAGATTTGCCACAGCTGCCCGCCCACAGTTTTCAGTGTTTTGTGCTGGCCAGTGGGGCGTCAGATAAAGAAATTGCACTTGCCATCTATGAGAAAAAACCTTTGGGTATTCAAAGCGTGGGATCGGTGGAAGTGCTCTTACCTGCCATAGATGGCGAATCACATCGTATATGCTTTTCTACAGTTGAGAAGAAAAATCTTTCTTTGCGCGCAGTGATACGTGCCAATTCACATTTCCCCAGTGATGGAGACCTGCAGCTTAAAACTGCCCTTAGCGAGGCTGTGTGCGCACTGCTACCAGGTGAAAGTTTATTGCAAAATAGCCTTTATTCGGTTTTGTATGCCCAGGTGGGCGTGGATGAGGTGGAAAGTTTACTTTTGTCTGAGGATGGTGCGCAAACTTTTCATGCCAACAAAATTTTGGCGGATGCCGCTGAGGTGCTGTGGCTGAATATCGAAGAAGTGGAGGTGGAGGTGCATGTCAGCTAGCCAAAATGATGCTAAGCGTTTGCCGGGCAGCTATAACCGAACAACAGATAGCGTGTGTGAGCGTATGCTACGCATTGTGGCGGAGGCACACAGAGACGCAAGCGCCGATTTACATGCCATACATTGTAGCCTTGATTTAAGTGAAGCTTCGGGAAAGACACTGGACTTGTATGGTGCATTGTTGTTGTTGCCACGCGGAGTAGTGGACGACACCCAGTATCGATTTTTATTAAAGTGTCGTATCGAGCACTATTTTGCAAAAAGTACACACGCCGGTGTGATTCAAAGTATGGAAAGTATTTTTTCCCTGCAACCGGGCGAAGTTTCTTTTACCGATGCAACGACATCCGGTTTGGTGGCTATTAATCACCTTCCCTATTCAGCGCTACAACGTGCCGGATTTACGGGTGAGCAGACCGTGCAGATTATCAAAGAATTACTGAGTGTTGGCGTGGATCTTGAAATGGGAAGCTTTGAAGGAACATTTTGTTTTAGTGATGCAGACGACATATACGATGAAGCCCAAGGGTTTGGAAACGAAGAGCAGACAATAGGTGGTTATCTTGGGTATTTAGTGGGGATAGATAACAGCCTGCCCTTACCCTTATAAGAAAAGGAGTTATAACATGACACCATTTGAAGGACGAAACAGAGTGACTAGCTTGTATGGTTGGCGTTTCTTGAACGGAGTACGAGAATGGCATGCGGGGCAAGATATTGTGGGGGATGACAACCACAATGTGCGCGCCATTTGGTCTGCCACACGTTGTGAGGTAGCCTACGGCAACAATGGGGGACGTGGAAATTATGTTATCTTATATTATTCGGATACTTTGCGTGTGATTTGCCAGCATTTGGATAAGGTGTTTGTAAAAACAGGCCAGCAGGTGCCACAAGGCACCTCCATTGGCATTATGGGCAATACCGGATATAGTACCGGGGCGCATCTTCACATTGAAGTTCAGCGATACAATGCTGGTAAATGGGAGGCTGTGCCGCCGGCACAGTTTACAGAAGTGCCAAACCAAGCGGGCACACACCCTGGCAACAATAATCTTGATAAGACACAAGAAACACAAAAAGCATCAACCACCCAAAGCACTTTGCAATTGGTGACAGTAGGGCATTTAAGCAGTGGAGATAAAGATATCTTCACCCGATTAGCTTCCTCTTTGAAGTTGCCGTGCAAAGAAGAAAAAACAGCTCATAATCGCTGGATGTTGAGCATTGGCCCGGCATCGAGCGGGGATGTGCAACGTTTGCAAGAGCAAGCAAAGCAACTTTCGGTGGGTTGTGAACTGTAAAATCCATTGGATTTTTAACCAGAAAAACCAAAATAGGGTTATTATAAAGAGGAAAAGGGGGCGACGGAACATGCAAGATCATGCGATTTCAATAAAGGTAGCCATTGCCGGTGTGGGGGCATTTTTTAGCGCATTGTGGGGGTATTTTGGGTGGATGGTGGTGTTGTGGGTGCTGTGTATGGCGCTGGATTACCTTTCCGGTAGCATTGCGGCAAAACGTAGCGGGCAGTGGAATAGCCAAGCCGCGCGGGAAGGCCTTGCTGGAAAAGGTGGCATGATATTATTTGTATTAGGTGCGGCTGTGTTGGATTTGTTGCTTGGCCTTATTTTGCAATATGTGCCCGCCGTAAGCCTGCCATTCGATTATACAATGCCCGTAAGTGCGTTGGTTTTAGGGTGGTATATCCTTACGGAGATTGGAAGCCTATTTGAAAATGCCGAAAAGCTCGGGGCGCAATTTCCGCCGTTTATAAAAGAGTTACTCTCGGCTTTAAAAAAGCATCTGCTACCCAAAAATCCGCCTAACGGTGATGAAGACAGCTGAAAAGAAGTTGTTTTTAAGACTTGTTTGTGACACCTTAAGCTGTGCTGATTTTTGAAATTTTTTAAAATTGTGCCAATAAATATAAAAACACGCTATTGATTTAATAGCAGTAGGTGCTTTATATGCGAAAGTACCGATGTTGAGTGCAAAAAAACTTTGGCTGATTACAACCGCAGAATGTTTGTGGTTGTAATCGCCAAAGTTTTTTAAATGGTTCTGCTAGGGGTGGCAGTGTAAGCGTGCTTTAAAAAATAAGGCACCTTCCTAAAAAGAGTCATGTAAATGTTTATGTGTCAGGATTATCGTATTTTATGAGCTCCAGCTGCTGTATAAGCTTTTGTTGAGCATGCTCTGTGTTTTTTAGCAACAGTGCGATGTCATTTTCGCCGGCGTTATCTATGTGCAGTCCGGCGCTTAGGCAGACTACACAATTGAAATGTGCTGCAAGTGTATGTGCAACTTTTGTTGCCACAACGTCATCTTTATGAGATTGAACATTGAGCACGCTCACGGTGGCTGAGCGCTTGCTTGCGTTTTTTAAGCTGGCACGCGGCACTGCCAAAACACAGGTGCCAACATGTGGCTTGCTACCACCTGTTACAGAAACGTTCAAGTCTGCACCACATAATATGGCTTGCATGTGCACTGCACAGGTTCCTTCGCCACCGGTTACCAAAACTGATTGCGTCATTTGGTTTCTCCTCTTTGTTTTTCTCATTATCCGTTATATGTCCTATTTCGTCAATGGTGTTTTTACAAAATTATGCAATTTTGCTTTGACAAAACTTCTGTTTTATGAAATTATAAGAGTAGACTTATATTATTATGGCGAGGAGCTGTTTATGGGAACCGTGAAAAATGGCGCATATATGCGCATCAACATGAACTACCGACGCTTAATGCCCACAGAAAAGCGCATTGCCGATATCCTTTTGAAAAATATCGATAATGTGGATACCCTTTCTGTAAACACCATCGCAGAACAAGCAGGTGCCAGCAATGCCACTGTAACGCGGTTTTGTAAACGTCTTGGCTATAATGGGTTTAAGGATTTTCATGTGTCCGCAATAAAAGATATTCACTCCGGGCTTGTGGTGAGCGAAGCTACAAAAGAGGATACGGGCGATACCACAGAACACCTTATTCAGCGTATTTGTAGCTCAAATGCGCAAGCTTGTCAAGATACCATCCTACTATTGGATAATGATGTGATGGACAATGCAACAAAGCTTTTGCTGAATCGTCGAAAAATTATTTTAATTGGTGAGGGTGCGGTATCTGCCGTGATGATTGACCTCTACCAAAAATTGTTGCGCTTAGGTTTGCCGGTAGAACATACGCAAGATCGCCGTTTTCAACGCATGCAACTGAGTTTGGTAGATGAAAATGATGTTGTGGTGGCAATTGATTTAACAGGAAGTAAACGCAGCACCGTGGATATGGCAA
>CAYJJK010000002.1:13503-13923 GCA_964370445.1 uncultured Oscillospiraceae bacterium | reverse complement strand
TATGGGCTCTAGCGTATCGGCTACTTTAGCGCTCCTTATCGCACTTTTATGTATTGTGGATTGCCTGTTTACCTTGCTTGAAAAAGAGCTAAACGAACAGGGAGAAGAAAGCTTGCGCAAAACGAACGAAGTGATTGTAGACGATTGGATGGAATGATTTTTGCTATATAGAAGGCTCGCTTGATGACATTAAACCTGTGTTTTTTTGAAAGAAAACACAGGTTTAAATTTTCCTCCTCCCCAAAAATTTTTATACAAGGGCAGCTTTATGATAGATGGATTTGCAATATAGTGAATTTAAATACGCTAACGATGAAAAACGAAACCGCCGGGATATTTTTCGGCGGCTTTATTGGCAAAAAGTGTAATTAAAAAATGTCACAAAGTAAAAACTTTGTGACAAGCCATTGGGTTGAGCAT
>CAYJJK010000002.1:13184-13493 GCA_964370445.1 uncultured Oscillospiraceae bacterium | reverse complement strand
AAACGATGCGTGAGCACGGACGAAAGTTTATGAACTCTCTATTCATGCAAGATAAGTGCTTTTGGCAGAGCACCACAACCTTGGCAGGCAAAGTGTTAAGAGGTTAAATGTTAGCTCATTGGTTTTGCTGTATCGCTAATGTGTAGTGTTGCTTCACTTGCTGCTTGAATTTCTTCCAGTGAGAATTCTGGGTTATATTCAGTTAGCACAAGGCCGTGTGGTTCCACTTTTAAAACAGCCATTTCTGTAATAATCATATCCACACAATTCACGGCTGTAAACGGTAGATTACATGTTTTTAGAATTTTT
>CAYJJK010000002.1:5624-13174 GCA_964370445.1 uncultured Oscillospiraceae bacterium | reverse complement strand
AATTACTTTTTTTGCACCTACTACTAAATCCATAGCGCCGCCCATGCCGGGCACCTTCTCTCCGGGAATAATCCAATTGGCCAGGTTCCCTTGTTCGTCTACCTCCAAAGCGCCCAGTACTGTGCAATCCACATGCCCTCCACGAATCAGTGCAAATGAGGTAGCGCTATCGATACAACTTCCGCCCAGCTCTACGCTAGCGGGTAATCCGCCTGCATTCACCACATGAAATGGTTGTTCTTCGCCTGGGCTTGGCGCAGGCCCTGCACCCAAAATTCCGTTTTCAGTTTGCAGACTTACTTTGGTGCCACTCGGCAGATAATTTGGTACCAGTGTGGGTAATCCAATTCCCAAATTTACCACGTCGCCGTTTTTCAATTCTTTAGCAACACGCTTTGCAATGAAGGTTTTAATTTGGCTTTTTTCCATTTATTTTTTGCCTCCATTCACGATATAATCCACTAGAATATTTCCCGTCACTACGTTTTCCGGCTCGATAGCACCCAGTGGCACAATCTCTTCGGCTTCGGCCATTACTACGTCTGCGGCCATGGCCATCACTACATTGAAATTTCGCGTGCTTCCTTTATACCAAATATTCCCGCTCTCATCGATGGTATGCCCCGCAATGAGCGCAAAATCGGCACGTAAGGGACGTTTTAATAAGTAATCTACACCGTCTATTGTGATTACACTATGTACAAAATCGCTTTCCTCCACCACAGTGCCGCGTCCCGTTGGCGTTAAAATACCGCCAAGCCCTGCACCACCTGCACGAATCATTTCGGCCATGCTGCCCTGTGGCACCAACACCACCTCTAGGCACCCCTCTTGCATTTGCTGTGCTACCTCGGGGTTTAGCCCCACATGTGTTGCATAAATTTTTTTCACCTGGCGGTTGGCCACAAGTTTTGCCACAGAATAATAAGCACTGCCATCGGGCCCATTTGGCTTGCCTGCATCGTTCGCAATAATTGTTAATTCGTTTGTTTTAAGCTCTGAAAGGGCTTGCAAAATGCTGTGTGGACTGCCGCATCCCATAAACCCACCCACCATAATGCTGGCGCCTTTGGGTATTTTTTTTGCCGCTTCCATAGCGCTGATAATTTTACTCAAGTTATAGTTCCTCCTATGAACGTCTTTTATTGTTTTATAGTAGGCTGTTTGGCCCAATTATCCTTGAGCCAACTGTAGGCTAACAGCCTGTGCAAGCACAGCGCCACCCACGCTGATGGCATCGGGGTTGGTGCAAAATGCGTTGCTGTGCAAGGGGTGAAATGGGCCGTTTTCCTGCATGGCACCCAACTGAAAATAAAAAATTGGCACGGTTTCTCCAAATATCGAAAAATCATCAGACCCGAGCATTGCGGGCGGAGAAAGCACGTGGTTTTCGCCAAGCACCATCGCTGCGGCTTTTCGTGCTACCTCGGTAAGTTTTTTATCGTTGTGTAAAACGGGGACATGCGGTATCCATTCCAGCTTTGCAGTGCAAGCATAAGCCTTTGACAAATTATCGCACAATTCTTGCACGCGAACCATAGCCATTTCGGCGGTGTCTTTGTCTAGCGCACGCACAGATCCACTTAGACGTAAGGTATCGGTAACAAAAAATTCGTGCTCGCCTGCATGCACGTTGTATACCGCACACACAAGCGCCTTGCGTGGGTCGGCATTGCGGCTGACAATGGTTTGAATCGCTTCTATTAAAGCAGCGCCCGCCACAATGGGGTCCACACATTCATGTGGAAATCCGCCTTGCCCACCTTGCCCTTTCACCTCAATGCGAAAATGCGTTTTAGAAGCGGCCACAGCACCCGAGCGTGCACCTACTTCACCCGCGGCAAATGATGCCGCATGTAAAGAAAATATACCGGTGGGTTTTTGGGGAAGTGCCTTCCATAACCCATTTTCCACCATGCTTTTGGCTCCCTGTGTCACCTCTTCAGCCGGCTGAAAAATAAATGCCACATCGCCACATAGTTCGTCTTTTTTTAGGGCTAAAAGCTCCAGCGCCATCAGCACTGTGCAGGTATGCAAGTCGTGTCCGCACGCATGCATTACCCCCGCTTTTTGCGAGCGGACGGGCCCCATGCCACAATCCGTTTCAGCGATGGCGTCAATATCGGCACGTAGAGCCACAAGCGGCCCCGGTTTTGCGCCACGTAGAAGGCATAAAACACCTGTTTTCATCCCAAGTGGTAATATTTCTGCGCCCAGCTCCTGCACTTTTTCTTGAATCAACTTCGTCGTTTCTACTTCTTCAAAACTAAGCTCAGGGTTTTGGTGTAAATGATATAACACCTTTGTCCATTTGTCTTGCCGTGCTTTGGCAAGCGAAAACCATTCGTTCACAGGGGGAACCTCCTTTTGCATTCTCGTAAATTAGTATACCAAAAGCGTGGCATATTCGCAAAGAGGTTCTGCCTTTTTCTTGTGTATGTGTAGCCTGTGGGGTATAATAAAAACAAAAACCCAATGAAAAAGGAGGCATAATGTATGCAACATCACCCAGTAAAACCATTGATTGATCAATCTTTCCAGAGCTTCAAAAGCCATCTTGCAACACTTGTGGCCATTCCAAGTGTCAACGGTGATGCACAGCCCGGAATGCCGATGGGCACACATGTACACAATGCCCTGTGTGCCATGCTTTCTATTGCAGAAGAATTGGGGTTTCATACCTATATCGATGAAGAAGGATATTATGGGTATGCCGAAATTGGCGAAGGAAAAGAACTTTTTGGCGTTTTAGGACATGTGGACGTTGTGCCGGTTGGTGATGAAACCCTATGGTGTAGCCCACCATTTACCCTAAGTGAACGCGACGGATTTTTGTATGCGCGAGGAGTGCAAGACGATAAAGGCCCTATGCTAGCGGCGATGTATGGTCTATACCTTTTGTTAAAAAGCGGTGCAGTGTTAAAAACGAGGGTTCGGTTTATCATTTGCACCGATGAAGAAAGCCACTGGCGGTGTGTGCATCGTTATATAGAATGTGAGGAACTGCCCACATTTGGCATTACGCCAGATTCATCCTTTCCTCTTATCTACGCAGAAAAAGGGGTTTTACAATACCGTTTATCAGCGGCTGAGCCTGGCACTTTTGTATTGACGGGCGGCAGTGCAATCAATGCTGTGCCAAGCATGGCCGAAACTCTTTATACCGATGAATTGGCCTCTGCCATGCAAGCATATGCATACCCCTTTGAGCACGAAGGAGATATTTTGCGTGCGAAGGGTAAGGCGATGCATGCCAAAGATGCGCCGCAGGGCGAAAACGCCATTACGCGCCTGTGCGAAGCGCTGCACCGTTGTGGGCAAGACGGCACTTTGTTGCGGTTTGTATGCGAAAAAGCAAGTGATGCCACAGGGGTTGCCATTTTTGGTGATGTGCAAGATGAAGACACCGGTGCGCTTACCTTAAATCTTGGTACGGCAAATTTTGATATCGAAAGCCAAAGTGTCAGTATTGATATCCGGTTTCCGGCCACATTTTCGCGCACGCAAATTGAAACACCGCTGAAACAAACGGCCAACGATTACGGCCTTACTCTTGAAGAACTAACGTATTTACAACCATTATACTTGCCCAAAGATGCAACTCTGGTGCAAGCTTTAATGCGTGCTTACCGCGATGTAACAAATGATGATACACAGCCCAAAACCAGTGGTGGTGCCACTTTTGCTAGAAGCATGAACAATATTCTTGCATTTGGTGCGTCGTTGCCCGGCGCGCCGTCTACCGAGCACGCACCTAACGAATGTTTAAGCGTGCAAAATTTGAAAACAGCAATTGAAATTTATGCACGTGCATTTGAAATTTTAGCGGCGGAGGGTGATTGAAGGGCGTGAGCTTAGATTTTAGGCTTAAATGTTGAAAAATTTTAAATAACTTTGGATTAGGGCACGTGCGGTGTAGGCATGCTCTTTACAAAATCGCAAGGGTGAATTTTTTTAAAGGTGTTTTGCGCTAAAAAGCAAAATGAAATTTTAAAGCAAACTTTTTGCCAAAAAGTAAGGCTTTGTGCTATGGATAGTCTTGAGGTCTTTGCCGCATGGTCGGTGAAGGAAAGGAAGCAACATGAAGAGCCTGTTAAACATCACTACGTCTCCGTATGATTTAGGGCGTTATGCAAATGGAGAAGAATTGCACAATTTTTATGTGCAAAAGGGGCTGCATGGTTTAGAGGTGATGTTTTTAGAGGATGATCCTGTGATGCATGCCCACTTAGGCGAGTGTAGCATTGTGGGTGTGCATTTACGATGTTCACCCGCATTTTTGGCACTTTGGCAGGAGGATGAGTTGTTTTTGCAACGCTATTCAAGTGAGCAGCAATTGCGGAGCGTATATGGCAGTGCTACAAAAGAGGAAATGCTACAAAAATTATCGAGGCAATTGCAATTTGCGCAGGACATTGGCGCCGAGTATGTGGTGTTTCATGTGTGCGAAATTGCACCGGAAGATATTTTTTTACAACAGCGCAGGCACACGGATGAAGCGGTGGTTTTGGCTGCTTGTCAGCTTATCAATACATTGCTTCGCCATAAAAACTACTCGTTTCATTTTTTATGCGAAAACCTATGGTGGGCGGGGTTCAACCTTGAAAACCCATGCATCACTGCTTTGTTGATGGATAACATCGAGTATGATAAAAAAGGCATTATGCTGGATGCTGGGCATCTTTTGCACACAAACCGGGAACTTCGAACGCAAGATGAAGCCATTGATTTTATTTTGCGTACGGTTGAGAACGACAAAACCCTAAGGCAATTTACGCGTGGCATGCATTTGCATCAAACTTTGAGTGGTGAGTATGTAAAAGAGATGCAGAAAAATCCGCCCCAAAACATCGAAGTGTTTGACTATATTTTTAAGGTGGATGCGCATCTGCCGTTTAGCTGCAGCGGCGTTATTAAGCTGCTTAAAACCATTGCCCCTGAGTATTTGGTTCATGAGCTTATTTCGTATAATTTGCAAGATCATGAAGAAAAACTGAATACACAGCTAGCTGCGTTGCAGCAAAATCGCTGAAATGGAGAACACAATGATGCGCTTATTCACATTTGAAAATGGGGACGACCTGCACCTATATCAAAAATCACTTGTGGTGTGTTTTAAAGGAAAACGCGCGGTGCTTTCTACCTCATTGTTAAACGGCGGCTACACAGAAAATCTTACACATGTGTTCAACCATGATGGAAAAGAAGGCGCAGGTATGCCCTATACGCTAAAAGCGCCCACCTATCAAGAGCACCTGCGCGTTATCGCAGAAGAACTTGGGCTTAACGCTGCAACTACCTCAGGACTTACCACCGCGGCCGATATGGAAAATGCCAGCATTAAAACGCAACATTATAATGGAATTCATGTTGCAGCGGTTGTCACGGGCGGTGTGGACATCAATGGCGGGCGTGTAGGTGATGAAGCCACTTGGGACGAAAGCGAGGAAACTTCGCCCCAAAGTGCTACGCTTGGTACCATTAATATCTTGCTGTTTATTGATGCAAACCTTCCAAAAGGTACCCTTGCACGAGTGATTGTTACAGCCACTGAGGCAAAAACTGCCATGTTGCAAGAGTTGCTTGCACAAAGCCGATATTCTATGGGTCTTGCAACAGGAACCGGTACCGATGGTATTATTGTGGTGGCAAACCCATCGTCACCCCTAACACTTACAAATGCCGGAAAGCATAGTAAACTGGGCCAGCTTATCGCAGCTTGTGTAAAAGACGCTTTAGAAGAAACCCTTTGCAAACAAACAAATCTTACAAAACAATCACAACATAACGTATTGCGGCGCATGCAGCGGTTTGGTGTAACACAAAATAGCCTTTTTCACAGCTACAAAAAGAACGGCGGTACATTGGAGAAGCCGCAGTTTATTGGTCATCTTGAAACCTTCTCTGCGCAAAGCAAACCCCTTGTTTATTCATCACTTTACGCACACCTTTTGGATCAACTGATGTGGCAACTGCTTACGCCGGCAGAAACCCTTGCGGCAGGCGAAACACTGCTCTCCCTCTTGTGCACAGTCTCTTGGCCCTGCACGCTACCATCCCTCACAACTGTAGAGGACACCCTGAAGTATATGATAGACCGATACCATGCTGCCATCATTTCGGCACTTTTGGATGGAGAGATTTTGGAGTAAGACATAGAGCTGCCGCCTTACACTTTGCATATTTTGCATAGGAAGACCGCCTGGAGACTATCTCGGCGGTTTTGTTTGGTTTGGTTATTGCTTCGCATAATTAAATTCGCTTTGCAAATCGTTTTGTAGAATCGGCCTTATATAAAAGTTTTTTGGGGGAAGTTTGAACCCCCCATTTCTTTCGAAGAAAGGGGGGTAAGGTCTTTATCAAAAGTAGCCTTATTCTGTTTTATCCTTTAAAATTACGTCATGGCTGCCGCCCTCGATGATGCTTGTGGAGGATACAAGGGTGAGACGTGCGTTTTTGCGTAAGTCTGAGAGAGAGAGAACGCCACAGTTGCACATGGTGCTACGCAGTTTATACAGGCTGGCCGAAACATTGTCTTTTAGGCTGCCGGCATAGGGCACATAGCTATCTACGCCTTCTTCAAAGCCTAGTTTTTCTCCTGCACCCAAATCATAGCGTTGCCAGTTGCGTGCGCGATTGCTACCCTCGCCCCAATATTCTTTCACATAACTACCGCCTAGCAAAAGACGGTTGGTGGGGCTTTCGTCAAAGCGCGAAAAATAGCGCCCAAGCATCACAAAATCAGCACCCATAGCCAAAGCCAATGTGATATGATAATCGTGCACAATGCCGCCGTCCGAGCAAATGGGCACATAAACGCCCGTTTCTTCAAAATATTCGTCACGCGCCTTTGCCACTTCAATAACAGAGGTAGCCTGGCCGCGGCCAATTCCTTTTTGTTCGCGAGTGATACAAATGCTACCACCACCGATGCCCACTTTTATAAAATCGGCACCACAATCGGCTAAAAAGCGAAAGCCCTCGGCGTCCACTACATTTCCGGCGCCCACTTTAACCCCGGTGCCATATTTTGCGCGCACCCAGTTCAAGGTGCGTTTTTGCCATTCGGAATATCCTTCGCTTGAATCGATGCACAGAATATCGGCCCCGGCTTCTACCAGTGCCGGCACGCGCTGTTCATAGTCGCGTGTATTGATGCCAGCTCCTACAATGTAGCTCTTGTTTTTATCCAAAAGTTCGTTTATATTTTCTTTATGGGAATCATAGTCTTTTCGAAAAACCAAATACACAAGGTTTTGGTTTTCGTCTACCAAAGGCAAGGTATTTACTTTGTTATCCCAAATAATATCGTTTGCTTCTTTAAGTGTGGTGGTGGCGGGGGCCGATACCAATTGATCAAACGGTGTCATAAAATTTTCCACTTTTTCAGAGGGATCCATCCTCGATACGCGATAATCGCGCGAGGTGACCATGCCAAGCAATTTTCCGTGGGCACTGCCGTCATCGGTAACGGCTGCCGTGGAATGCCCCGTTGTTTTCCGAAGCTCCAATACATCGGCCAGTGTTGCATCAGGCCGAATGTTGGTGTT
>CAYJJK010000002.1:0-5614 GCA_964370445.1 uncultured Oscillospiraceae bacterium | reverse complement strand
TGAAGTGACAAACCCTTTTTTATATCCCTTTACATGACGCACCATATCCGCTTGTTCTTCTACGGTTTGGCTACAATACAAAAAACTGATGCCACCTTCAATGGCTAACGCAATAGCTGTTTTTACACCTGAAACGCTTTGCATGATGGCGCTTGTCATGGGGATGTTCATCGAAAGGGGTGGCTCTTCCCCCTTATTAAACCGTGCTACGGGTGTTTTTAGGCTCACAGCCTGCGGTGTACAGTCAACCGAGGAATACCCCGGCACCAGCAAATATTCTCCAAATGTGCGGCTGGGCTCTTTAAATATCATTGCCATATATAGTGTTCCTTTCCGTTATTGTTCCTTTTACATAGCTTGTTTACATTCATCGTAACATAGCTTTGCCGAAAAGAAAACCCCTTGTGTGCCATATTAATGTGATTGCCGATTGGTGTGATATACCCCCCGCGAAGAAAACAAAAAACCCCGCTGGGAGTAGCGGAGTTTTCTGCTTACAAGGAGTTTTTTTGCGGACCTGACAGTTGTAACTCTATACAACCGGAGGAGGAGGGCCGCATCATGAAAAAAGTTTGCACTCATACGCGAGAAAGTTTCTGGCTGTAACTTTCTTGCAATTAAATTGTAACCTTTTCGACATCAAATGTCAAGATATAAAACCGAAAATTCGAAAAATAAATTTGTAAATAATTTATGAATAAAAGGCGTGCTCGATTTATATCGAATCATCGTATAATATTAACGTGTGTTTTTTTCACCTAAAAGGGTTTTTTGCCTTGTTCTTTTATGCGGAATACAGCTTCACAGCACCAAACCGCTTATAATACCTTATAAAGGTAACAGAATAGATCTCTGTATGCGTTGCTGAAAGGATATTTGAGTTTTTTGACATCAATTTGTAACACAACTGTATCATATGCCGATTTTGTTACACTGGCGTGTGTACAACTTTGCAAAAGCTGCAAAAGGGAGGTTTTTTATGCAACAGACAGGTTTGCGCGGACAAGATCCCGGATTTGAGCCTATCTACAACGAAAAATCACGTGTTTTAATCCTGGGGACATACCCTTCGCCCAAAAGTTTTGAAACGGGGTTTTATTACGGGCATCCGCAAAATCGATTTTGGCCATTGATTTCCACACTTTGCGGCACGCCATGCCCTAAAACAAAAGTTGACAAAATTGCCTTATTGCAAGATAAAAATATAGCTTTATGGGATGTTTTAGAAAGCTGTGATATAAAAGGCGCTGCCGATAGTTCTATTAAAAACCCAAAACCGAACCCGATCCACCTTATACTACAAAGCAGTCCTATCGAGGCCGTGTTTTGCAATGGTAGTGCAGCGCACACATTATACAAACGCTACTGCAAGGCAATGCTGTCTGTGCCGGTTGTGCGTGTACCCAGCACAAGTGCGGCCAACGCAGCGTGTAACCTTGTGTGTCTGCTGCAGCAATGGGCTGTGGTTTTGCCCTATTTGTCTTAAGGTGTTTTTTTGGGCATGCTATACACACAGCCGCAATAATTTTGACGATATAGGGAAAGTTCTTTGCTAATTTGAACGCTGCGCCGATAGCCATCTTGTTTTTTTAGATCACTTGGCAAATATACCGTGCTGTGTTTTTGTGCATATTGTAGCCCGATTTCATTGATTTGTGCAGCGTTTTTTCGTGGCCCTACGCTTAAAGAGCTTGCAAAGCATGCGAACCCACGCTGTTTTGCCTGTTCTGCTGCATATTCCAGCCGTAAAGCAAAGCACACAGCACAGCGCTGCCCACCTTCCATTTCGTCTTTAAAGGGCCGCGCCAATTGCAAAAACTGCTCGCTGTGGTATGGCCCTTCTTCCAAGCGCACAGGATATGTTGTTTGCATTGCAGAAAGAAGTGGTGTAAACGAGGCAAGTCGCAAATCGTACTCCTCTTTGGGCCCAATATTAGGGTTGTAGTATAGCAAGGTTAATGCAAAATGGTTGCTTAAACGTTCAATTGCGCGGCTGGCGCACGGGGCACAGCACACCTGCAAAAGCAGTGGTGATCCCGGTGCAAATGTTCGCATTTCCTCTTCCATACGTCGGTCATCGTTTTGCTTTTGCATAATGAATCTCCTTTTTACTTTTCGATTGTATTATACTACAAACGGCTGTATCTGCAAAAGGGTCTGGTTATTTTTTTGTCATATAAAAAATAGGGCAGTAAATTTGGCCACGGAGCACATTTTTGTATTAGGCAACAAAGTTTTTGTGTATGTTTGTTTTTGCTTTGACACACAACAAGTACATAAATGACGCAATAGAACAATATAGAACAATGTTGTAGTACATAGGTTAAAAGCAAGAAGGAACGGATTGTTATATACATTGTGGCTAAAATATAGGCAATATTATATCTATATTCGGCGTAAAGTCAATTTATTAATATTTATGTTGAAATTGTGTGAGGATATGTGCTATGCTTATTTTCGTTGAGATTTTTTTGCGTATAGGATAATTTAGTGATTTGGTTCGAATTTTGTAGTACAAAGAAATATCCAAAGCAATCAACATTTTGCTGCACACTCGTCATAATGGCGGGTTTTGCATACAAACACATATTCTGTAGGAGGAATAAACATGAAAAAAGGTCTATCTTTGATTCTGGCTATTTTGCTGATGGGCACTTTGGCTGCTTGCGGCGGCACAGCCGATAGCACTGCCGAAAGCGCAGCTGCAACCAGCGGATCTGCTGCTGGGGAGGGTGGCGAAGAGGCTGCTGCTGAAGGTGGCGATGTACAAATTGGTATTTTGATTCCCGGTTCGCCCACTGATGGTGGATTTAGCCAATCAGCTGCAGAAGCTGGCCGTTACCTTGAAGAAACCTATGGTTTTTCTGTGGCAGTTGTAGAAGCTGGCACTTCTGAAGTGATCAAACAAGAAGGCGAAATTATGGGCGAAGACGGTTATGATGTTGTGTTTGGCCATGGTGGCCAGTGCGCAGCCCCGTTTGCAGAGTTTGTGGCCGATTATCCCGACACCATGTTCTACACTGTGGGCGGCGACATCGTGGCTGAAAACCAAATTCCGTTGATCCTGTGCTTGGAAGAAGCTACATACATTGCCGGTGTTGTTACCGCTATGATGGACGATATGGATACCATTGGTATCACTTTGGGTGGCGATTTCCCAGCTTACACCAAAACCACCACCGGTTGGGCACTTGGTGCACATAGCGTGAACCCCGACATTGAAATTTTACAAGCTGTTTTGAGCAGCCCTGATGCCAACGAAGCTTATGAGACCACTTTGAACCAAATCCAAAACGGTGCTGGTGCAATTTTGTCGAACTCCAATGAGGGCCAAGCCGGCGCATTGAAGGCTGTGTCCGAGAGCGAGGGTGTCTATGCAATTGGTTGCCTTGGTGATTTCACCTCGCAAGCACCCGAGCAAGTGATCATCAACACATTCGGCGATTATACCACCATGTATAGCGATGCCACACAGCGCGCTTTGGCTGACGACATGCCTGCAGAAACCCAGTTCTACACTCTCGAGACTGGCGCAGTTTACTATGAGTGGAATGACGCAGTAAGAGACACTCTTCCTGAAGAAATAATTGCTGCTGCTGAAGAAACCGAAGCTGCCATCATCGCTGGTGAAATTGATGTTCCCAACGAGTTTGAGCAAGACGCTGCTGAGGCTACACTTGCCGGCGAATAATTTTAAAACATTGTGATGAAACCCCGGTAAAATTAGTTTTGCCGGGGTTTTGCTTTGCCCAAAACAGGTTTGGCAAAATATCTAACCGCATAAACAAAGATGGGCATGCAAAGTGTTGTAGCATGCCCATCTTTGTTTTAGAATACCATGCTATAATGTATTATAAAAGAGGAAGTTTTTTTGTAATACATAGGACAAAAGAATATGTGGAAATCCCTTTTGAAGATTTCTGGCAAAATGCATAAAATATGGAAGCATTATTCAGCGCAATGTCAATTTTTTGGTTTTTATATTGTAATTATGCAACGTTTTGTGCTACACTTGTGCCAACGATTTTTTTCGTGAGTTGATAATTTGATGGTTTGCACAATTATTTGTATTACAACACAGCACCCCCCTACCAACCAACACTTTGTTGCACACCTGCCACCCTGGCGGGTTTTGTATATAAACACAATTTTGTAGGAGGAACGAACATGAAAAAAGCTCTATCCCTGATTCTGGCTATTTTGATGGTATCTGCCCTTGCCGCTTGTGGTGGCACTGCCGAAAGCACTGCTGAAAGTGCAGCTGCAACCAGCGAAGCCGCAACAAGTGAAGCTGCTGCCGAGGAGGGTGGCGAAGAGGCTGCCGCTGAAGGTGGCGACGTACAAATTGGTATTTTGATTCCTGGCTCGCCCACCGATGGTGGTTTTAGTCAATCGGCTGCAGAAGCTGGCCGTTACCTTGAAGATACCTATGGTTATTCTGTGGCAGTTGTAGAAGCTGGCACTTCCGAGCTTATCAAGCAAGAGGGTGAAATCATGGCCGAAGACGGCTATGACATCGTATTTGGCCATGGCGGCCAGTGCGCAGCTCCGTTTGCAGAGTTTGTGGCCGATTATCCCGACACCATGTTCTACACCGTGGGCGGCGATATTGTAAGCGACAACCAAGTTCCGCTGATCATCTGCCTAGAAGAAGGTATGTATGTTGCAGGTGTTGTGTCTGCCATGATGGACGGCATTGATGGTATTGGCATTACATTGGGCGGTGATTATCCGTCTTACACAAAAACCACCACCGGCTTTGCTCTTGGTGCAGTGAGTGTAAACCCTGACATAGACGTCCAACAAGCTGTTTTGAGCAGCCCTGATTCCAACGAAGCTTATGAAACCACTTTGAACCAAATTCAAAACGGAGCCGACGTGATTTTGTCGAACTCTAATGAAGGTCAAGCCGGCGCTTTGAAAGCAGTTTCTGAGAGCGAAGGCACCTATGCCATTGGCTGCCTTGGTGACTTCACTTCCCAAGCTCCCGAGCAAGTGATTATGAATGTATTCGGCGATTATACTGTTATGTATGAGGATGCCACCCAGCGTGCTTTGGCCGGTGAAATGCCTGCTGAAATCCAGTTCTACACCATGGAGAGCGGTGCTGTATACTATGAGTGGAACACCGCAGTGGAAGAAACCCTTTCTGAGGAAATCCTTGCAGCAGCAGCAGACACCGAAGCCGCCATCATCGCAGGCGACCTTGATGTGCCCAACGAGTTTGAGCAAGAAGAAGCTGAGGCTACCCTTGCCGCTGCTTAATTTTTAAAAGTTACATGGCTATTTCCCCGGTGAAACTATGTTTCGCCGGGGCTTTGCTTTGTCTACAAAGAATGAGCCTAAAATATCTTGGCCGCATAAACAAAGGTTGGCGTTCTAATGTTAGGGCGGTTTTTTACACAATGTGTTTTGTTATCTTTTGCAAAAGTGGCAGAGCGTGGGCAGGAGCCTCATGGTCTATCAAACAGGCTTCATATGGCTCATAACATACTATGTATTTTCGGCAAAAAGTAAAAAATATCAAGGTTTCTTGCAGTGCGTTTTTTCTTGTGATATAATAAAATTCATCTAGTCCTTATATGTCTTTGGACAAAATTATGTTAAAAATTAG
>CAYJJK010000001.1:57807-79105 GCA_964370445.1 uncultured Oscillospiraceae bacterium | reverse complement strand
TATTTTGATGGGGGCGTTGGTATGCACCTTGGCGAGTTTACCGATTTAAGCGGTAAACGCTGGTACTACGATATCATAACAGGTGACCGCCACCTTGGTTTTACCCAGTTGCCAAACGGAAACACAGCTTACTATGATGCGAGCAATGGCATGTTGTTTGGCCAGCAAACCATTAACGGTGTAACGTATTATTTCGATGAAAAAACAGGATATATAGACAATTCGCTTCATGCCAGTGGTTCTATTTTAAAAGGCATTGACGTTTCGCAGTATCAAGGAAACATCGATTGGGCGGCTGTTGCGGCCAGTGGCATTGAGTTTGCCATTATCCGCATGCTCACTTGGTCAAACGGCGATTATGCCATCGATCCACTGTACGACTATAACATCCGTCAGGCCAGGGCGCACGGCATTGACGTGGGCGCCTATCTGTTCTCGTATGCGTATGACGAAGCGCGTGCGGCACGTGAAGTGAACTATTTCCTTTCACATCCCGTGATACAACAACACAGGGCAGAGGGTATTGTATACGAACTGCCGGTGTTTATGGACTATGAAGACGACAGAACACAGTATATTTTAAGCCAAGGCACAAGTTATGATACACGCACCAATGCCCTGCGCACAGCCATGGTGATGCTGGACAATGCCGGCTACAAAACGGGCTTTTACAGCGACAAAAGTTGGTCTACCAATGTGTTTAACGCAAATCAGCTTCAGGCCGAGGGATATTCGTTCTGGCTTGCGTATTGGCCAAACGGCAATACACCCACCACCACGCCTGATTCTAAAGGCGGCTGGAGTCCTGCCCCCGAGTTTTGGCAGTATACCAGCAACGGTACTGTGCCGGGCATTTCGGGCCGAGTGGATATGAATTATTGGTATGTGCCGTAGGGCCGGCCGTGTAATAGTACTAAAACCCTAAGTCTCAATAGGGTAGGGGCGAAAAAAGCACCCATCACCTTTTAGCAAGGTGGTGGGTGCTTTTTTAAAAAAAGTAAGCACATCATAAAACGAAGGCGCCTATGGTTTTGCACGGCGGTTGGCCAGTTTTTGTGCAAGACGCCACACCAAAGATTTGCGTGTTTGCGTTGTGAAGGACATAAGCTCTGAAACCGGCACATCGTGAAGGTTTGTGAATTCGCACGGGCCGTATAGATGGTTTGAAAAAATTAAAAGGTTTCGCCAAATGGTGGCCGCAGCTTTTCGTAGGCCGTTTGTTTTACGCCAAGTATTGGAGTGCACGGTTTGCTCATAGAGATTCCGCATTTCTAAAAACGAAGAATATTCGTTTATAATGCCATTTGTGGCCGCCTCGTTGTAGCGAATATCAAACAAATCGCCTGCATTTATACAAATTTCATATGTTTTAAATTTTTCACGAATCAACGGAATGTTTCTTAAAAGAGCAATGGCGCGTTCTTGCCTAAAATCGCTATTCGTGGGTACACGATAACAGCTGGTTGCTTTGGGGATGACCATATTTTTGGTGTGCATCATATAGCGCGCCCACAGTTCCCAGTCTTCGTAGCCGTCGATAAAAATATTGTCGAACACGCCGGCTTCTTCGGTAAGGCTTTTGTGGAAAGTCACGGCCTGTATAGGCATTTGGTTATCGGTAAAAATATCAAAAACTTCAATTTTCTCTTTGCCAAAATTATGTAAAGCTTGTGGCTTAAAGCAAAGGGTGCTGTCAAGGTCCGATTCCATGTTCATCACCACAGAGCCCATGGTGAACATGCGTGTGTCGGGATTTAATTCAATTTGACGTGCCGCCACTTCTAAATGCTCGGGGAAGAAATAATCGTCGTCATCCAGCATGTTGAGATAGTCGCCTTTAGCAAGTTCAATGGCTTTGTTGGCCGTAAGGCAACGCCCGGCCGCCGAGCACATGGCGTGGTATTGCACCTGCATTTTATCTTTAAATTCATTTACAACAGCCTCAGAAATGGGGCTTTCACCATCTTCGCACACCACCACCTCGTAATGTGGGTAGGTTTGCTGCAAAAGAGATTGCAGGCAAAAACGCAAAATGTCCGGCCGTTTGTAAGTGCGCACTAAAACACTGAAAAAGGGGGCGTTTTTTGCAGCAGGAAGTTCGTTTTCGTAAAAAGCGCCGCTTTTGGCAAAACAAAAATCAAAACCGGAAAAATCCGGTATAAACGTGCTATCTTTTACGTTATCTTTATAAAAAGCACGGTATGAAGCATGGTTATCTTTTGCAATGCTCATCATTTCTTCGTAGCGCACCTGTATGTCGGGGTTTTGTGCAAAATGTTCTTTTACCATGTTAAAATGAAGGTTCCACTCGTTGACACTTTCGGTGGGGGCAAATTTGGCACGCAATACCCAGCTACCCACCACACTGCCAGCCGATTGCACAGGCTTTACCTCGCCGGCAGATTTGTAGGCGTAATGTTGGATAATGGCTTTTGGAACATAGCGAATTTTGTGCCCCAAAAGGCGCGCACGCCAAGAAAGATCCACATCTTCGGCATACATAAAAATGCTTTCGTCAAAGCCGCCAAGAGTTTCAAATATATCACGGCGTAACACAAAGCAAGCGCCGCTGGCATAGCCCACTTCCAAGGTGATGGGGTTGTAAAATTTAGGATGTTCATAGGGGAACTGGCGCAGCTCAAAACAGCTGAAATCCTCGTTTTCTAAAATAGCATGCTCTAGCTCTATAAACGCGTTTTCGTGTATTTCGGTGTCGACATTGCACAAAAACACATAGTTGCCGCTGCCCTCTTTGGCTGCACGGTTTGAGCCACCGCCAAAGCCAAGGTTTTTGCCTGTTTCAATCACCTCAAAAGCGCCAAACACACCGGCGTGCTCTTTTTGCAATTCATGCAGAACTGCCACAGTATCATCGCTAGAGGCATTGTCTGCAAAATACAAATGGATGTTTTTTTTATCATAATTTAGCCGTGCAAAAGAGCCTACACAGTTTTTAAGCCATGTTTTGGAATTGTAGGTAACAAAACAAAGGTCAAACGTCATGATTTCGCCTCGCTGTTTTAAATTAGATGGAAGCTGGACATATCTATTTTCATTGTAGCATAATTAAGAGCAGGGCGCAAGAAAGAACACAAAAGGGGTGTGGCGTTTTGTGGGCCCTTTTTAAAGAAGGGAATTGAGTTGACAGTGTGATTGAGTTGTGATATAAATTATAAGATAACGTAAATTCATACAAAAAGAATGAAAATTATGTAGGTATGCCAAACTCAAATGTCGGGATTGCTATTGTTAAAGAGCGAATTGTTTAAAAAAATGTATGCCATTCACCTGTTGTTGGCGCTTACAGCGGATCATGCAAAAGACTTGTCACGTATCACAGGAAAATTTGGTGTGATTACAGTGTGTGTGTTTATTAATTAAGATGATGAGTTTGACTTATTGAGGATATAGAGGTGTATGTGAATGAAGAACCGCCGTACTAAAAAAATTATTTACGGCGTTGTGATGATTGCGGTTTTTCTGTGGCTTTTTTTGTCCAACAGCGTCATGGCAAGACAACTGTCCAACGATACATTCTTAAGAGTAAGAGCTTCCAATGCAGTGGAAAATGCCCCGGTTCAGTATCATTTAGCCCCTTTGGCATATGATGAATTTTCAGGAATACTCACTTTAGACGGCTGGGCTTTTATCCCCACAGATTCTTTCAGTGACAGTCGGAGTGTGAACATACGGCTCAGGTCGGCATATGCATCCTACTCGGCCGAGGTGCAAAACTTTGGTGATAGGCCGGATCTTGAGAGGCATTTTTCTCGCATGTCTGTTCACGTGCTTCCCGAGCAGGCCGGCTTTCGTGCTAGGTTTCCTGTGGTAAATTTACAAAATGGCATCTATGAATTATGCATAGACGTTTATGAAAATGAGCAGGCGTATGGCATTATCGGATCCGGGCGCTTTTTTAAAAAAAATGGCAGGGAGTTTACCGAGGTGAATTCTATCAAGGGTGATGTGGAGTTTGTATCCGCTCAAGTGCAGCAGCTGCCCACAGCGCACCGCACGGCCGATATGTTTGAGCTGGATTATATAGATATAGAAAATGACCTTTTGGTGATAGAAGGCTGGAGCGTAAGTAGATGGAATACAAGCTATACACAAACAGTATCCGTGTTTATTACAAGTGAAGATGGAGACATTTTAGAATTTTCAACTATGTGTTTATATAGGCCGGATGTTGCACAGCAGCTAGGGAGCAATAAATATTTATACAGCGGTTTTTTGTCGAAAATTCCTTTAGAGCACATAGAGGACGGCCGATATGAACTTACCTGTTTTGTTGAAAATAACGGCATTACGAAGCAATCCCCCAATTACAGCCTTTTTATAGATGGAGAAATTGTGGAGTATGATTTAGAACTGTAAGAGACAAAAAAAGGGCAAACACTATGCTTTTGCGTTGCAGATTAAAATCAGATAAGATTTAACCAGTTTCCTTTTTATCATAAAATAACAAAGAGTATGGTATAAGAAAGGGAAGAAGACCACAGGATATGCCGTATTGCTTTGGTTTGTAGTTTTTTGTGATACATTGTATTATTTTCTCTGTCTGTCACGGTGTTTTATGTTGACTTTGTGAGCCAATTGTTATATAATTGTGAGCCAATCAGAAACTTTCTGATAAAATAAAAAATATTGTTAGGACGTCATATTTAATGCCAAAATTGTTGCGATTTAAAAATGAACTAATTAAAAACAATAAAACATTATTGTTTCATATATTGCTGGTGCTGATGTTTTCCAGCTTTTCTGCCTTATTTCTGTATTTCAATAATGTAGGAGAGGTGGACTTTTTAGAGATTTTGCCGATGGTTTTGGTGTTCAGTTTTATAGGGCTGTTTATTTACATTGTGTCTTCGTTGCTTGTTAAAAATGCCATAAAGGGCGTGCTGATTTCTTTTGTCATTTGCATCTTGCTGTTCAATTTTGCACTAATTGAACAGGGGATGTTTTTCCTTTTCAAAAACCTTTGGTATTGGCACACGGTTACCATAGCTTTGGTGTTTTTGGCACACCTTATCTATCTCATTATCAAAGTAATTCCCGAAAAATTTTTAAAAGAGGTTCCGCTGGTGTTAACACTGGTGTTTGGTGGGCTTATTTTGTTTAACGGTGTGATGGCCGCCCCTGCCATCATCAGTAAACTCAACAGCCAAAACAACATGGTGCAAACAACAGATACGTCGCCTGCACAGGGCACTGCCGCACAGGGGCTGCCAAACATGTATGTTTTGGTGTGGGATGAATATGCCGGTTTTGCGCAGATGGAAGAATATTACGACTATGACAATGCCGTTTTAGAAGAATTTTTGACCGAAAATGGTTTTACCATTTCGTATGACAGTTTAAACGGCAGTATCAACACCGCCACGGTGATGACGAATTTTGTCAATTTAGAGTATGTTGTAAAGGATACAGACAGCATGGCGCACAGGGAACAGCTTCGGTATAACGGCGAGTTGTTTTCGTTATTAACCGATTTTGGGTATGAAATACGCACATTTTCTGACACATATTTTTATGGAGAGCAATATTCCGTGTTGGAGGCAGCCAACAGTGGTGCGGCCACTGTATCGGGCGAAGGGGTGGTAGAATTGCTTGTAAAACAGACCATTTTGTACCCACTTTTCTCTAACAATACCTCTTATACAGTGGATACGGTTACGGATGCTACCGCGTATATTGGCGCTTTAGAAAACACTCCTACACAGCCAACCCTAACGCTAATGCACGTGGATTTTCCACATCAGCCCTTTTTGGTGGACGAAAACGGAAATGAGGTGCCATATAGCGAGGTAAACAACTGGGAAGACCCCCAATACTATCTTGGGCAGTATAAGTATGCAACCAAACTTATGATGCAGTTGATAGAAGATATTTTGCAAAATGACCCAAATGCCATGATTTTTACCATGTCCGACCATGGTGCGCGCGCCACCACCTCTCCTTCGTATCCGGAGAAATTTGCCTTCGATTACATGAGAAATCCTTTTCATGCGTTTTATTATAAGGGAGAGGATTTGTCGCACATTACAGGACAATCCGGCGTGAATACAATGCGGCTTCTTTTAAATGAAACATTGGGGTTAACTTTAGAGGAAGTAGAGGTGCATGTGAATGAAGAACCGCAACCGTAAAAAAATTATCTACGGCGTTGTGATGATTGCGGTTTTTCTGTGGCTTATCTTTGCCAATATCATCATGGCAAGGCTACTGTCTAACGAAGCACTTACAAGGGTGATTTTTCCCGATTTTGTAGAAAATGAAACGCTTCAATATGCTTTTGAGCCTTTGCAATATGACGAATTTACGGGAATTTTCTCTTTAGACGGCTGGGCATTTATCCCTACAGACACCTACAGCGATAGCCGTAGCGTCAGCATGGTGGCTAGGTCGGCACAGGCAACTTATTCGGGTGAGGTGCAAAACTTTGGCGCTAGGCCGGATCTTGAGCACCATTTTTCTCGCCTATCTATCGATACGTTTCCCGAGCAGGCCGGTTTTCGTGCCAGCTTTCCCGTGGCAAACCTGCAAAACGGTGTTTATGAAGTGTGTATAAACATTTACGAAAACGAGCAGACATATGGCCTTATTGCCACTGGGATCTTTTTTGAGAAAAATGGCAGAAACTTTGGTGAGGTAAATTCCATCAAGGGTAATGTGGAATTTGTGCCCACCTCCGTGCAGCAGCTGCCCACAGCACAAGGTACGGCCAATATGTTTGCGCTTAACTCAGTGGATATAGACGATGAAATTTTAAGTATACACGGCTGGGGTGCCATGGAGGGTAAAGAAAGCCTTCAACAAAATGTATCTATGATGCTTACAAATGAAGAAGGGGAGATTGTAGAATTTCCGACCATGTGTATTTTAAGCGAGGGTGTTGCAGAAGTTTATGAAAACGACGACTATTTATACAGTGGTTTTGCAGCACAAATGCCCACAGAACATCTGGAAGATGGGCAGTATTCACTGACCTTCTTTATTGAAAACGATGGAATTATTGAACAATCGCCCCGTTATAGCCTTTTTATAGATGGTAGTGAAGTGGAGTATGATCTAGATTTCTTCTTGCCGGAAGCACAGCCGCCGGCCGAAGTGCAAGGCACGATAGCCCTTTTTGATTTACAACAGCCCGAAGTGGTGGAAGACAAGCTACTTGTGCAGGGCTGGGGTGCAGTAGAAGGTGAGGACAGTAGCACGCAAAATGTAAGATTTTTGCTTACGGATGACACGGGCGAAATGGCGGCGTTTTCGACCCTTCGTGTACAAAGGTCGGATGTTGCGGAATATTATGAAAATGAGTCCTATTTAAACAGCGGTTTTTTGTCAGAGATTCCCTTGGAGTACTTAGAGGACGGCCGATATACGCTCGCCTTTTTTATCGAAAACAACGGCGTCACACAGCAATCGCAAAATTACATTTTGGAAATAGATGGGCAAGATACAGAGTATTCTATAGAAGGAACTTAGATAGTGTCGACACCACCTAGGTAAATGATATAAAGTTTATGCAAAACAATAAGCTGGCAAAATGAGGAGGAAATAAAAATGAAGGCTTTGAAATTTTTTCTGTTGAGTACGGCGCTTATCCTGGTGTTTTCCACCACTGCATTTGCATACATCGACCCTTCGGTGATGACCTATGCCATCCAAGCGATTGCAGGCCTAGCCATTGCGGTGGGTGCGGGTGTTGCCATCTATTTTCACAGGATTAAAAAGAAGGTAAACAAAACCTTAAACATTGATGAGAATGAAAAGAAAGAAGTGGAAGAGGACATTGTGATCATCGACAAAAGCAGCAGTGAAAAAGATACTGAAAAGTAAGTGGGTTTTTGTTGGTTACATTGCGGCACTGGTGGCTTTGAACATTTTTGTGGCAAACATTACTTTTGTTTACGGCAATAGCATGGCGCCTGCGCTTTCATCGGGAGACATTGTTTTAACAAACAAATTGTTTTCGGATATAAGCTTGGGTGATATTGTGGTGACCAATCGAAACAATAGTTTAAACGAACACCTAATCAAGCGCGTGGTGGCAACCCAAGGGCAAACGGTCGAAATTACAAGTACGGGGCTGTATGTAGACGGCGAACTGCAAGTGCGGCACAGCTACTCAAGTGATTCGTTTATCGGTCCTTTGGTTGTGCCAAAGGACGCTGTTTTTTTGCTTGGGGATAACTATGATGTTTCTAAAGACAGTCGACACATTGGCGCCATTCCAGAGCACGACATCATTGGCAAGGTGGCTTTTGTGCTGTTTTCCAAAAGTTCCATTTTTGAATAAAATGGGATGTTTATCTTTATAAATGGAGTGAGGAAAAAGTGGAATTTTTATTTTCACCGATAGGTTGGCTGATGAATGCTTGCTATCAGCTTACAAATAACTATGCAGTGGCTATTATTGTGTTTACGCTACTTACAAAGGTCATCTTTTTGCCCTTGTCTGTGTGGGTGCATAAAAATTCTATTAAGCTGGTTAAGCTTCAGCCAAGCATCAACCGCATTAAGGCCATCTACTATGGAGACAGCGAGCGAATTGCCGAGGAAAGTGCACTGGTTTTTAAAAAAGAGCGCTACAGTCCTCTGTATGATTTGATACCGCTTTTTATTCAAATTTTTTTGCTCATTGGGGTTATTCAGGTTTTATATAACCCCTTAACCTATCTTTTGCAATTGGCGCCTGAGGATATCAGCCTGCTGGTTTCAAAAGCCGCCGAAATAACCGGCTTAAATCAAGAGGCCGCTTCTGCCCAAATTACCGTGCTTAGTGCCATGCAAAACCCGCAGTTTATGCAGGACTTCTTAAGCGTGCCCATTGCCAACATTGCAGACATCCTTAGCGAGGTGCAAACCATCAACACAGGCTTTTTAGTGTTTGATTTGGCGTCAATTCCCTTTGATATTTTGGGGATCACTTTGCTTGTGCCGCTTGCCGCGGGTCTTTCTTCACTTTTATTAAGCTTTGCCCAAAATAAATCAAACGTTTTGCAGTCCGAGCAATCGAAGTTCACAAAATATGCAACAGCTTTTATTTCTGTTGGTTTGTCGTTGTATTTGGGGCTTTTTGTGCCTGCGGGTGTGGCCTTATATTGGGTAGTGGGCAATTTGTACGGTGTGTTTATTCTCACCGTGCTAAATCTTTTGATAAGCCCCAAAAAGTATATTGACTATGAAGACCTTGAGGCGAGCAGAGCGGAGCTAAACGCCATCAAATCTGTGGGTGTAAAAAAGAAAAAATGGTATCAACGCGATGAACATGCAAAACGAGAAAAAGCTGATTATAAGCGGTTTTTTTCTGTTTTGAACAAAAAACTGGTGTTTTACTCTGAGGGTAGTGGTTTTTATAAATATTTTAAGGGTATGATTGAAAATATCCTTTCAAACAGCAACATTGTTATACATTACATCACGCGTGATGCAAACGACGATATATTTCAAAAGGCAAAAGAAAACCCGAGGATTCGAGCGTATTACATCGGCGACAATAAGCTGATTACATTGATGATGAAGATGGATGCCGAGATTGTGGTGATGACAACTCCGGACATTGAAAATTTCCACATCAAGCGCTCTTATATAAAAAAGGATATCGAATATATTTTTACAGAGCATGGTTTTGGAAGCACCAATTTATTTTACAAAAAAAATGCGTTGGCCCATTTTGATACGGTGTTTTGCGTGGGGCCTTACCAGGTGGAGGAGCTTCGGGCACAGGAAAAATATTATCATACCAAAGAGAAAAAATTGGTTGAGGCAGGATATGGTCTGCTGGACGATATGATGGCCTCTTACGCCTCATCCAACAAAATAAAAAACAATAAACCAACAATTTTAATTGCGCCTTCGTGGCAAAAAGACAACATTATGGACTTGTGCCTTGATGAGGTGCTTGCGAATCTTTTGAACAAAGGCTACAAGGTTACGGTTCGCCCTCATCCGCAGTATATTCGTCTTTTTTCGGCGAAAATAGAGGCTGTTTTTGCAAAATATAGGGAAAAATTGTCGGATGATTTTGCGATAGAGACCGATTTTTCGAGCAACACCAGTGTGTATAATTGCGACATTCTCATCACCGATTGGTCTGCAATTGCGTATGAGTTTGGCTTTACCACCAATAAGCCATGTATCTTTATTGACACCCCCATGAAGGTGATGAACCCAAGCTGGGAAGATATTGACGTTGAACCCATTGACTTTACCCTAAGAAAAACAATTGGCAGCTCTATTGCACTAGACAAACTGGACACATTGGCTGCAACCATCGATACAATTATCAAAAATAATGACGATGTTATGGAACAAATAGACAAATGCAAGCATGAAAACATTTTCAATATAGGCAAAAGTAGCGAGGTGTGTGCACAGTATATTTTAAATACCCTGGTTGAAAAACAAAAAACCAAATCAAAACAGTGAGGTGCTACATGGCAGGCATAAACAAAAAAGAGTTTGATGTGCTTAGTCACATAGAACAATGCACCCGTGAAAACACGCCGTTTTATATTCCGCAAAACACACAGCTTGCACCAAAGGCATTTGAAGAGGTGCAAAGCAAGCTTGCAAAGGAAGGGTTTATTCAAGACGAATGCCTCACCGAAAAAGGATTGCAGGCTTTGGAGCCCTTTCGTGTAAAAAGAGCTGTTTTGCTTGCGGCGGGCAAGGGCGCCCGGCTTGCCCCTATAACCGATAAAATCCCAAAGCCACTGATTGATGTAAACGGGAAAGCGATTATTGAAACCATCATTGAGGCTTTGCTGAAAGCCGAGGTTGCCGAAATTGTGGTGGTGACGGGCTATAAGGCAGAACAGTTTGATATACTGCAAAAAAAATATGCCGCGGTAAAACTTGTGCATAACCCCCTTTACAACACGACCAACACCATTTCCTCGGCGCTGGCGGTGAAAGATAAGCTTTGCGCAGCTTACATCATCGAATCAGATATCCTTATAAAAAACAGTGATATCATAAAGAAATATCAGTATGCCTGCAATTATCTTTCGGCTTTTTTTCCACGGCTGGAAAACGAATGGTGTTTTGACATAGAAGGCCCGCGTATGGTAAACATTCGTGTGGATAGCGGTGTAAACATTCCGCGCCTGTTTGGGATATCTTTTTGGAGCGAGAGTGACGGAAAAAAGCTTGCAAAACACCTTGAGGAGCTCTATGCGACCGACGGCGGAAAAGACTGTTATTGGGACCATGCGCCAACTAAATTTTACAGCGATGCGTATGAAATATACTATAGGATGTTTGATGCCGACGATTTGGCCGAGATTGATACCTATGCAGAACTGCAGAAGTTGGATAAAAAATATAAATAAATAGGAGAAGTTATGCATATCACACAACAGCAGCGCGAGCGAGTGAATAAAATACAAGAAGAGAATTTCTCTAACGCCAAAATTCTTGAAATAGAGACACTAAACGGCATGACCAATAACACCTATTGCGTAACTCTCGACAGTGGAAAATATGTGTTTCGTCTGCCCACAAAGATGTCGGAAAATCTTATCGACCGTCATAATGAAAAAATATTTACCCTTTTGGCTTGCGAGCTTGGCATCGATAGCCCGATTACCCTGTTTGACGAAGTTTCTGGTGTTAAAATAGCAAGGTATATTGATGAGGCAGTTACACTAAATTGTGAGCTTATTAAAGAACCAGAAAATGTTAAATTGATTGCACAAACGTTTAAAAAATTACATACGGCACAGTGTGAGCAAGGCGGAGTTTTTGATTATGATACCATCGTGCATCAGTATGAGCAGGTGATGCGCGAGCACAATGTAGAGCTGTATGCAGACTATGAGCAGTTTAAACAGCAAATTTTTGCAATAAGAAAAGAGTTTGAAAAAAGAGGCACAAAGCTTGTGCCATGCCATTGCGATCCTCTTTGTGAAAATTGGATTAGGAGCTTTGAAAGAATATATTTAGTGGATTGGGAGTATGCCGGCCTTAACGATCCCATGTGGGATCTTGCAGATATTTCCATTGAGGGACACTTTGGCGAAAAAGAAGATTCCCTTATGCTGGAAACCTATTTTGGGCGTGCGGCAACTGAGGACGAGCACTATGCCTTTAATGCAAACAAAGCCTTTATTGATTTTCTTTGGAGTTTATGGGGAAAAACCAAGGTCGCCTTTGGAGAGCCAGAGTTTGAGGACTATGCGTTGGAGCGTTACCTTAGAATGAAGTCCTTTTTGAAGTTGCTTTAAAATGTAATGGGTTTTTCACTTTAGGTGGCATTTTTTGCTTCCTAGCACTTGGCATTCTTTTTGCCGCCCTGTAGTTTTTGGACAGTCTGAGCCTATGGTTTAGCAGGGGGCTATTAATTTTGATATAAGCATAAATAGTATTTATCATCCATGTGGTTTCGTTTACCGGGATAACGGTTAGGGATCACCCTCCTTTAGGAAACTTGATGGGGGTGGTTTTTTATTTGGAATACCATACACTTTTGCCTGGAAAATAAATGCCATAAGCCCAAAAGTATCACTGCAATGTCCCGTTTTTATAGTACAAAAATAAGGATAGCGGTTTTTGTTAAAATACATTCCACAATCTTTCACAGCTTTATTAAGAATTTAAAAAAATAAACTTGTTGAATATCATGAAATGCTTTATAATAAGGATATATATTGCCTTATATTGTTTCTATTTTAGTTAATATACAACCTATAAGAGGGAATTTCATGAAGAAAATGGCTTTTGTTCTTTGCTTTGTTTTACTTATTGGTGTGTTTGTTCCTCAAAGTGCACTGTCTTTTTCTGTGTATGCGCAGGATCAAGAGACAGATGTGCCCTCTGCCACAGAAAATACAACCCCTGCCTTAAGTGAGGAAGCAAAAACAGCCTTACAAACCATGACACAAGAGCGAGAAGTGATGGCGCTTGTGTATTTAACAGACAGTTATTCTGTAAAAAATGCCCCTTTGGAAGACGTTGCCGAAGTGGCGGTATTGCCCAGTGGCCAGCAGGTATTTGTGCAAGAGGCCGTGCTAGATGAATGGGGACAGCTGTGGCTTAGCGTTTCTTTTTATGTGGATGAAGTGATGATGACAGGCTATATTCAGCGCAACAATTTGGCCATTTCTGATGAGCGCTTTTTAGCGTGGGAAGAAGAAAATATAGCAGCATTGCCGGCGCCTATGCTCTTTTCGTCCGCGGCGAACGTCCGCTCTGTTTCTGCTGATATTGCACAATTTCCGGCCTCTTACCAAGCGTCACTTTTGGCGCTAAAGCAGGCGCATCCCAATTGGACATTTGTGCGTATGGACACAGGACTTGATTGGAACGAGGTTGTAAGTGCTCAAATGGAAGATGGCCGAAGTTGGATTCCAAGCTCGTTTGATGAAAGCATGATACTGAGCCCAACCAATGTAACCGGCTGGTCGTATGCGTCGCAAACGGCGGTGGAATATTATCTAGATCCGCGCAATTGGCTAGATGATACGTATGTTTTTCAGTTTGAACAACTGACCTATAACCCAAGTTATCACACAGAGGCGGCCGTGCAAAACATGCTGGCCCATTCTTTTATGAATAAGGTGGTGCCGGGAGACAGCAGAACGTATGCACGTTTGTTTGTGGATATTGGTGGCGATCTTGGTGTTAGCCCGTTTCATTTGGCCAGCCGTGCATATCACGAGCAAGGTGTGCATGGCACTTCCTCTTTAATTTCGGGCACAGAGCCAGGCTATGAAAATTTGTACAATTATTATAATATCAGCGCCAGTGGCAACACAAACGCAGAACTGGTAGTAAACGGCCTTACAAAAGCGCGTGAAATGGGCTGGACATCACACACACTTTCCATCCAGGGCGGTGCCGACATTATCTCGGCAAACTACATCCGCCAAGGGCAAGACACGCTGTATCTTCAAAAATTTGATGTGGATGACAGCTACAATGGCCTGTATTGGCACCAGTATATGCAAAGCTTATTTGCCCCTAGTAGCGAAGGCAAGCAAATTCGTAATTTGTATGAGGATACCGGTGCGCTAGACAGTACTTTTGTGTTTAAAATTCCCGTATACAGCAACATGCCCGGCACCTCCACCAACGTGCCCACCACGGGTGAAGCCGGCACAAACCGTGTGTCGCTTACAGTGCCAAATGGTTACGACGCAAGCAAGATATATTTGGATGGCATTGAATATGCTGCCACGGTGCAAAATGGGCAGGCTATTGCAAGTGCTGGCGCCAACAGTGCAAAAACGGCAATAATGTATCAATATGATGCAAACGGTGTGCCGGTGGGCATGTACGTGTGGCTATTGTACAATGAAAGCAATACCTATACAGCAACACCTGTGCCGGAATTGGAAAATTTGATTTCTTACCACGGGTTCTCAGCCCGTGTAACGGGGGATACCGGAATCCGTTTCAAAAGCGGCATTAGCAGTGATCTTCGACAACGCTTTTTAGCCGGTGGTGTGGCAAACTTTCAGCTGAAAGAATACGGCACTTTGGTGATGACAAGCTCCAATTTGGCAAGCCATCACTTTGTATTGGGCGGAGATAAAGTGGCAGGTGGCATTGCCTATGGCACAAATAGCAGTGGCAACGTGGTAGACTCTGTATTTGCTGAGGTGGATGGACGCACACATTATACATCTGTTCTAACCGGTCTGCCGCCAGAACAATACAAAACAGAACTTGCTTTCCGTGGTTACATCACGCTTATAGCACATGGGCAAGAATATACGTTTTACGGCCCGCCACGCAGCAATAGTATATACAACATCGCAACTTCTGTGATAAGCAGTGGTTATTATGGCACAGGCACTTCGGAAAGTGCGTTTTTACAAGAGATTATACAAAATGCAGTGTAAGGATTTTGGTTAAAGTGAAAAATGTTTTGTTTTTTCATCTAAAACAAAAAAGGCACTGTTTAAGAAATGCAGTTTTTTAGAAATTGTGTAAAAAGTTACAGTACATCTACTTCATTACCTCAATAAAAAGTAGTTGTTTTTCAGTATTTTTATATCATGTAGTGTTTTGTCAATTCCCATCAATTATAGGAGAAACCATGAATAAGAAAATCAGTTGCATTGCATTATCGGCTGCGTTTATGTTGTTTTTGTTGTCTGCTTGTGCCGGTGAAGAAGAAATATCCGCTTCCTCTTCGCAGGTGGCACCGCAGCTTTCTCAGCTGGAAATGGATATTGCGCATTATGAAGAATTGACTGCAACAGAGCCAAGTGTTGAAAATTTTGCTGCGCTGGCAAGCTATTATCAGCAAGCCGGAGAAATACGTAAGCAACGTAATATTTTAGAGCTTTCGTATCGGACGACAGGCGATACGAAAGCCTTGGAGGACTTACAAGCCATTGTTGTAAACGGCGAGGAGGAAAGCAACACTGTTTTAGAAAAACTACAACTCCTTGAGCAAAACATGTCCGTTGAAGAGAATAGAGCCGAAGCATTGGCGCAACTGATTAGCCCAGATTGGCACAGTGTGATGATGCCTGCTTTAAAAACAGGAGTACGCAGTTATTACTGGCAAAATCCCGAAAGCCAAAGCACTGTGCTTATACAAGTGGGTTATACCGAAATGGGAGAGGCCATCTCGCGTGTGTGGCACACAGCAGGAGATAGCCTTACCTATCTGTACCAAGGTGGCGAAGAGGCTGTGTTTGTGGAAACAGCATTGCAAAACGGCTGGTACAACGGCTCGGTTTCTGCTTGGGTTGTGGAAGCCGACACCGGTATGGTGTATCATGAAGAAGGTACTTTTACAAATGGCTTTTTAACAGGTGACTACACGGCAAGAAATGGCAATATGGGCGGCCCCATGGATTTGTATACATTGTTTTCTACGCGCGAGGCTCTTGAATTAGATACGTTTACAGGAACTTTTGACGAATCAGGAACCACCACAGTGGAACAACCTGAAGGTGAAAGCACGTTTATTGCATATGCTTATGATGAAAATGGAACACAATATTTGCAGCGCAATATGCCACCAAATTCATCAGTTGAAAATTTACCGGAAGATACAACTGGTGTAAGCGATGCTGATGAAGGCACAAGTGATGAAAGTGGCACCAGCACGTCAGTCAGCGAATCCACTGAGCCTGCGGCGCCTACGGTAGACAGCAATGTGTTCGACAGCAATTTCTACCACATGCCGGCTGTTCCGTTTTATACAGCATACACACCGGTAGCCGAGACTACACCAAGCGGTGAAGTAACGCTGGATAGAGCTAGCATGCAAATACGCGTACGCGATTCGGAAATCGAATGGTTTGATGGTGCTGTGTGGCACACGGCAGGACATATACAAGATTACATTGCGCAAGATCCTTTTTATGTAGTGGCACCTGAACAAGAAGCCGAACAAGATGCTGAGCAGGAAGCCGAGGAAGAGGGAGACTACACAGGGGAGACAGGGGAGATCTTCCATCTGCGGCAGCGTTCTGAAATTGCACAGCAACAAAACACGCAAACCACCACAACTCCGACCACAACTCCGACCACAACTCCGACCACAACTCCGACACAGACGCCCGCGCCAACGCCTGAACCTACTCCTACACCTACCCCTGAACCTACCCCAGAAACAGGAGACGGTGGGGACATTGCATGGACACCGGATTTACTATGAGAAAGGAAGAGGATGCCCGGATGGGGAAAATTGTGGTGATTGTTCCCTCGTATAATCCGGATGAAAAGCTGCTTGAAACATTGCACAGCGTAATTGGTGAGGGGTTTTCTTCCATTATCGTGGTAAATGATGGCAGCTACAAGGAGTGCCAAAAACAGTTTGATGAGGTGCAAAAGCTTCAGCAGTGCACCCTGCTGACGCATGCGGTGAATCAGGGCAAGGGAAGGGCTTTAAAAACAGCATTTAATCACTACCTCAGCTGCTATGACCTTAGCAAGTATGTGGGGGTTCTCACCATTGATGCCGACGGCCAACATTTGGCAAAGGATGTGAGTGCCTGTGCAAAAGAACTGCAAAGCAATCCAAAGCGCTTGGTTTTGGGTTGCCGCAATTTTACATTACCTAAGGTGCCGCCCAAAAGCCAATTTGGAAACCAGATAACCAGCGCTGTGTTTCGCTATTTGCTTGGGGTTAAAATTTCCGACACGCAAACGGGTTTGCGTGGGCTTCCCAATGAATTTGTGAAAACCTGCCTTACCATAATGGGTGAGCGCTTTGAATATGAAACACGCATGTTACTACAAGCAAAGCGCGAGGAATTGCCCTTTGGTGAGGTGGAAATTGAGACTGTTTACTTTGAGGGTAACCGCGAAACCCATTTTCATGCCATTTGGGATTCCCTCAAAATCTACTGGGTAATTTTGGGCGATTTTTTAAGGTTCACCTTTTCGGGCCTTTCCAGTTTTGCCATTGACCAAGGCCTTTTTCGCTTGTTTTACCTGTTTTTCCCCCTCTTTTTTGCGGAGAGTGCTGCGCTTTTTGCAAGCGTGCTTTTGGCAAGGGCCATTTCCTCGGTTTATAATTATCTTTTCAACCAAAAGCTGGTGTTTCGGGCCAAAAGCAAACAGCATGCCTTGCACCGATACTATATCCTCTGCGCGTTGCAAGCGCTTTTGTCTTATGGGCTTATTTACCTCATTGGCCTATACTGGCATGAGTATGCAGGCAACATCAAACTTTTGGTAGATGTTTTGTTGTTTTTTGTCAGCTACCGCATCCAGGCGGCTTGGGTGTTTAAAAAAAAGAAAATATGATTTTAGTAAAAAACAAAAAGGCCAATACCTTTAGCCGGGGTGCTGGCCTTTTTTTATGTTGCCGCTTCTTGCGTATATTTTGCCACAATGCGTTGCAAATGCTCAGGCGATGAGCCATAGCAGTCACCTAAAAATACCTCGACCAAGGGGTTTATGTCTGCAAAAGTTTTGCCTAACCGCCGTTGAGGTTAAGGCAGATGGTGATGGGTCTTGTTCCAATGGCATATAAAGTGGCGTCTTCTGGCACTGTGTAGGTTTCGCCCAAAAGGGGGATACTTTTGGTAAGTGATAGGCTTACCAATGTTTTATCTTGCGGTCTAACAAACACATCTTGAGATAGGTGGTTTTTAGCAGAGCTTCTTGACCTTGCAGTGTTGAGAAAAACATCTTGCCCCCCGTATTTTGCTGTGCTTAAATCTTCTACAATAGTTTTGTTTTCATTGAGGTGTAATCAATGGAATGGTCAAAGAGTCTATATTTATTCTATCTCAAACATCGCCATCGTTTTGTTTTTTGGGTAGCAGATACTTTTCTTGCACAGCAGATTGAAACTGTGCCCACTTTTTCGCCTCGGTGGCAATAAGCGGTGCATCTATAAAATTCAGCGCATTGGCTTTGGCTGCAAGTTGATTGATGCGGTTGCCGATGGCGGAGAGCTCACGCATGGTGTCGTAAAATTCTTTGTCCGGTTTTTCTGCCAGCACAAAACCGGTAATCATTTGCCGCAAAAAAGTTTCTCTGCGAAGCCCAGACTTTTTCACCTTTTTATCAAATTCCTGCGCCTCTTCTTTTGTGAGGCGAACGAGGATTTGTACATTTCTTCTTCTCATAAAAATCACTCCTATTTTGTGTATTATTAGGGGTATGGGGTTTCCCCATCAAGCGAATTTGGATAGCCAAATTCAGTGCTTGGTAAGACAATGTAGGCGTTATATGCCCTTATTTTAAGTGTAAAAAAATTGCGTTTCACACATTTTTTTTACACCCAAAAATTTCGCCGAAAATGCTACAAATCACAGCGGTGTTGCCCTCCTTTTCTGCGTTTAAACAGTGGAAATATTCCCCATAAAACGCTATATTCTTTGCACAAAAATAGCGGCCTGTGTACTTCACAGGTCGCTACTAAATTTATGCCGATTGATTTTTTGTATTCTGTTTTTTGAGTAATTTCCGCTTGTTGTACCTGCGTGGTTGCTCTCTTTGATATACTCGCCGTAGCCTATCTTTTTCCATTTTTTTAAATTCTTCGGCGGTCGGTTCGGGCACGTGAATCATAATTTTTTCGATAAACTCGTTTATCATGGGCGTTGTCAGCACCGAAAAATCCGTATGCCTTTTGGGTAATTCAAGAAAATTTTGCACTTTGTCGGGGTCGTTTTCAAAAGATGTTTAACTGGGTTTCATTGTCTGAAATCTGCGTTTCTAAATCCACTTGTCTTTTCTTATATTCAGCGGATAGTATTTCAAATCGCTTTTCCGAAAGTTTATCGGTGGCATAACTTTTATAAAGTTTTTTGAATAAGCCGTCTAGTTCCGCACTTCGTTTTTTTCGCGCTATTCACCGTGTATTTCAGCGCTTTTGTATCTTCTTTTTGGCGAACCCTGCAAGTTTCACACACCTTTTGCACATAGTGGTGATAACATATAAGAAGAACTTTACCAAAGAGGTGGGCGGCCGCATTTTGTTTATGGATAAAGGCAAAGTGCTAAAAAATGCCATGCCAAAAGAGCTTTTTAAAACCTGAGAAACCTTTGGGTTCGATAAAATAGAAACGTGCAAGCGACACCGGAGGCATTGATAAAATTTTTGTAAAACCGGCTTTGGCAACAGCTTATTATTGTATATCTCAATAGAGATGTGCTTTACTTTTTCTTGGATAAGCGTTGTTCCACTTCTGCTAAAAATGGAATGGATATTGCCGCCCCATGGCGAGACACGGCAATGGAGGACGCCATAGCCGCAAGAGAAAGAGCTCTTTTTGCGTCACCGTTTTTTTTGTACTGTGCCAAAAAATAGCCTGTAAAAGTGTCTCCTGCGGCGGTGGTGTCTACAACGGTTGTTTTGTAAGCTGGCTGATACAAGCGTTTATCACCATAACAATACCATGCCCCGTTTTCACCTAAAGTTAACAAAAATTCGGCTTTTGGAAACCGATTTTTTAAAGCGTCTAGCATTTTATCCTCTGCGCTTTCGCCCGAAATTAGGGCTCCTTCCAATTCGTTAAGCAAAAACAAGTCCACCAAATCAAGCGGATATTGTTCGATATTTTGTGTGAAGGGTGAGGGGTTAAAAATAACACGCACAGAATATTTAGCGGCTTTTTCTATCAAAACATCTACCTTTGCAGTTTCGTTTTGCAAAAGCAGTGCATCACCTTTGCCAAAATGCTGCAGAACGTCCTCTATATAATTGTCTTGTATATCCCCGTTTGCACCGGGATATACAAGAATGGAATTTTGCCCATGCCTATCCACTTGAATTAGCGCATGCCCGCTTGGGCGGCTTGATGTTCGAATATAGTCTGTTCGAACACCGTTTTCACAAAGGCTTTGGCACAAAGCGCCGCCGTCTTTGCCAATGCATCCGGCGTGCCAAACTTCGGCACCGGCTTTTGCAAGGGCAATGCTTTGGTTGTGCCCTTTTCCGCCAAGATGGAGATTATACTCTGTAGCTGTGGCAGTTTCACCGGGCTGTACAAAATGATCCACGGAATATACATGGTCGATGTTGAGTGAACCAAAATTGATGATACTCATTTGTGTGCCTCCTGTTTTGGATTATTTTTATTGTACCATAAAAGTGTACACCTTTGAAATCGAGTGGTTTGATGGAAGTATTTGGCGCAACCTAGGCTCTGTGCAGGATTATATCATGCAAGCCCCCTTCTACACAGTGTCCGCCGTGCAGGTAACACAGCAGAACGCACAAACAGAAACCGCTGCAGAAGGTGGTGAAGCGGAGGAAAGCCAAGACGAAGAAGAAAGCGGAGACCTACTTGTGGTGTTCCATTTGTGCTAGCTCTGTCTGAGGTGGTGCCAGTGAAAAGCACGATTATGACGGAAAACTTCTTTTGTTTTAAAATAGATGTGCGGCCAGAGACTACACAAAAAAACAAACGTAAGTCACAATGCTATACCTATAAGTATCATATAAATTCAGAAGGATAGCACTTTATTGCGCAAATATCCAATTATTGATATACTCAAAAAAATCTGTTTTTTTATCTTTCTTGCAAGAGAACAGTGTGATATACTGGCATAACATTTAAATTTCGCACAATAATTGAAGATGTAAACGAAATTATAAAACGAAAGTGAATAAATGGGAGGATGACACGAATGAAAAATACTTCGCCGAAATTAAAAAAAGTTTTAAGTGGATTTTTGGCGGTGCTGCTTTTGGTAAGTATACCAATGTCGGCAATTGCACTGGAAGAAGTGCAACCGCAGGGAGAAGACACACTGTTACAACAAAATAACACCGGCGGCAACACCGGCAACACCGGCAACACCGGCGACAACACTGGCAACACCGGCGGCAACACCGGCAACACCGGCGGCAACACCGGCAACACCGGCG
>CAYJJK010000001.1:0-57707 GCA_964370445.1 uncultured Oscillospiraceae bacterium | reverse complement strand
CGGCAACACCGGCGGCAACACCGGCAACACCGGCGGCAACACCGGCAACACCGGCAACACCGGCGGCAACACCGGCAACACCGGCGGCAACACCACGCCTGACGATGAAGACGAGGATGAGGGTGTTGGCGCAGTTGCAGCAATAGACCTTGGGGGTGAGCCCTTAGAGGTACCGGCAGGTGCACCTCCGGCACCTCAGCTGACTGCAGTAAATTATAATTTATCGGATATAACATTAGAGCTTTACATCCATAATGCATTTGACAATAATATCAATCCGGCGGATTATCAAGCCGCACCGGTAGGGTCTGAAGGGTATACCCCTGCTGCAACTTATGGGCTTGACATTCAAGAAAATGTTCTTGATTTTGGAATTACTTTAAACAATCCGGACACGCCGGAGATGAGTGGTGCAAACGACAATTCGGCGTGGTATTTGGGCGGTCCTGGTGGGGATGACGTAATCGGGAATGATGATGAATTAGCCGATCTATTTGAAACTTTGCCTCAAACAATTGGTGAATATCAAACACAAATTACAGGATTGCTCGGCGAAGCAAGCTTTGATGCTGCCACGCAGCATCTTCCCACTTCTACTCAGATTATTTGGTATACGATAAAAGGGCAAAATGAAAGTGAATTGCATATTGATGGATACATCCAAAATTCGTTTGGCCTTACATATGAATTAGACGGTGGTGCTTGGAGTACGACTGATGCGGATGGATCTCGCATCGGCGGAACTGGGGTAGACGTTGAGGATGAAGTGCCAAGAAAAGCAGGCTATACCTTTGAGGGCTGGCTACCTGACCCTACAAACCTTCTTCCTGAAGGAAAGTCCACCTTTGTTGGAAACGACACTTTTATCATGCCATTTGAAAGTGTCACCCTAACAGCGCAATGGGAAAGAGACCCTGTCACCATCACCTTTAACGGCAACGGTGCCACAGGCACAATGGATGCCCAAACTGTGTTGAGAGATGTTGAAGAAGCACTTAACGAAAATGTCTTTGACTATGACGATAGGGAGTTTTTGGGCTGGAGCACGACCCCAACAACCACTCCTGCAACGCAAGCTGGTGTAGTCTATACCGACAAAGCGTTCATCACAGCAAGCGAGAACATGACCCTATATGCCGTTTGGGGCAATAAGCAAACCGTTACCGTTACCTATTTCCCCGGTGCAAACGGAACGATTTTACCAGAAGGCAGCGTATTTTATGTCGATCCTGGTAAGCCAATCAATGAAGACTATGAATTTCTTTCTCCTGCAGAGGTCGGAATTAGCCCAAGAGACGGTTATGATTTCCTATGGTGGAACACCACAAACGAAGATGGAACTCTTGTAAGTGGCACAGAAAAATATCTTCCGGATGGAACAGAGTTGCTGGGCGCAGATTTCCCTGTAGTTGCCGTGTGGGCACCTATGGTGACATTTGACTTAAACCTTGCAGATAATGCAACCGCAACATTTTCGGATGATTCCACTGAGAACAAAGAAATTGTGGCCAATGTGGATGTAAACGTAGACATTCGGCCAACTTCTGAAACAAATGGCCTAGTGACAGGCAGTGTAGCGGCAGAAAACTTTTCGCAACCAAAAACAGGCCTTGGCTACACCTTTGGGGGCTGGGTGGATGAAGATGGCGATCCCGTCACCACCGCCACTCGCTTTACAGCGCCAACCACCGTGTATGCTAAGTGGACAGTTAACGAATACACCTTAACTTTCTATAACAATGATGGAACAAATGCCTATCAAAGAGCCACAGGCAATGTTCTAACCGGTTTTGTTGATATTGATAACATCGAAATACCCATAAGAGACTACTATGACTTTATGGGCTGGCATACAAATGCGAATGCTTCCTCCACCGATGACGGTATTCTTTCGCATAACGAGATTGGCTCCATTCAGGCAGATGACAACAAAGAGTATTATGCTGTGTGGAAAGCCAAGGAATACACAGTGACTTATGTGGGGAACCATGCTTCTGTTCAAGGGGCTACACCAGCTGAAACTGCCACAGACGAAGCGGCATATGCAGCTGCTGCAAATGGTTTCAGCGTAGCAGAGCATAATTTTATCAGTTGGAACACAGAGCAAAACGGAGGAGGAACCTCCTATTCTCCAGGTACTGAAATACCAATTAGCAGTATTGCAGAAGATGGCATAACACTATATGCACAATGGGCCGAGTGGGACCAAATTGTATTTAGTGTAGATACACCATCTCTCACATACAACCAAAACAACCAACAACTTTTCACTTTGCAAGAAAACACCCTAAAAGCAGGTGATAGAAGCCTGGATGTAGAGGATGTCATTTTCCAATACAGAGTGAAAGGTACAACAGAATGGACAGTAGGTTGGCCAAGCAGCACTGACGTTCCCGCAGCGGGCGCACAGTACGAAATTCAAGCACTTCCTGCAGCCGGCAACGAATACAGAGCCAGTGCGATTCAACTGGTAACACCCGACATGGCCAAAGTGGAAGTTGAGCTAACTCCAAAACATGATGCCATCACCTATGGCGATGATGCTCCGAGTGCAGGCTACACCTTCACATATACCGGCATGCTTACAGGTGAAGACTGGGAGGGCCTTGTCAGAGGAACGATTGTCCAAGATGACTACAGCACAACATACGTAAAAGGTAATGATGCAAGCAACTATAGTATTTCAATAACAGATACGGCAGTTGCAAGATTATCCGCAACAAACTATACCTTTACTGCGGGCAGAGGCACCTTGCAGGTAAACAAAGCAGAGCTTATGCTTTATCCATTGGCAAACCAAGTGATTATTGCCTACAACACCCCTGCACCGATTGATATCCCATTTGGGATTCAAGAAGGCATCAAAAACAATGATTCGCCAGATGGGCCAGATGGTTTGATAGCGCAAATCAACGCCGTAGGTACTCCATACACCAGCAACTATACACAAGGCCTCACCACTGGTACATTTGACATTACAGTGAATGAGCCCAATCAACCAACCGAAATTAGAAACTATTTCTTAAAGTATAACGAGGGAAGCTTCAAAGGAAGAGTTGAGAAAAATGATTCAGCTTTCTTCATTGCAAGCGCAACAGGCTACACCGGCACGTATGACCGCAGCTCTCATCAATCCCTTACAGGGCTTTCGATTAAAGTGGGTGATAATACGTACTCCTTTACAGAAGAAGAACTGGCAACCGGTAGAATTTTCATTCCCGGTATTGGCGATGCAAGCGTAACATTTGCAGGTGCGGTGAAAAATGTTGCAGAGGCCGGCGAAAAATTTGTAACCATAACACCGGACAACGAGGGCTATGCATCAATAGAAAACCATTCCTACACGGTAAGCATCAGCCAAGCTGCCGCAGAGGTGCGCCCAACTGCCGACCCTGCACCTTATGGCACATTAAATGCCGGCCTAGTTTTCGGCTATGAAGTGTTGGTAGGTGGAGTAGTGCAAGATTATCTCACATTGAGCGCAGCGCCAAGTGGTTACGCCACAGATTATGATGCAACTGAGGCAGCGAATCGCAGTGCCGACACTTATGAGCTAAGAGCAACCTTGGCAGCAGAAACCACAGTGCAAGAAACAGACAACACTGCCACAGGAAACTACCGTTTTGAGCTTATTGCCGCAACGCACACCATTACAAAAGCAAATCTTGTTGTTACAGCACCAAACCGCAGCACACCGTATGGCGTAGTGCCGCCAAATCCGGCCTTAGGCTATGAAGTGAGTGGACTGCAATATGGCGAAACCGAAGTGCAAGCAGGGCTTTCTGATGTAAACGCAGTAGGCATAAGCACAACCGCCACAAACACCTCTTTGCCTGGCGCCGGTGAACTGCAAGGTGAGTATGCAGGCCAATATGCCATCAATCTTTCAGGCTCTGTGCTGAATGATGCGGATGTACTTACCAACTATGTGGTAACAGAATTCAAAGATGGTGCTTTGAATATTATCAACAGCGACGAAATGGACATTGAAGGCACAGCCCATGAGGGCACCTATGATGCCACAGAACATGACGCATTCCCCAATGGCGTAGACGTGGTGTTTGGCAACAACGACAACCCCGACGTTACCATTACGTATAGCACAGATGGCACAAACTTTGATGCCGAAATGCCCGCCTTCACAGATGCAGGTGAGTATACGGTGTATGTACGTGCCGAAGCCGATGGCTATGAAACCGTAACCATCGAGCGCACCGTTACCATAGCACCAAAAGATGTTAGCATCACCCCGGAAAATGCCGGCAAAACAATGGGCGAAGACGACCCGGATAGCTTTATTGCGAATGTTTTGGGCACAGAAGGCACCGATACGCTGGATTACACGGTAAGCCGCGTTCCGGGTGAAACGGTGGGCACATACGACATCATTGTAACCCTGAATACGCAAGACCAAAACTACAATATAACCTTGAATGTGGGCACCTTTACCATCAGCGCCGTTGTTGTTGATGATGACACAATCACCGATACAACAACCGACGACACCATAACACCGGCACCAGCAGCACCGGCACCGGCAGCACCGGCTCCCGCAGCTCCCGCTCCCGCAGCTCCGGTGGCAATTGCCGCACCGGCAGCCCCTGCTGTTCCGGCCGCACTCACACTGGACATTCCCGACGCAGAAATTCCGCTGGCCGACGGCGGTGATGTTGCCGAGGACGTTCAAGTGCAAATTGGCGACACCGTAGTGCCTCTTGCCGCCGCAGACGGTAGCTGGTCTCTTATCAACCTGCTGCTGGCCATTGTCACGGCTCTTGGTTCTGTCTTCCTGCTCATTGCCTATTTTGCCGGCAAGAAGCACGAAGAAAACCAAAACGTGAAACGCAAAGGCATCTTTAGGCTGGTAAGCGCACCGGTGGCAATCCTTTCGGCCGTTATTTTCATCCTCACACAAGACATGAGCCTTCCCATGGCTCTTGTAGATAACTGGACCTTAATCATGGCGGTTATCCTTCTGGTGCAAGTGCTGATTGCAGTGCTTTCCCGCAAAAAAGTTGTTGACGACGACGAGGAAAAACCGCAACACGCGTAAATGATGCGCAGCTTGTAAAAAGCAAAACAAAGTAATAAAAGAAAGCGCTTGTAACACTTGTTGCAGGTGCTTTCTTTTATTGGCATTAATCCGGCGGCGTCTGCTTGCCCCGTTGCCTAAAATGCATTTTAAATTTCCACTGTGTTTCTTTTTGGGGGGTGTGGGAAATTCCCCGCCAAACGTCTTTTGGTTTTAAAGAGCAAAGAACGAGGTGCAATTGGGCAACACATACAGAGTAACAGCCGTGTCAAATTCTTTCAGTCTATAAATAAAACTGTTAAAATCGTGAAATAATTTTCTTCTCTCAAGTGCCACCTACCAACGCTTTTGAAGATGTTATTTTCAAGAATTTTGTGTTTTTCACAGAGGAAGTTTTCTTTTAAAACGGCTAAAAAATTCGGTATTTTCCAGCACTTATACTGCCGTCATGCCAAAGTACGGCATCTATATCTTTTTGTAGTATAGTTAAGAGATCAGATTGTTCTGGTCTCTTAACTATACTATTACGCTGTTTTCTTCGGTAGCATAATCGATAACAAGTTCATTGATTATGCAGTTATCAATTCTGCTGTCACCATCTCTCGTGCTGAGTGACGGATATTGTTCATCAAGCCAGTCCAGCGCATTTGCTCGCTTGTTTTCATTTGTTCCGTCACGCACTGTTCTGACGCCATCTGTGCTACTAGATGCTCCTCCATCTCGTGTGCTTGATGTTCTATCTCTACGAGGTGCTGTGTTAATTTGCCCGATGTCAGAAGATTGGTGAACAGTATCTTGCGTTTCTGCTCGAGGTAGCGTTTGCGGCTCATGGCGTACCTCCCAAGTGGTATTTCTGGTTGGGGCGGCATTGTTAGATTCGGCAGGTTGTAGTCGTTCACCATGCTGTAAGTTATCTCCATAATCGTTGATCCTTTCATCGTTTAGTATGTCTCAGTATATGAGTTTTCATCTGAGCGTTGTCCTTGCCTGTTCATAGCATCTAAACGCATTTTATACGAAAATGCACGTTCGCTAGGCAGAATGGTAGAGCGCTGTAAGTTAGAATCCACCATCAAAATTACGGCTTCATCGCGGCTAATGTTTTTCACTTCGGCCTTAAGTGTTTCATATCCGGCGCACTCACAAGCATGCTTTCGCCGATGCCCGGAAATAAGTTCAAAGCGACCATCTTCTTTTTGCCGTAAGGTAGCAGGGGTAATGATGCCGCGCTCTTTGATACTTTCAATTAGCTGCGTCATATCTTCATCATTCCGTACTTTAAAAGGGTGGTCAGGAAAATCGTCGATTTCACGAAGAGGGATATCGAAAATCTTAGGGAGTTTTGCATCAGAACGGCTTTTTTCTGTTTCGAATAAATCATCGTACAATTTCAGTTTTATGTTTGATGTGTTGTTTTTCAAGGTTATCATCTCCTATAGATAATTTTTATAAGCAATGGGTACCTTTCCGCTCTTGGAAAGAGTGAGACTGTCTTTTTCTGTTTTAGTCAATGTTATCGATTGAAATGTCTTCATTTTAGTTGATAATATGTAAAATATAGTGTGGCACACAAAGTGGGGCTGACTGTTTAAGGTTCCTGTTTTTTTCAGAATTTCATCGACATTGGTTTTTATAGGAGGCTCGTTTCCCTGACGAATTTTATGGTGAGCGTAAAAAAGTGCCAGAATCATGAAAAAAAAGTTGCACATTATTTGTCCTCGACACCCCATGTGCAAAATAAAGAGGGAAGTCACCAAGCGGCCGGGTGCGATTCGGCCTCACGAGAATTTCACTCCTCCGAAGAACTTTCGGAGCCGCCCAATGCCGTGACGCGTTCAAGGCGGGAGTACCATTATCTTTCTGATTGTCGTCGCCATATCGGGGGCAACCCGATATTCACAGACGGCTTGCCCGCTCTATCTCCATGAGATGTCATCGCGCACCGCGCTGAAATGGCTTGATGGAAACCATCATCAGAAGTGATGTCTTGGTGAATGGGTATTCGGTTTTCAAGGTTCGCGTTGAGGTGGTTAAAAAAGAACCCCTCATATAACAAAGGAAAGATATCGGGGGTTTGCGCACCTAAATTGCGTGAAAATTTTTGAAAAATTTTAAAACATACGATATTGTGTAAAATAAAAACAGGTATAGCGTTTGAAGTTGACAAACACGATGCCTGTTTTGAAGATGTGAGTTTTTCACCCTTGCACGAAAAATCACTACCTGCTTCATTTTTTAATCATCAAAAAACTTGAAAGTATTTAACAACAAAATTTTGGAGCATTCTTTTCGTATCAAAAAACCGGATATATTTTGAATAAATTATTAAATTTGCCTTGTTTGCAAAAAATAGGTATACTAGAATAGAAAAAATAACAATGAAGGGAAACATTGACTATGGCAAAGCAAAAGAATCCCGTGCTTTCTATTGGTATGATTGTAAAAAACGAGATACGTACTATCGAGCGCTGTTTGCGCGCCTTGGCACCGCTTCGCAAAGCCATTTCATGCGAGCTGGTAATTGCCGATACCGGATCTTGTGACGGAACACGTGAAATCGCAGCTAAATACGCTGATATTTTATTTGATTTTGAATGGATAAAAAATTTTTCGGCTGCACGCAATGCCGTTTTAGATCGTTGCAGTGGCGCTTGGTGTTTGATAGTGGATGCCGATGAGTTTTTGGATGAAAATATAGAAGAATTTTGTATCTTTTTAAAAGCTGATTCATCTTCAAAATACGATGTTATCAATATAACACAGCGAAATTATAACTCGCGAGAAATGAAAGAAAACGACAGCACAGACTTTGAAGCAATGCGCTTGTTTCGTTTAGACCGTGGCTTTCGATACAATGGAACCATTCACGAATCCATCCCACTGACTGACAAAACCGTATGCGGACGTTTGCCTTCTGTGGTGTTGCACCACGACGGCTATGCCCAAAGCACAAAGGAGGAGAAACAGGCGCATAAGGCAAGGTGCGAGCGCAACCTACAGTTGCTAGAACAAAAACTGGCCAACGGCGAAGAAGATGATCCGCTTCTCTACGTGCAATTCATTGAATCTACCCATGATATGGAAAGCCGTAAGCACTACTGTGAGCTTGGGTATCAATGTTTGCAGCGCAAAAAGAGCAAAACCTTCAATACTGTAGAAAAAGCGTTGATTTGCCGCATTATTACATGCTGGCTTTTGTGGAAAGAAGAACGGGTGGTTCCCTTTTTGCAATCTGTTTTACCACAAATCGAAACGCATTTTCTATATTTGTGCGACATTAGCTTTTTTGCCTCACGATATTATGAGAGCAAAAAAGAGTATGAAAAAGCGCTGTTTTATTGCTTGCAATACGAAAAAGCCATTCAAATGTACGACAAGGGAGAATACGAAAAAAGCAGTTTCATTGTTTCTTCTTCCAGTTGTGTATATTTCAAAGAACGCTTAGGCCAGAAGCTGATTTTGGTGCGTTGTCTTTTTGAAACCGGGAAGGAAGATGATGCAAAAAAACACCTGCAAAATCTTCAGCTTTCTTCACTTTTTCAATACGAACATTTATTTCAGTATTATATGCGCCTTCTTTTGGCTATGGCCGCTGTCCCTTGGGTGCCTGCACAGGCTGCAATTTTGTTTGCAACACTGGACATGTATGAGGAGGGAAACAGTAAAAGTAAAGCCTATGGCATCATAAACGAACTTCTTACAGAGGAGCTAGCCAAAGGCAAAGAAGCAACTTCCCTGCGTGTTTTTGAAGCCGCTCCGGGGGAAGTGGGGCTAAGTGTGCAAATGGTGCGAGCCACCGATGTCGTTCAAATGCAAGCTTTGCTTGAACAAGTGGGGGATTGGCAAAGACTCTCGCCTTTGGCTGTATATCATGCCATTGAATGCTGTTGCCCGCTTCCAAACGAATTTTATGCACAAGGTATCGATACTTTACAAAAATTGGCAATCGTTTTTGCCATGCAAAACAACACTGCAGACAGCCTGCTTTCTTGGGCCGGTGTTTTGCAAGCAGAGCAGACCCTGCTGCAGGTGCGTTTTACGCTGGAGTATTGCGCATTGGTGTTGCAAAAAGAGGGGCATTCAAAAGACGAGTGGAATGCGCTATGCCGCTTGTTTGTAAAAACGGCAGACGTGTTAAGCACACGGTTGTATCATCCGGATCTTCTCAAAAATCAAAACGAATGGGGCGCTTTGCCAAGTGTGCAACAATTTGCTTTATTATTGCTGTTGGGCAAAAAAGCCTTAGAAGAAAATAATGAATTGGCCTTTGTGAAATTATTGCAAGAGTGTGTATGTGCCGCGCCACAAATGAAGCATTTTGTCACACATTTATCTGATGCAGAAAACCATCTTGCGGCGTTTCCGCCCGCTGAAATGGCAGGGCTTGCTGTGCAGGTGAAAAGCCTTTTGGCACAATTTGCCCCAGGAGACCCAAGTGTAAAGCAACTGAAAGAAAGCGAAGCCTACAAAAAAGTGGCTCCGCTGGTGGAATCGAAGTATGTAGTATAAAACTACGTGTAAATGAAAAAATCAAGTATTTGGCAGACGGATATTTATATTTTGTTTGCTTTATAAAAAGAAAAGAGGGGTTTTGCATGAAAGTGGTTATTTTGGCCGGTGGCCTGGGTACGCGCATTTCTGAAGAGAGCCATTTGCGCCCAAAACCCATGCTTGAAATAGGCGGAAAGCCTATTTTGTGGCACATCATGAAATACTACACGCATTACGGTTTTTCAGAGTTTATCATCTGTTGTGGTTATAAAGGACATATTATCAAAGAATATTTTGCAAACTATTATTTGTATGGTTCCGACATCACATTTGATTTTCAAAAGGGTGGCGAAATGGTCATTCACAACAATGTGTCGGAGCCGTGGCGCGTGACAATTGTGGACACAGGCCTGCACACACAAACGGGCGGACGTATTCGTCGCATTGCAAAATACATCGAAAATGAACCCTTTATGCTCACTTACGGTGATGGTGTCAGCAATGTGGATTTACTGGGGCTTATAAAACAACATGAGGCGAGTGAAAATATGGTCACCTTAACTTCGGTGCGTCCCGGTGGGCGGTACGGCATTCTCGATTTGGATGACACAAAAAATATTGTGGTGGGCTTTCGTGAAAAGGCTGTGGAAGATAGCAACTGGATTAATGCGGGTTTTATGGTTGCTCAGCCGTCTATTTTTGAGTATATTGAGGGTGACGACACTATTTTTGAAAGAGAGCCACTGGAGTGTGTGGCACGGGAAGGCCGTCTTGGTGTGTATAAGCATTTTGGTTTTTGGCAATGCATGGACACCCAGCGTGACAAGAGCGCTCTCGAATGGCACATCAATAACGGACACGCACCGTGGATGGTGTGGGAAAAATAGCATGGTTTTGGAAAGAGTGTGAGCGGAAAGGCGAGGGGCTATGTGCCAAACAGCAAAGGCGTTAAGCGCATTCTACAGTGGAAAAAAGGTGTTTATCACAGGGCACACGGGCTTTAAAGGCGCGTGGTTTTGTGTTTTTTTGCAAAAATTAGGTGCCGATGTAACTGGCTATGCTTTGCCGGCAGACGCGGGCGGGCTGTTTGATGTGTTACGCCTTGAAAAGCATGTGCGTTCTTTACATGGAGATGTGCGCGATTTACAAGGCCTTTGTGAGGCACTGCGGCAAAGTCGCGCGGAAATTGTGTTTCATCTTGCGGCACAGCCCCTAGTGCGGGAGTCCTATAAAAATCCTGTTCTTACATATGAAACCAATGTGATGGGTACGCTTTATCTTTTAGAGGCTTTGCGCTGTAGCGAAACGGTGCGCAGTTTTGTCAATGTCACCACAGATAAGGTGTATGAAAACACCGAACAATCGACAGGATTTGTGGAAGGTGACCGTTTGGACGGTTGGGAACCATATGCCAATAGTAAATCGTGTAGCGAATTGATGACAAGCAGTTATCGGCGTAGTTTTTTTGCTGATGGGCGGATGGTCCTTTCCACTGCACGTGCGGGCAATGTAATCGGTGGCGGAGACATGGCAAAAGATCGTATTTTGCCCGATTGTGTGCGCAGTGCCCTTTTGAACAAAACGATTTTAGTGCGCAATCCGTATTCGGTGCGTCCCTATCAACACGTGTTGGATCCTCTGTTGGCCTATGCCGTTTTAGCTAAAAAACAGTGCGAAACACCCTCGCTTGCTGGGGCCTATAACATTGGCCCCAAAGAAAAAGACTGTCTTTCTACAAAAGAACTTGTAGAGCTATTTTGTGCTTTTTGGGGCGAAGGGCTCACTTGGCAAGCGAAAGAACCCTCGGCTTGTAGTGTGCACGAAGCATCGCTTTTGTATTTAAATGCAAAAAAAGCAGAAGAGAAGCTTGGCTATACGCCAATATTGAGTGCCAAAGAAGCTGTGCGCCTTACGGTGGAGTGGACAAAGTGCCACCGTGACGGCGGAGATGCACTGCACTGTATGCAAGAGCAAATGGCACATGTGTTGTCTCTTTAGGTTGGTTATTCAATTTTTTCTCATCTGCCGAGGTCTCTTTTTATTAAAAAAAACAAACCTAGGAGTATTTTTATGGAACGGAATGATCAAGAGTTTTCTGACAGAAAAAAAATACTTAAACTTGTGGCCGAATATGCCGATAACTATCATAGAAGGCATTTTTTTGAAAAGGGAGACAGAATTCCTTATGCCGGCCGTGTGTATGGCAAAGAGGAACTTATGGCCTTAGTGGAGAGCTCGTTGGAGTTTTGGCTTACCGCCGGGCGTTATACCGATGCGTTTGAAGAGCTATTTTGTGAGATGTTTCAAACACGGCACTGCTCGCTTGTCAATTCCGGCTCGTCTGCCAATTTGCTTGCCTTTATGGCACTGACCAGCGAACAGCTGCAAGAAAGAGCCATTAGCCGCGGGGATGAGGTTATCACCGTGGCGGCGGGCTTTCCCACAACCGTGGCACCCATTTTGCAGTATGGGGCGGTGCCGGTGTTTGTAGACATTACCATTCCGGAATATAACATAGACACAAAACAGATGGAAGAGGCGCTGTCGAGCAAAACAAAGGCCGTGATGGTTGCCCATACACTTGGTAATCCGTTTTCGTTACAGGCTGTAAAAGCGTTTTGTGAAAAACACAATTTATGGCTCATTGAAGACAATTGCGACGCGCTGGGCTCTCAATATACCCTAAACGGTACTGCAAGATATACGGGCACGGTGGGGGATATCGGCACCTCCAGCTTTTATCCTCCACATCACATCACCATGGGTGAGGGCGGCGCTGTGTATACAAACAACCCACGTTTGCATGCCATTATACGCTCTCTGCGAGACTGGGGGAGGGACTGTGTATGCCCGTCTGGTATGGATGACCTTTGCAAGCACCGCTTCGATAGGCAAGACGGAGACATGCCAAAAGGCTATGACCACAAGTATATTTACTCTCATTTTGGATACAATTTAAAAGCCACCGATATGCAAGCGGCCATCGGAGTGGAGCAGCTGAAAAAATTTTCGGCATTTGCCGCGGCCAGAAGACAAAATTTCAACCGACTTTACGAAAAACTGGCACCGCTTGAAGAACTTTTGATTTTGCCTAAAAAAGAGCCGGCAGCAAACCCCTGCTGGTTTGGCTTTATGCTTACTTGCAAACAAGACGGCCTGCGCGATGTTTTGGTGCAAGGCTTAGAAAAAAACAACATTCAAACCAGAATGTTGTTTGCAGGAAATCTGACAAAACAGCCTTGTTTTGACAAAATGAGAAAAACAGGGCAGGGATACCGCGTGGTGGGTGATTTAAAAAACACCGATATCGTGATGAAAAGAAGCTTTTGGCTGGGGGTGTATCCCGGCATGGACGAAAAAATGATAGACCACATGGCCGAAACCGTGTGTGCCCTTGCACGTGCAAAATAAAAGCAAAGCAGGAAAGCAAGATGAAGCTATCGGATTATGTGATACAGTTTTTAGAGGAAAAGGATATAGAGCATCTTTTTTTTGTGCCGGGTGGTGGGTGCATGCACCTTGTGGATTCTTTGGCGCAAAGTAAAAAAATACAAAACGTCAACCTTTTGCATGAGCAAAGTGCCGCCATTGCAGCAGAAAGTTATGCTTTTACAAAGCAAAGCACCGGCGTGGCGCTTTTTACAACAGGGCCCGGGGGCACGAATGCTATAACGGGGGTGCTTTCGGCCTATGTGGACAGTATCCCTTGTTTTTTCTTGTCCGGCCAAGTGAAAACAAGCGACTTGAAAGCCAATTTTGGCGTTCGCTCACACGGCTCTCAAGAGGCGGATATTGTTTCCATTGTAAAAAGCATCACAAAGTATGCCGTGATGGTGCAAGACAAAAATGACATTCGCTACTGTTTGGAAAAGGCCTGGTACGAGGCTCACTGTGGCCGCAAAGGCCCCGTGTGGGTGGACATTCCACTGGACATTCAAGGAAGTGACATTCAGCCGGAAACCTTGCGTGGGTTTGTTGCAAATTCTCCTAGGCAGCCATCGTTTTCGCAAGAAGCGGCCACAGCGTTTTCATTAATTACAAAGGCAAAAAGGCCGATAATTTTGGCAGGAAATGGTTTGCGTGGGGCGGAAGAAGAATTTTCGGCATTTTTGGCAGAGCTAGGCATTCCTGTAATTCCCACATGGAAGGCCTGTGACCTTGTGCCAAACGCGCATCCTCTCTATGCAGGCAAAAGCGGCACACTGGGCGAGCGTTCGGCCAATTTTGCCATGCAAAAGGCAGATTTATTGCTTTGTCTTGGCTGTAAATTAGATTTTTCCGTCACCGGCTTTGACAGAAGTAAATGGGCTGTGGACGCCAAAAAAATTGTGGTGGACATTGATGAGGCGGAAATAAATAAATTGCAAATTCCGCTAGAATTGGCCGTTGTGGGGGATGTTAAAGTGTTTATACAAGCTTTTCTTGGGCAACTGAGTGTATCGCAAACAAAAGTGCCTTCATTTGATGGGTGGAAAGCCCAAATAAGAGACTTGCGGGCGAAATACCCTTTAAATCCAAAACCGGAAAATGCAAACGGAAAGGTGCCAAAAGACGAAATTTCAACGTATGAACTCGTGGCAAGCATTTGCAAAAATGCACCTCTTGAAACCGTGGTTGTGCCGGCCAGTGCGGGCACGGTGGCCGAGATATGCTATCAGGCGCTTTGTGTGAAAGAGGGGCAAGCCGTGCGTTCAAATCACGGGCTTGGCTCTATGGGCTATGAATTGCCGGCGGCCATTGGTGCCTATTTTGCCCTTGGCAAAGAAGTGGTGACCATTGCCGGAGACGGTGGTCTACAGCTGAATGTTCAAGAGCTTGCCGTGATTGCGGGGCGGGGTTTGCCCATTAAAATTTTTGTGGTGAACAATGCGGGATATTCATCCATTCGCAATATGCAGCGCAACCATTTTGAAGGAAGATACTGCGCCAGCAATGCTGATACAGGCCTGTTTTTGCCCAATATGGCCGCATTAGCAAAGGCCTATGGTATTGAAAGCAATGAGGTTTTTTTGCCGGAGAAGTTAGAGGATACGGTGCAAGCCGCATTTGCAAAAAATGGGCCGTTTGTGTGCGATGTGCATGTGGACCCGTTTTGCATTGTGTCGCCACGCTCACAAAGTAAGGTTTTAGAAAACGGCAATTTGCAAAGTTCAGCACTAGAAGATTTGTTTCCTTTTTTATCAAAAGAAGAACTGGATGAAGCCATGCGGATAAAAGATTAAAATTTTGCAAAAAAACAAGAAAAGAGGGCGAAGATAGATGAGTATTGTAATCAATGGCACAAAAGTGGGGGAAGGGTGCTCCTGCTACATCATCGCCGAAATCGGCATCAATCACAATGGGGATTTAGGCATTGCAAAACAGCTGATAAAAGCGGCAAAAGACGCGGGCTGTGATGCAGTGAAGTTTCAAAAGAGAACGGTGGACGTGGTGTACACGCAAGAGGAGCTTGCAAAACCGCGAGAAAACCCGTTTGGCGCCACAAACGGAGATTTAAAAAGAGGGCTTGAGTTTTCTTTTACAGCGTATGAGGAAATAGACGCTTATTGCAAAGAACTATCCATCACGTGGTTTGCCTCCCCTTGGGATGAAGATTCTGTGGATTTTTTAGAGCAGTTTCAACCCCCTTGCTATAAATTGGCCTCGGCCTCGCTAACGGACGATGGATTGCTACAACATATTAAAGCCACAAAAAAGCCTATTTTGCTTTCGGTTGGTATGAGCACAGAGGCAGAAATTGAGCACGCAGTTGCTGTTTTAGAGGGGGCACCATTGCTTCTTTTGCATACTGTGAGCACCTACCCCGCAAAAGACGAGCATGTGAATTTAAGGGCAATGGCCACTTTAAAAGAAAAATTTCCGGATCTCTGCATCGGATATTCAGGGCACGAAAGTGGCGTTGACATCAGCATCGCGGCTGTGGCCTTGGGCGCTGTGGCGGTAGAGCGCCACATCACGCTGGATAGAGAGATGTGGGGTTCTGACCAAAAAGCGTCTATTGAGCCGTGGGAAATGAAAACTTTGGTAGAGGCCGCACGGCGAATTGAGGCTGCTATGGGAGGTGGAAAAATAGAATGTCTGGCAGAAGAAGTGCCTGTGAAAGAAAAGTTGCGCAGAAAATAGCGCAATAACTTTGGTAAGGAGTGTATGAATGGATATAAAAGCAGATTTTGCTTATGCAGATTTTTTTAAAAAGACACAGCAACTTTATGCTTTGTTGCAAGACGAACTTTCGAGAGAAATTTTCAAAGTACGAGTGGATTTTAGTGCCACAGAAAGCCAATCTTCTATCAATAGATTGGTGGCATATGCCTCAAAGTCCATTCAAGATACCTTGGCACAATATAAGTTGGCCGCACAAAAGGCCGATGGCATTGTGCTATACGGTGCGGGCAGCATCGGCGCTACGATGTTGCACATTTTGCACGACTACAAAGACAAACTTGTGTTTTGCGACAGAAACCATCAACACACCAAAACCGTTCAAGGGGTTTCGGTCGTCAGTCCCAGCCAGCTTGTGCAAAACTATCAAAACGAAATCGTTTTCATTTGCGCCATTCCGGGGTTTGAAGAGATTCAAAACTTTTTGAGAGAGCACCACATCCCTTCAAAAAATATTTTTCCGGCGGTGGTTATTGATGAAGACACTTATTTTGATGAAACAATTTTGCTTAGTGAGGGAGAAATATTTGCAGATGTGGGGGCCTTCGAAGGTGAAACAACGCGTTGTTTTGCAAAAAAAATGGCACTTTTGGGCAAAACCTATAAAAAAATCCACTTATTTGAGCCGGACGTGCAAAACTTTCAGAACTTAAAGACGAATCTAAAAGCAGAGCCCATAAAAAACACCTGTTTGCACGACATTGGCCTTTGGCACAAACATGATACACTGAAATTTTTAGATAATTTAAATGTTGGCAGCACCATAAACGAAAAAGGAACCTGTGAAATTAAGGTGGATAGTCTCGATAATATTTTTGAAAACAGCCCTGTTTGTGAGTATCCCACCTATATCAAAATGGATATTGAAGGCGCAGAACTCGAGGCGCTGAAGGGTGCCCGTGGTATTATCGCTAAAACAAGGCCAAAACTGGCCATTTCCGTTTATCACAAACCGCAAGATATCCTAGAACTTATGGACTATCTCCACAGTATCATGCCGGATTACTGCTTTTATTTGCGGCATTATACAACATGGAAAGACGATACTGTGCTTTATGCCATTGTATAGTCGATTAAGTTAATAATTAACATATTTTGACGATAATCAATCATAGGCACATTTTTTGGTGGTGGGTAGTTGGTTTTCTCTGTGGCACGTGCAGGCAATGTAATTGGTGGCGGGGATGCACCGTGCTTTATATAAGGGAAAATGGCACATGTGTTGTCTTGTTAGGGTATTCTTTTAAACAAAAGAAAAATTGCGGCGAAAATAACAAAATCACTTTGACAAGGGGGCACGAAAATGGATATAAAAGCAGTTCTTTTAGACATAGACGGCGTAGTGACAAATGGAAAAGTTCTTGTGAATTCAAGCGGAGAAGAAATCAAACAAATTGATTTTAAAGACCTTGACGGTGCTTTTGAAATAAAACGTATGGGGATGAAACTTGGGTTTATCACCAAAGAAAACACGCCCATCACACACTTTTTCAAAGCGCGTTTTAAGCCCGATTTTTTTTACAATGGGACGCAAAATAAGCTCGTAGCCATTGATGCCATTTGCGAAAATTTACAAATACGGCGCGAGCAAATTTGCTATATGGGCGATGGGAAGCATGATATAGAAGGTGTTGCCTATGTAGGCCTTGGTGTGTGCCCTGCCAATGCCATTCCCGAAGTGAAAGAAGTGGCCACATTGGTGCTAACCAAAGACGGTGGCGACGGTTGTATTTGGCAATTGGTAGAGCATCTAAAAAGTTTTACGCAGAAAAATGCTTTCACAAGCAGCCTTTTAGAACACATTGATGTAGTAAACATGATAAAGCTGGACACTGCTTTGCAAGAGAACATCCTTGCAGTGGTAAACTGCATTACCACTTGTTACAGAACACAAAACAAGGTGCTTCTTTGCGGAAACGGAGGCAGTGCCTGTGATGCACAACACATGGCAACAGAACTGGTGAGCCGGTTTTATTTCAACCGTCCAGCTCTTGAGGCTGAAAGTTTGGCTGCGAATGTACCCACCCTAACAGCCATTGGAAACGACTATGGTTATGAGCAACTGTTTGCACGGCAAGTGGAGGCAAAGGCTAAAAAAGGGGATGTTTTTATCGGGCTTTCCACCAGCGGTACCTCGCCCAACGTGATTGCAGCCTTTAAAGTGGCAAAGAAAAAACAAGCGCATACCGTGGCCATGATAGGCGCACACGTGCCGAAGGATATCCGCGATTTCGCCGATTTTGTGATAAGCATCCCCAGCAGCATCACACCTAGGGTGCAAGAGTGCCACACCTTAGTGGGGCATATGATTTGCGAAATGGTAGAGCGAAACCTGTTTGGTGATGAGTATGGACAGTAGCCTAAAAAATGACGTATACGTAGTGACGGGTGCAAGCTCCTTTATTGGTGCAGGGCTGATTGAACACCTTGTGCAAGAGAAAAAAACTGTGTATGCTGTTTGCAGAAAAAAGACACAGAATCAATACAGGCTTTTGAAAAGCGAATTTCTTACCGTTATCGATTGCGATTTAGAGCAGATGGCTAATTTGCCTTTGCTTATTCAAAATTCGTGTGATGTTTTTTATCATTTGGCATGGAGCACTTCCTCCAAAGATGATTTGTACTTGCAAACCCAAAATATTCAATACACTTTGGATGCGGTGCATGCGGCAAAAAAACTGGGATGCCATACCTTTTTGGGGGCGGGAAGCCAAGCCGAATATGGGTTGGCCAATGTGAAATTAGATGAAAATACGCCTGCTTTCCCTGTGACAGGCTATGGTATGGCAAAGCTTTGTGCCGGGCAAATGAGCCGAAAACTGTGCGAAGAGCTAGGAATAAAACATATTTGGGCAAGAATTTTAAGTGTGTATGGAAAAAACGATAATCCGAACACCTTGATATCGTATTTGATTTCTTGCTTTGAAAAAGGGGAAACACCCCTTCTCACGGATTGTGAGCAAACATGGGATTATCTACATATAGACGATTGTGCTGAAATATTATATAAACTTTCTTTTTTTGGAGAAAATGGAAAAACTTATGTAATGGGCAGTGGGTGTGCGATGCAGCTAAAAGAGTGTGTGAATATTGTGAGGGCTTGTTTTACAAACAGTACACAGGTACATTTTAAGGCTATTGATAGGCCGTTGAATACCCCGGGATACCTTTTGGCAAAAAGTGGATATTGTGGTGGGCTGGTGCAAAACCCCAAACAATTTTCGCATGCAACTATACAAAAATTGCTACAAGACCAGACGGAATGATGAGATTGTTTTGATGCGATAAATAGATGGTTATCGTAATTCAATGTAATCGATAAAGGAGAGATTATGAGACATCACACAGAAAATTTAGTGTCTTTTTTTACGGATTTAAATGAGGTTTATAAAAGCCTTTGCGACGATTTATCTCGCAGAATTTTTTTGAAACGCATTAGCCATAACATCACCGGAGATTTAAAAGAAGTGGGGATACTGGTGCAGGATGCCTCTGCTTCTATTTTGCAAGAGATACAAACACATGGACAAACTGTGTTTGATTTAACCATAAAAGAAGAAGATACGGTTGTGCTATATGGGCTTGGGCATATTGGCAGAAGAATGATTCATGAATTGAATCTTATGGGTCGGCCGAATAGTTTTTTGTGTGATCAAAACTGGGAGAGCTTACAAGAAGGGTATGCGCTACCTGTTATCTCCCCGCAAGCATTGATTAAAACATATAAGCATGCAAAAATTGTAGTGTGTGCGGCTTATCATTTTAAAGAAGTGTATACCTTTTTGCAAGACAACGGCGTGCCGAAAGAGCACATTTACCTTGGTTCTGTAAACGATAGTGCGGGTCAATATTTTGACGAAATCATACAGTTTGGTGAGGATGAAATTTTTGTGGATGCAGGCGCCTTTTGTGGGGAAACTAGCTTGGAGTTTGCCAAACGATGCCCCAATTATTCAAAAATTGTGATTTTTGAGCCAGATGCTTCGAATGTTTCTAATATTCATAAAAATATGAAAATAGCCGGTTTGCACCGCTGTCAAATCATTGCAAAAGGTGTTTGGAGTGAAAACACCGTACTAAAATTTAACAACAACATTGCCGATGGTTGTCACATTGATGCCGACGGTGCTACGCAACTAAATGTGACAAGTATCGATAGCCTTTTATTAAATGAAGGGGCCAGTTTTATAAAAATGGACATTGAAGGTTCCGAGCAAGAGGCTTTGGAAGGAGCGAGAGGAGTTATACAAAAGTTTAAACCCAAATTGGCCATTAGCGTTTATCATAAGCCACAAGATATTGTTAGCATTTTGCAATATCTGAAACATTTGGTACCGGAATATACCTTTTACTTACGCCATTATAGTATGTATGTGGACGATACCGTTTTATATGCGATAACACGGCCATAAAATGGGTTATTTTGACAAAAAGGGAATGGTGACATGATTAAAGATAACGAGCGTTGTAGCCAAATTTATGAAATGATGGATACGGCGCGAGAGGCCGGGTTTGAAATGATTTCGTACGCTATGTGCGGTGACTATGAAAAACTGTGTACTTTGAATTATGAGCTTCTTTATTTTTTAAACGTAATGAAGCCACAAATTGAAGAATGGGTACTTTCTAAAGAAATAGAGTATGCGCTGGATTTAACATTGGATAATGTGAAAGTCTGTTGTACCCGTTTGGCAAAATACATTCGGGCACGTTCCCCTTTGTGTGCTAATAAAATACAGTTTGAGCTTCTTCCTTTCATCGAGGACTTACAGCTATTTTATTATTTTTTTGGGTTTGTTTACCCCGATAAAGACGCAATGAAAGATTTTTACGAGAGAAAATCTGGCGCCTATATTTTAAACCCTTATATTGAAGAAGCGGCGGTGAAAAACGAATACAAATACGATGTTTCTGTTATAATTGTGGGGTATAACAAAGTAGAGTATACCGTAAAATGCGTGGAGAGCCTGCTTGCCAACATTCCGGAAAGCATGAAGTATGAATTGATTTTATTAAACAATGGTTCTTCCGATAGCACAAAACAATATTTTGACACCATTGCACCCACAAAACAACTGGATGTGGCACATAACTTTGCAGCTCCGTTTGCGACATACAGGGTCGTTGAGGGGCGATATCAGCTGACGGTCAGCAACGATGTTATCATCACAAAGAATGCGATTGAAAATATGTTACAGTGTATTTCAAGCGATGAAGAGATTGGCTGGGTGGTTCCTGCCACAGCAAATATTTCTAATTTACAAACGCTCAACATCGGAGAATTTAAAAATATAGAAGAAATGCACGCTTTGGCAGAAAAAAATAATGTGTTGAACGCGCGCCGGTGGGAGCAAAGAACAAGACTGTGCAACCCGCTTGATTTAAAAAGAAGTGCCGATTTTTTCTTATCAACCAGCAGCTTATGTAGAAGAATATTTGCAAATCCACAGCTGGAATATAACATATTTCCTGATGATAGAATTTCTCTTTTGTTGCGCAGAGAAAATAAAAAAATCATGCTGGCAAAAGATGCCTATTGTTTTCATTATGGTAGTGTCACAATTAGACAAGAACTGAAAGAGCAAGATACGCAAAATAAAACAGATTCTTATATGAAAGGGCGTATTGAATTCAAAAAAGAGTATGGAGTGGACCCTTGGGGTATAGGGTTTTGTTATGATTATGAGCTATTTTTAAAACTGGACTGTTCAAATACAGACGAAGTGACTGTGCTGGGCTTAAACTGTGGCCTTGGAAGCACACCTTTGAAAATCAAAGAGACCATTTGGGAATCGGCGGGCAATCGGAATTGTTTTATTCATCATATCACCGATGCCAAAGAATACGAGCAAGACTTGCAAGGTGTGGGCAATAGCGTTGAGCTTGTTTTGTCAGAAAATAAACTATACACTGCTTTTTCAAAAAGCCAATATGATTATATTGTGCTTGAAAACACGTTTGGCTTCAAATTTGACAAAAATAAACTGATAACACAGTTGCTTTCAATGTTAAAACCAAATGGGACAATTTTGGTGAGTACAATGTCGGGCTGTATCGACAATTTATCTCGAAAAGTGGATGCAGATATAAGTGTAAAAAAATGGGCTTTCTATAAAGCGTTGTAGGGGCGAAAATTATTGATGACCAAAATCATAAAGATACCGATAGGCTGGATAAGATGATTTTCAGAGCGCACCTCAGCAGCCCCCCTTTATTTCGCTAAATGAATCTTTAGCGAAATAAAGGGGGCTTATAGTTTTATGACTTTTTCTCTTCCTCTGTGCTCTTTAAGGCATTCGTCTGAGCGTTTTGCATTTGCAGCAATTGAGTTTGTAAAGAATCGATTTGTTTTTGTTGCTTTTGCAACAAAAAAATCATAGGTGCAATCATGGACATGTAATTTAGCGCCTCGGGCTCCTCATTATCATAGGCGACATAATTCTTATCAATGGAATCGACTTCCTCTGCGATAAACCCATATTGCGTATCACCAAGTTCTTTTAAAGTGTATTTTCTTGGTTTTAGCGAAAGTATCAACAAGGCTTCCTCTTCGGTTAAATCTGTAATGTTTTCTTTATATCGAAGCGACGATGCCGGATTAAAAGCCGATGCAAACATTGGCATATAGGTGCTTGCGTCAATGTGCCGTGCTGCAGCACGTGTGTTAGCGCGGAATTGCAATTCACCAGAAGACTTGTCATACCAAACTCCTGTGCCTGAATATCCGATTGATACATGAGTTTGTGCAGATAGATAAGACCCATAAAAATACCCTGGGGATGTAACGTTTCCGGTTAACACTCCACCAGTCAAAGGCAGTGCCGCAACATTTGCAACATTTTTAAGCCCCACCTGTTCTTTGGTAACGCTATGTGGGTTTGTATTGTTTTGGCTGTGAGCTGAAATTTTTTGCTGCAATTCAGAAATACAGCGGCTTACACGTGCCCAAAACCAGTTAAAATAGCCCGCCGGTGGCCGATACCCAGCTATAAAACCTTCTGTTTTCATTTCGGGGCGGGGTTCGGCTCCCTCTGCCTGCCAGCCGGGGGAAACTTCTTCAAATTGAATGCCGTTTTGATAATCTTCTGCCATGAGGGTACACTCCTTTTATACTTAAAATTAGCATTATGATAATTTTAAGTATAAAGCGTCTCGTGAAATATGTCAACACAAAATTAGCAATTTGATAATTTTGTGTTATTTTTATGCGAAGAGACATTAAAAAGATGGGGCAATTTCATGCCCCATCTAAAGTAATACGGTTCTGTGCCTGCGATGGCTAAGGCTCAAACCTATAGATATTGTGCTCCTCCGTTTGTGCAAAAAGCCGCAAAAAATCGCTATCGTCTAAAAATGGCGTTAGGGTAGAATCTTTTGTCTGCACGATATACGCGGTGTCTGTGCCCTCTATCGCCATATACATTTCGTCGTTGTAATACGGTAGAGTTTCTGTATACAATACTCCATATAAGTGGTTTGTAAATGTTACAAATTCCTCATCTCCCACACTCTGCCTTCCTGTGTAGACAAGCTCTCTACTATAGGTAAGCGGTATTGTGGCATCATACTGGCGAATTTCTGCCACCATGTCGATGGGTACAGTTACACGGGCTCCTTCTAGGTTTTCCTCTTTTAAAATATCGGCCACGGCAATGGTTTCGTCAAACAATTTATAGGAGTTTTCTGCCAGTGTATAATTTTGCGGTGTAACAATAAAAGAACCGCAAAGCGCAATGGCCAGCGTTAGAACACCCGCCGTCAAATATTTTTTTAGCGGCGTTTTGGTATTACATACCAAGTGTACGGCCGCATAGGCTATCACTTCCGTTATGAGTAGCAGCCAATAGGTGCGCCAATACACGTTTTGATCCATGCCGATAATGCCCCAAAACCACACCATTAAGGGGTTAAACACAACCAGCAACAGCAACAGTAATATGGGATAAAACAAAACAGATGTCACCTCTTTTTCTGCCTTCCACAGCAAAAAAAGAAAACAGATAAAAAACAGCACCATATAAAAACCCGTACCTGTGTAGTATATAAGTTTTTCGTGTAAAAACAGTATTTCTTGGGTCATTTACAGTGCCTCCATTTTTTAGCGTAGCAACACATATAAAATGCCATAAACAAAACACGGAGCAAGGCAGAAAAACGTTTTAAGCAGTATCTTTATGTTTTTTTGCATCACCGCAAAAGTAAGGGAAAAACAGCCTAAAAACAGTGGTGCCAGCATCACCCCCATAGAAGAAAAAGCACACGCACTTAAAACCACAACCAAGAGAGCCACCCAGTGTATTGTTTTGTCTTTTTGCTTTTGCACCTGCATCATAAACCAAAATAGCAAAGGGATACAAATGGTGCCTAAAATGGCCTTGCCTTGCCAGATGCGAAGCAATAAAAAGCTGGAAGAGGTATAAACAGAGGTGTTGCCAAACAAATTTAACAGCGACATAAACACCAAAAACCATCCTGTTTTCTCTCTGTTGCCAGAAAAAAGCCTTGCCCCCACCAGCGCATACACAAGGTAGGCTACTATTATGAGAAAAAAGGGCAAAATGCTGTGCATTAAAATAGCAGGGTGTACGCCGATTGCCTTTGAGAGTGCCGCGCAAAATAGAACATAGCCGGAAAGTGCATAGCGTGTGGGAAAATAGGCATATTCATCACCAAAATAGGGATGATATAAAAACATTGTGTCGGTTTGCCAGGTGGTAACCGACGTTGCCACATAAAAAGAATCGTCCCAATCGGTATGTTGAAAAAAGGTAACCAAAAACACTTGCGCTGCAATCAGCAAAAGTGCAACCACCAAAATAAGCGGAAATGGGCGAAAGTTTTGTTTAAGGGCTGTAGCCTGCTTTAAAAACCAATGTCGATTGTAGAGGGCAGAAGCTACACCGCCCACCAAAATGAGGCACAACCATATCCAAAACGGAGGGAGGAAATTTTGATTTGTGAGCACAAACGGGATGTAAATCAGCTGAAACAGAGCCAGCATCGAAAACAAGCCCAGCACATAGGAAATGCCAAGCGCAAAAAGGCTTTCTTCCATAAAACGTTGAAAAAAAGCCCCCAGTAAAATGGGAATACCCAAAAGAAACACAATACTAAAAACCAATTGATACACAGTAAGCATCGTTTATCCCTATTTTTTCACATACCCTACAAGTCGTTTTTTACATGGATCTTATTGGTAAAAGCTCCTTTTATACAAATTATCGTTTTAAATACGCTTTCACTGCATCGCACACCGTTTGTCTGTCCTCTTTGGTTACATATGGCCCCATAGGCAGTGCAAGCACGCGGCGGCTTACTTCGCTTGCGTTTGGGCAGTGTCGTCCATCGTCTGCAAGATGAGAAAATGCCGTTTGCGCATGCATCGGTTTTGGGAAATAAATCATAGTGGGCACGCCGTTTTCTTGCAAATGATTGCGCAAACCATCGCGCTGTTCTTCGCTATTTAGCAAAATACTATACTGCGCCCAGCTGGAAAAATAGCCCTTTGGCACCTTTGGCACCTTTACAAGTGCTTCCAATTGCTCTGTATAAAAAGACGCTACATCGTTCACATCATCGAGCTCATGCGTAAAAAAGGCATTTAGCTTTACGTTTAAAACAGCCGCTTGCACAGTGTCTAAACGCGAATTCATGCCAATGCGCACATTGTCGTATTTGTCGGTCCCTTTGCCGTGCACACGCAAAGAGAGCAAGCGCTCTTTTGTAGCATCTTCATTTGTGAACAGTGCGCCGCCGTCACCATAACAACCAAGAGGTTTTGCCGGAAAAAAGGACGTGGTTGCGATATCACCAAAACTGCACGCACGTGCCTCGCCAATTTTGCCGCCAAACCCTTGTGCACCGTCCTCGATAAGCAAAAGATTATGCTGTTTGCATAGCGCTGTGATGGAAGAAAAATCTGCGGGCAGGCCAAATAAATCCACCGCTATCACAGCTTTTGCTTGCAACACACCCTCTATTTGTACGCGCGCTATTGCGGTTTCTAAACTTTTGGGGCACATGTTAAATGTGTCGATATCAATATCCACAAAAACAGGGGTAGCGCCTACTGCGGCTATCACCTCCGCCGAGGCAAAAAAAGTGAGATCCGGCACAAACACAGCGTCTCCCTTGCCTATGCCTTTGCAAAGGAGTGCCAGTTGCAGTGCGTCAGTTCCATTACCACAGGTAACACAGTGGGAAACGCCCACATATTCGGCAAGTTTAGCTTCAAGTTGTGTAACTTCTTTGCCCAAAATAAACTGCCCATTGCGCACAGCCGCCAGTATAGCGGCATCCATTTCGGTTTGCAAATGCCAGTATTGTGCTTTTAAATCTCTAAATTCCATCGGAAAGTTCCTCTAATTCTCCCTTGTTATTTTCGGAGTAATGGCGGTTGCAACTTTCGCAAGTGAAACCGCTTTTCAAAAGTTGGCCACACTCGCAAATCCAGCCGATTTGTTTTGCCGGCACACCGGCCACCACCGCATATGCCGGCACATCTTTTGTAACCACAGCACCGGCCGCCACCAAGGCACAGCGACCCACGGTGTTGCCGCACACAACAGTGGCATTGGCTCCGATGGAGGCTCCATACCGCACCAGCGTGTTGCTAAAACCTTTTTCTTTATCTTTTACCGGATACTTTGCACGCGGCGTGCCCACATTGGTAAACACCATGGACGGCCCACAAAAAACATAGTCCTCCAGGGTTACATTTTCATACACTGTAACATTATTTTGCACGCGGCACCCCGTACCGATTTTTACATGGTTACCCACATTAACATTTTGGCCAAAGCTGCAATTTTCGCCTATTTGTACCCCTTTTTGGATGTGGCAAAAATGCCAAATTTTTGTGCCGGCACCAATTTCTACATCTTCGTCGATATAGCTGCTTTCGTGCACAAAAAAATCTTTACTCATCAAACGTCCCTCTCATGTCGATGCTGGCAAAATCGGCAAGCGGTAATTTTACAGGCAGGCCCGTTTTTTTCGATTGATAAATCGCCAAAACCATCTCCAGCGCTTTTAAGCCATCTTCCGCGGGAATGTAGGGGGCCTTCTCCCCTTTCATGGCCAAAATGGCGTCTTTATAAAGATATGTGTGCCCAAAACCGTAGACGTTCGGCGGGGTTTCCTTGTATTCGCTTACCACAGTCTCTTCGTCTTCCCCATTTTCAAAGCGCCACGCCTCAATTTTGTTCACGGCAGAACCACCGGCTTTAGCTGTGCCTTTTTCCCCAAAGAGGTACAAGGTTTCCTCTAAGTTATTGGGGTAAACATTTGTGGTGCCCTCGATAATGCCATAACTTCCATTTGAAAATTTTACAAGGGCGAGGCCCACATCTTCGGCCTCAATGTAATCATGGCACAGGCGGTCTGTGTAGGCAAACACTTCATCTACCTCGCCACCCATCATCCAGCGTAAGAGGTCAATGTTATGGATGCACTGGTTCATCAGTGCTCCACCATCTTTTTCCCAGGTGCCACGCCAAGGTGCCTGCGTATAGTAGCCTTGGTTGCGGTTCCAGCGAATATGTGCTGTGCCGTGCAAAAGGCGGCCGAAATCACCCGCTTCCAATGCGCCTCTCATTTTTTGAATGGATTTGTTGAACCGGTTTTGATGGCAAGGATACAACACAAGCCCCGTCTTATTTTGCATTTCCAACATGGATTTGGCATCCTGCATCGAAAGGGCAAACGGTTTTTCCACTACCACATGTGCGCTGTGCTCCATGCAATCCAGCGCCATTTGTGCATGCAGGTGGCTTTCGGTGGCAAGGGCCACAAATTGTGGTTTTGCCTTTTTTAACATGTCTAGGTGGTTTGTGTATTGCGGAGTTTCAGAAGGCAAGCCGGCATTTTCCAGCATAGACTTCATGTTTTGCTCTAAAATATCGCACACGGCCACAAGTTGTAATTCACCTTGGTTTTCTTTGTATGCTTGCATGTGGTTTTTAGAAATTCGGCCACAGCCGATGATGGCGTATGTTAGCATTTAGAACTCCTTTTTTCTCTGTTGTATCGTTCAATAGTGTTTTGGATCGCCGTGTTTAACTTTTGCGCAAGTTCATTTATGTCATATTCTTGTGCCAACCGCAAGTTATTGCTACCCATTTGAGCTAAAACTTTTTCATCTAACGAGGCCATTTCCTCTACTGCACGTGCAACATTTTGAGGTGTTGACTCGTTCAAAATCATACCTGTGTTATACTCTAGGACCATCTCGCTACCAACTGAAAAAGTTGCTAACACAGGCTTTCCAGATGCAAAATATTCACAAGTTTTATTTTGACTGATTCCATATCGTAAAGGGCTTTTTTCTAGTGGAATATAATGCCATAAATTGACGTTCGATTTTGATAAAATAGAGGGAATATACGGTTTGGGCACGTAGCCCTTTATAATCACATTAGAAATCTTTTCGTCAAGAATACGCTTTTTTAGATCCGGTACTTCGTTGCCATCACCCCAAAGCAAAAAGCAAACATTTGGATTGCTTATAAGCTTTGCTGCATCTAAAATCATGCCCAAGTTATTCACGGGTCTAATCGCGCCGGTGTACACCACCTTGAAAAGTTGCCTATTATTTAAATCTTCATCTTGAACTGGATGAGATTGTATTCTTTCCTGAAAAAGTCTTAAATCAACACCATTGTTCACATTGTAAATCTTAGAAAAATCAATCTCATCTGCCCATGATTTTTCTAGTATATAATTTGTGGCTTTTGGTTGTGTAAAAATTAGACCATCCGTTTTTTTGTATATGGATTTTTCTAAACGATACAAATACCGAATAACAGGGTTTTTTTCTGTTAAGCGGCTGAATGTCACAATTGCCTCCGGCCATAAATCACGCACTTCACAAAGGCAGGGCACTTTTAGGTGTTTTGCTACTTTTATCCCAGCCTGTAAGGTGAAAATATGTGGAGAAGACGCATAAACAATATCCGGCTTTTCAAAGTGCTTTGTCACTTTTAGAAGCCCAAAATAAAAATCCAGCATATTTAGTGCACGTTTGCTGCCGTTGCTACCATAGCTGCGTGTTTTTACAAACACATAATTTCGGCCTTCTATATTTTTTTCAACATAAGGCTCGCCGTTTTTACACTCGTTGATGTCTGTATTGTGCACAGCACTAGACGTAAAAATTGTTACCGTGTGCCCCTTTTCTTGCAAAAGGCCGGCAAAATCATAGTGCCGTGTAATGTTGCCATTTTCCGGCGTATGTGCATAGTGGTTGAAAATCCAAATTCTGCTCAAAACTGTAAACCCCTTTATGATACCCTATTTCGGCTACTATCCCTGTGTTTTGTCCTCTTGCAAGGCCGTCACCGTCTCTACCCCTTGCGTGCTTTCAGGCAAGATCAAAATTTTAGCCGTCATCAGTAAAATTTCGAAATCCAACAATATTGAGCAATTTTTGATGTAATATAAATCTAAAAGCAATTTGTCTCTTGGTGTTGTGTTGTAGCGCCCCACCACCTGCGAATATCCCGTAAGGCCTGCCTTTACCTTAAGACGATAGCGAAACTCTGGAAACTCCGCTTCATATTGCTGTGCAATTTCCGGCCGCTCCGGCCGCGGGCCCACAAAGGTGATGTCCCCTTTTAAAATGTTGATCAGCTGTGGCAATTCATCAAAGCGCGTTCTGCGAATAAATTTGCCAATGGGCGTGATGCGGCTGTCGTTTTGCTTTGCAAGGCGTGCCACACCGTCGGCTTCGGCGGCTAGGATCATGCTGCGGAATTTATACAGCTCAAACAGCCTGCCGTCTTTTGTCAGGCGTTCTTGCTTAAAAATAACGGGGCCGCCATCTTGCGCCTTAATTAAAATGGCCGTTAAAAGCATTAGCGGCAAAGTGAGAATCAAAAGCAAAAGCGCCAGTGCCACATCCACACATTTTTTAAAAAATAACACCCCACCGGAAATTCCGCGGTTTCGGCACAAAAGTAGGGGTGTGTCCATGATACTTTTCTGCGTAGAGGCGCTTAGAATTACATTTCCAGGTGTGGGATATAAATAAAAGTCTTTGCCACTTTCGTAGCACAGTGGTATCAAAATGGTCTGCAAGTGGTTATCCGCCTCTGCCAAAACAACGGCATCGTAACTCGAAATATCCTTTTCTATCTCGGCAAGGCTTAGGCCCTTTGCCTTTAAAAAGCCCGCAACCTTATATTTTTTGTGTTGCAGATCCATTTTTTTATCAATGATGTTCGAGCACCCCTCGTTTGTAATCACCAATAAATTTTTGGGCGGATAGATGCGGTAAAAAATACGGTTGCCCCAATAGACCAACACACCCACAACCATAATTTGAACCCCTGTCATCAAAACCAATTCAAAGGGGACATAAAAACCATAGTTAAGCAGGGCAATTTGAAAATATGTGAAAAAATTAGTGATGCAAATGGCGACAGCATGTGAATAAATCAGCTCGATCACGCGGGAAATACCTATTTTATAACCCTTTAAAAACGCTGTGAACACATAGAGCAAAAAGCTGTATAGCACAATCACCACCCAGTCACCACGGCGAAAAAAGGGAGAAGAGATGGTGTTTCCATAAAAGGTATACCAAACAAACGCATAGACGGCCGTCAACGTCACAATCGACACCAGCGACCACAGCACCACGTAAATCCACTTATTATGCGTTTCTTGGATTTTCAATGTTGTTTCCCCTTTTTACACCACAAACCGTTTTGTGCATTTTTAATATGCATTCTTTTTATTTGGTTCCAATGCTTACTATAGAGTTTAAATCATACACACCCACAGTGTTTTTGTCTGATACAACTGTAATGCTACACAAGTCATACAAACGGTGATACACCACAAGGTCTCCATCACTATTGTAGTTTGTGCACCCAAGTGAAAGCAGATATTCCCCACCTTGCAAGTCCATTTTTTGCGTAAACTGTACGGTATATTCGGCTCCTTTTGCAGGGTAGCCCGTGTCCTGTTTTTCCAAAATGGTGTTTGTGCCGCAAAGCTCGTTGCCTTTTCTGTCCCTAATGGTAAAGGCAAAAATGGGGTGCTTTACCGCATGGTTAAACTTCACCTTCATTTTAATGCTAAAAGTTTTGGTTTTTTCAATTAAATTTGTCACAACGCCATTTTCATCTAAAACGGCATAATCGATAAATTCGGCTGTTTTATCTCCATATTCAGACAAAGCGTCGTTGATTTGAAGGCGTGTTTTCCATTCGCCTTCTGTTGGGTGGTTGATAAACAACGTTTTTTCCCCAGCTTTTTTTCCCTCTTTTTCGCTTTCGGACACCACTTGCTCGGCCTTTTCGGCAAGGGCTTCGGCCGTATTGTTAGAAGAGGACTTATCTTGTAGCTGCTTGTCTGCTAGGCCATTACTTGGGTCGAATTGGTTTACCAAAATCTTTTTGTACAAATCTACTACTTCTTTTGGTTCACCCATGGCCACCACTTCCCCACGGTTTAAAAGAAGCGCCTTAGTACAATATTGCACAATGCTGCTTAAATCGTGGCTCACCAGCAAAATGGTGGTACCTTGCTTTTGCATTTCGCTAAATTTACGAAAACACTTGCTTTGAAAAAACACGTCGCCCACGCTCAGCGCTTCATCCACCACCAAAACATCCGGGTGCACGCTGATGGCAAGTGAAAACGCCAAACGGGCAAACATGCCGCTGGAATAGGTTTTTACTGGCTGGTCGATAAATTCTCCAATGCTGGAAAATTCAATGATTTCTGGCACTTTTGCTTCCATCTCGGCTTCGCTATACCCCATGATGGAACCGTTTAGAAAAATGTTTTGCCTGCCGGTGTAATCTGGGTTAAAGCCGGCGCCCAGTTCTAGCAAGGCCGAAAGTGAACCCTGCACACGAAATTCGCCATGTGTTGGCGTTACTACGCCAGTCAATATTTTTAACAGCGTGCTTTTTCCACTGCCATTTGTGCCGATAATACCAAAAGTTTCGCCTTTTTCGATGTTAAAGCTCACCTTGTTTAGCGCCCTAAAAACCGTATGGCGGGGGGTGTGCCGCGGGTCCAGCGCCTCTTTTAATCTATCCACCACTTTGTCATACAAGGGATACTCCTTGCATAAGTCTGCCACACTGATCATCACTTGTGCCATTTGCCCTCCCCTTTCTATAGTACGTCGGCAAATTGCGGACGCAAGCGGTTAAACACAAAGGCACCCAGCAAAAAAAAGCCCAAGGCGATGCACCAAAAAGAAAGCGTGATGCCAAGTGGGCGCTCCCAAAACCACATTCTGCCAAGAAAAGTGTCTCGATATCCTTCAATCACATAATACATGGGGTTTATCGTTTGTAAAAGCCGTAACACTAACGGACTCGATGCAAGCAACTCGGGGTTCCAGGCAATGGGCGAGGCCCAAAAGCCCACGTTTAGTACAATGGCCACAATGGAAACCACGTCTGGTGCAAACAGCGAAACGGCACTAAGCAGCCAGCCAAGGCCCAATAATAGCATAAAAACACAGGCTAAATAGTAAAACAACTGCAAGCTGTATATCGTAAGGCCTTGCCTGTATACAAACAAAATCACCACGACAAACACTAGCATGCCAATGTGCACAAAGAAACTGGATATCATTTTAACCAGCGGGAGGATGCTTACGCGGAAATTTACCTTGCGAACAAGATAGCTGTAGCCTCGGATACTGTTTGTCATGGCGTTGAGGCTTTCCGAGAAAAATGTCCATACCAGCATGGCCGGTGCAAACCACAAAATGAACGGAAAGCCCCCTTGGTCACCATTACCCAGCGCCACCTGAAAGGCAAACCACATGGTGCAAAGCAGCAATAGCGGTTGCAAAAACGCCCATGCCGTACCCAAAAAAGACGAGGCATAGCGTGCTTTAAAATCGTTTACCGAAAGTTTCCACAAAAGCACTCGGTTTTGCCAAAGGCTGCGAAAAAAATCAAGAAAAATATTGATGTACCTCAAATAAAAGTTCTCCTTATATGCGTTTTGTTAAAAGCAAAACGGCAAAACACGGCTCACACTTGCCTTACAGTATCGTGTTAACAACTGTGTTCAGTTGGCCGATTATGACGATGCCCCCTACTGCGTCATCAAATTCCACATTCCAACAAGGGGTGTATCATTTTGTCTATTCGTTAAAAATTTACTTGTTTCGCGCGGTGGCTGACACTATCTAAAAAAACGCCATTTTTTACTTAACTGCGCGTTTTGCGCTCCGATGGTTTGTGTCTGCTGTTCAATGATTTGCGCCTGCTGTTCAGCGGTCTGCTTGAGTTCTGCCACATCGGCGTCTAGTTTTGTAATCCATGCCGCGCGCTCTTGTGCAAGCTTGGTTAGGTTTTCCAGCAAAACAGCACGGTCTTGCGCAAGAGTGGCAAGGTCGTTTATCTCTTGCAATGTTGTTTTTAGTTCCTGTGTTGTTTTGGCCAGTTGTGCTTGCAACACTTCTGGCTGTAACTGTTCTTTTAAGAAAACAGGCCCCGGCACGCATCTATCAAATAAAACCGAGTCAAAAATATATACATTTAATTGCTCGTCCATTTGTGAAAACGTGGCCAGCTCTTTTGCACTAAAGCCCAAAGAGGCAAATAGTTGCAGTGCTTGCAATTTGTGTTTTTCCTGAAATGTCCAAAGGGCTCGGTAAAACACGTAGCGCAACGGCACGGGGAAATCAAAGCACCATTCGTAGTCGATGATGGTAAGGTTATCTGTGTTTTGCACAATTAAATTATCAAAATTCAAATCCACGTTGCTAAAGGGGTATGCCTTGCAAGTTGGGGGTAAATCCACTTTGCCAAACACAGCTTCAAACCGGGCTGTAGGTGCAAAATCCGAAAGTGAAGGCAGTGCAGAAAGTTTGGAAAATAACGCCTGTATGGCGACAACAAGAGCGGCCTTCCCCTCTTGTTGCAAAACACCTAAAAATACGCGTTCTATGGTGGGGCCTTGCACAAAATCAAACACGAGCGCCTCGCCCTTTTGCCGGCAGGGCACCACATCAATATCACTGCCGCAAACTTGCTGTTTTAGTGCCTTGTAATGCACCTGCATGATCTGTAAATGGGCGGTCGCCTGTTTGCAAAGTGCTCGTTTTTCCACACTTTTTTTGTCGTTTTCCACACAGATGAGGGTAGCCGTTTGAAACTGCGGTTTGCGGTTATTGGTAAAAGAAGAAAACACAATATCTTTCAAAGCAATGCCTCTTTCGGTTCAATCTTGCTGCTACTACAAAAAAACCACACAAACGGCTAGGTTTTTAGCAAAAGCATAAATGAGTTTGAAAAAAATGGGAACATGCCGCTGTCTATCAATTCATCAAACACGCTACTCTCGTCAAACAGTGTAAGACGATCGTTGTCATAGTTACGAATATTGTTTGTTAATTCACCTTTTTGGGGCAGGCATTCGTCGGAGTATAGTTTGGTGGGCAGCTTATAATCGGGATATGGATAGTACCAACGGCAAGACGAAAACCCTGCCATTTGGCATAACTCCAAAAGAGTAGGTTTAGAAAATGTTTTTACGCCACTGCTTTTCGTATATCCTTCCAGGCCCTCAAAATATGCGCCCGTATGGTCTTCTTTACAGCCGGCCCAATATTTAAGGCCAAATTGGTTTTCAATAGCCACTGCCAGCGTGCCGTTTTTACTTAAATGCTTACGCACGGTTTGCAAAAAACTCAGATATGCATTTTCTGTATTTTGTATATAACTTTCGGCATACTCTAAAACACCAATAAGCGTGATGCAGTCGTAAGATTTCGTAAGTGTCTGCTCAACATCTTGAAAGTTTCCCACCTTAATTTCAATGTTGTTGCGGTGGCGGTTTCTGGTAGCGTTGATAAGGCTGCGCTTTTTAGAAAGCTCCACACAGGTGACTTTTTTTGCCATATCGGCCAAAGCTCCGGTTACTGCACCGCACCCGGCACCAATTTCCAAAACTGTATCCTCTTTTGTTAATGGTAACCAGTTTATTATATTTTCGCGTGCTTTCGACAAATGATATAAAACAGCCCAGTCTTTATTTTCCAAAATCAGGCGGTCGAACTCGGCTTCTTCGTGTTGTTGCACCATTTGCAAAAGCGTGTCTTCCACACTGCCGTCTGAATATAAATCCTCGCCGGGATAAAGGCTATAATCCAGCTTTACCCCGCCAATGGTCTCGCACATTTGAATCTCCTTACAAAAAACGTTTATTCGTTTTTTTTCTATTTGCACATACTTTATCTATTATATAATTATGCCTTAAATTATACAGTTACAGCAAAAAATTGTCAACCGAGGTGTGGGTGTGGGTGTTTTTGGAGGGATGGTATGTTATGCATATTGAAGCGACCATAAAAGGAAAAAATCAGACATTTAAACAGGTGATTGCTTGTATCGTAGGTGGTTGAAAATGGGGATGATAGATAGGTAAAACATCAGGCCCATTAAAGTGTCTGTGGGCGAGTAAACACTGGAAAATATTCCGGAAAAAAATACGGCGATAATGATAGATAAAGAATATATGTAAGATTTTTTATTGTTTTGCGTTAATGAAAGTTTTGCAGACTGAAGCAAAAGGTATACTTTTAAAAGAACAAAACTAACAGCAGTGATAAGGCCACCGATAAAGGCTAGTTCAAAAAAAGTGTTGTGCGCATTTTTAGAGCGCACGGGTATATCCTCAACAAAAGGCCTTTCTTCAGCTGTTTTTGCAAAAATGCCAACAGTGTCCGCATAGGCACTCCATATCGCTATTCGGTCAGTTGACAGCTCATTGATAATATCGCCGGCATCAGGGGCTTGGTCATCAGGGAGCTGTTCACCGAAAAGGGGATATAAAATATGGCCTGGTAAAAAACTCCCAAAAAAGCGAAACGAAAAGTTAGAAAACCTCAGATTCCAGGGGATATAATTGTCTCTATCAAGCAAGGCAAATGCATCGGTTGGCAGCTGTGGAAGGTTGAGTTTTGAAAGGCCTGTTGTGTTGCTAAAAAACATAGCGGTACTGCCCAGTAAAATGGCTATACTAAGAACTGTGCTAAGCAAAATATGAAGAATGGTGCATAGCAGTTCTTTTCGCTTTTGCTTTGTGCTTTTGTATAAATTTACAAATAAAAATGCCAAAAAAACGGCGGCACAAGAAAGCCATGTTGTGCGGGAAAGTGAAAGAAAAGCAAAGCTACAGGCAAACCCAATGAGGATGAAAAAATTTTTTTTCACTTTGCCGGAACATTCGAACTGAATAAAAGACAGTAAGAGGGCAAAAATAATGGTAACAAGCCGCCCCAAGCCATTGGCATTTGTAAGAATACCAACATAGGGCCTACCAATAAATGGGCGAAACAACAAACTAAGTACAATAAAAAGACAAAAAGCAATGCTTACACCTTGTGTTACAGCTATAAAAAAAGGGATTTCGTCTTTCTTTGGGAAAACCAAATAAAGCAAAGGGAAGAACAGCAACATCAATATGGGAAGTGGCAAAAAGTTTGAGGAAAACAGCAATGTATTAAGTAAGAAATAGGCCCAGGGCAACATCCATAATACAACCACAATTTTGCGGGGTTTTTGTTTTATTGCATCCATATCGGCATAGAGAAAGACAAGAGCAACAATGAGGATAAGTGTGAAGAGATAGTACCATCGGTATGCAACAGAAATCAATTGCATACCAATAAGTATCTCTAGGCACGTGGTTAAAAAGAAAAGAAAAGCAACTATTTTTGCCGTATGGTGGTTGAAATTAAATTATTTCTGTACGAAAGAACGGCATTGAGTGCATTTTCCATATAACTCCCCTCAAAACAATTATTCAAGCCCTATGATAAGCGATTTACTTGTGTTGTCTGATATTTTTTTTGCCGGCACACCGGCAATGGTACAGTTTCCCTCTTTAAATGAATGGTTTACCACTGCATTTGCCCCAATGGCAGTGTTGCTTCCAATTTCGATGGGGCCGTATAGTTTAGCGCCGGGGCCAATGTAGACATTGTCGCCTAGCACCGGCGCACCGGCTTTACCTTTAATTGCGGCCGCCCCAATATTAACACAAACATGTATCCTGCAATTTTTGCCTATTTTTGCCCGCCCCGACACCACAATGGTACCACGATGCACAATGGCAAGCCCCGGGCCAAACACATTTGGGGGAATGGTCCATTGATAGCGATTGCATAGGCGCGTATGCCGTAGTTCGTGCAGTTTGGAAAGGATTTTTCCTAAAAAATGTTTTTTTACACACAGTTAAGCATATATTCTGTTTTACGCAGGCTTTTGTAAATTTTTTTCGTCCATCAATAAGTCTGTTGATTTACTTTTGGTTGGCAATACCACTGGCAAGCAAATCTGTTTGCAGATATTCTTTATAGTCACTTTTTGATTGTATCATACTTTTTTCCTTTTTCTAAGATAAAATAATAATGCTGTGGATTTTCATCAAGGTGATCATGCTTGATAATATTAAAGTATTGGCACATCTTTTTAATTAAGATTTCTTTTTTTGAATAATCGTGGCTCCCCAGTTCCCATGCATGATTAGGGTCTATTCCTTTTCTTTTAAGGAATATATTATGGTGAATGTGTATTTTAGGGATATCAATATTGAATTTCACTATACGACAACACTCGGGTATGGTTATAATGCATGTGCCGTTTTCTTGTAAGGCATTATGTAAATTTGCAAAAACAGTATCTAAATATTCAAAAGGGATATGTTCAATAATTTCTGCACATAAAATCAAATGGTACTGGTTTGGAAAAGTAATGTTATCATCAGCTAAATTAATCAAAAGATCTGGATTGAGATGTTCGTTTATGTCGGCGCTTGTAACATTTTTATACAAATTTCTTAGGATACTATTTGTAACTTTAGCCCCGATTCCAATTTCTAATATTTGTGCAGTCTCTTCGTTTAGTTTCTTATCTTCAAAAATCTTTCGGCATAATGCGATTTGGTTATAATACTCCAAAAATATCTTTTTAGAATAATGACCATCGTTTTTATAAATGTCACCTTTAATTTTTTTTTCGTTTTCAAAATAATTTTTCATACTATTTATTTTCCCCTACAATTTCAAGATTATTTGCTTTTGTTTTGAGAAGACGTATAAAATAAACGAGCATAATAACTGATGAAATAACCATAACAAAAGTACTGGCAATGGCAGCACCCATGCTACCAATTTGTGGCACCAATATAATGTTTAATGTGATATTTAAACAAGTAGAAAAGATGCTCATTGCAATGTTTACATTTACTTTTCTTTGGGTGTATATAATATTATTTAATGGGATTCGTATTGCAGCTGAAAAAATAAACCCTACCATCAAAACAGTTAAAATCGGGATGGCATCTGTGTATTGAGAGCCAAATAAAACAGATACGATATAAGGGGATAATATAAATACGCCAAGCATAACCAAACTGTATACAATTACACCTAGCCCCAAGATGTTTCGTGTGCTTTTTTTAATCCAAGAAATATTCTCTTTATTTCGTGCATAAAGGGGAACAAAATAAATCATAATCGCAGTGGGGATAAAAAGCAATGCAGAGGGTAAAATGGTACCCACTTTGTAAGTAGCCAATATCTCTGTATCGGTGATAAAAAGGCCTATACAAAATAAATCGAAAACAAGCATTAGTTGCGTTACTGCGGTATTAAGGGTGGTGGCAAACGCCAACTTTGTGCATTCTTTTTTTTCAGTAGTAGTAAGTTTATTTGGCGTTCGATGTATTTGGTATAGACCTTTACACTGTATATATCCAAAAATGGCGCTGGTAATGGTAATGGCATATTTTGCAAATACAGCACCTGCCACACCAAAAAAATAAGCCAATGGTAAAATGTAAACGTAATAAATACCGGATGAAAATAAATTCCATTTTGCAAACTTTGTGTTTTCTAAGCTAGAGCGTAAAATTGAATTTATAAACATATTAACGGTGTTTACAAAAGGAATAAGAAAAAGTGCGGCTACAAATGTACTCGTATTTTCACCACTATATGGATATACAAGTGGCGACAACAACACTATGGCAGAGGTGATAAAGCTAAACACTATACCTCGTTTAAATAAAAAATTGAAGTATGTATCTTTTTTTTCTAAGTCATCATAATGTTCACTGGCAAATTGCATAAAAGATGCTGCCGAGCCAAAATCCGAAAGTAAAATAAGCATGGTAAATATATTGTTTATGTAGGTATAAGTGCCGTAATCCTCTTTTGACAAAATGCGCACAAACACAACACCACCAAACAATGTAATCACTTTTGAAAGTGTGCTGGTGCCTACAATGGCAAAAAAGCCTGTTTTAAATGCTTTACGCACAATGAGCTTGATTTTATTCATCATTGATGCTGTCTCGCATTTCCAGAAGAGATACAATTTGTTCTCGATACTTTTTATTTTGATACGAACGTGAATATATTTCGGGTTTGAATTTTTTATCTAAATCATCGATATTCATATCAATGATTTTTTGAATACTTTGTTCGATTTTATCCCCGTTTTGAAAAACATAAGCATTTTCACACCCTTTTAGTAAATGTGCAAATTCGCTACCATCCGGGGCAATAGTAACAATCGGCTTATTGGCATACATATAGTCAAAAATTTTGGTTCCAAGCCCGGCTTTATAGTCAATTACTGCTGCACAAATATCTGTGGAAATGACAATTTTCATACCATCCTTATACGAAAGACGGCCAGTGCATGTATAGCAATCTAAAGGGAATTGTATTTCATTTAATAGGGATTGTGTTTGTGGTTCTTGCTCACTAATATGAATGATTTTTATTTTATACCCTTTTGTAATTAAGTTTTTAACAGCAAGTAAATATTCTTTGGCAAGTAAGGGAGAATAGTATGTCATTTTACCAAAAAAACAAATTTCTGTAAATGTGTTGTTTTTATGCGATTTATCGACATCAAGATTGATAGAATTTAATGTTGTGTCATCATAACCGTTGAAAATGAGATGGCTGGCCTTCAAACGGTATTTTTCTTTCATGATGTCAAGGCTCCATGGTGTAACAGCGACAAATAAATCTGCTTGTTCTACAGCGGCTTTCTCATATTTTTTATGCTTTAGCACAAAGCGTATGTGCCTTATCTTGGAAAATAAATTCAGATATTCTTTGTGGTGATAAATCCACAAATCTCTATAATCTAAAACAAAAAATACACCATGCTTCTTGCATGCTTTTTCACAGGCTAGCATTGTATAAAAGGGGCCACAAGAACAAACCAACACATCAAATTTCTTAATTTTCATTACATCATCAATTTTCCTGTAAAATATTTCTGCAGATTCAAGAAATTTTGATTTGTTTTGCAAACGCGCTTCTATATAATGTACACCATCTATTGTTTTGTCTCCCATCAGGTGTTTAGGATAACTGTCGTCACATAATTTTAAAACAGTTACATCATCATTCTGCGCAAGTAAATAGCTCACAAAACTACTCATTCTTAATGCCCCAACACCCAGAAATGGTGAAAACCAAGGGCTGACAATCAATATGTTCATTTTTATTTACGCTCTTCCCAGCAATTTTTTTATTCGGTGGCGTTTTTTCTCAAAATTTGATACTTTATAATCGCTATGCTCATGAGGTTCTTGCTTCATTATCTTGTCGAATTCGTCATGGGTGATACCAAAATTACCGATGATATTTTCAATGTATTGATCCATATTTACAGAATCTAGGGGGTTCTCTTTTAAAGATTCCAAAGCCTGTTCTCTCGTAAGTTGATTGGAAATTATCATGCTCGAAAGGTGCGATTTTTTCTTATCTACTTTAAATTTTTTGGGTAACCAATAAAGCTGCAAAAAAGCCGTAAACTCATTTTCTAGGTGTTTAGACCCATAATATTCAAAACCACAAAATTCATTTAATTCTTTAAGCGCACTTTCACGTTGATAATCTACCAAATTAAGGGGTAAAATAGTTTTGATGTGCATGAATTTATGAATGTAAGCACGCTTAAATTCAGATAAAAAATGCAATTTATCAATTGGAACAGTTCCAAATTTGTTATGGATGTCACGAATGTTTATAATGTCACAGGCGTTATGCGTATGTCCCAGTTGTAAAATACTTTCCAGTGCAAAATTACCACCACTTAAAAAAGTATTAATTTTTAACTCGCGCATTCTTTTGTATAGATAAGAAAAAATTAAATTATCTTGGGGTACAGCTAAGTTTGGTACACCTGCTTTTAAATAGGCAAGAGCTAAAGCATTGAACTGTTCTTTATCTGGGGTAACCACTTCGTAATCAAACCCCGTTTTATCAAGCAGGCGTTTAATATTCAAGGAAGAAACATTGGTATCATAACCATCGTCAATATGTACACATAAAATTCTCAAATCCCATTGGTATCCCAGGTATAATAAATAAGCACTGTCTAAACCCCCGGAAATCCCCATAATACAATCATATGGTTTGTGTTTGTTTTCTTCTTTAAGTTGTGCAATTAAAGCATCAAGTTTTTGTTTGCCTTTAGTATTTGGCAACCAGTTGGATTTTGCAAATTCCAAAGCATTTGTGCAATAATTACATTCGCCTTTTTCATTAAAAGAAATAAAGTCATCAGCACTATTATCCATAATACATCTCGAACATATTTTGTATTCTTTTATGTTATGGTTCATTCAACATACCCCTTTTTAATATTAAAGTATACACGGCTATAATTTCACCTGCTATTCTTTCTTCGCTATATCGACTAATTATATTTTTCGACATTTCAGCCTTACCATACTTTTGATGATGACTGTGCATATAAAGCATGGCATTACACAGATCATCTTTCGTGTATTTCTCAAAAACCAGCCCATTTTCTTTTGTTATAATGCCGTTTTCTGCCACACAGGGTGGGCCTATCACTGGCAGGCCAGCTGCAATGGCCTCTATAAAAGCAACACCAAATGTTTCGTATTCGCTGGGCAAAATAAAACAATGGCACTGTCTATAAATAGAAAGCAAGTTTTTGTTATCAATACGTCCTTTAAACTCCACATTATCTTCTAGTTTCAGGCTTTTTGTCAACTGCTCCAATTTGGTTTTTAAATCACCGGAACCGATGATAATAAGCCTTGAATTTGGCACATTTTTATGAAATTTTGCAAATGCTTGCAGGGTTAAATCATGGCGTTTTAATTGGATTAAGTTGCCTGTGCTAACAAAGGTAAATTCTTTGTTTTTTCCGGTTTCTTCATAATAAAAATTACCTGAAACAATATTGCTTATAATATGCACATCACCCGTATAAAATTCTTGAATTGAACGACGCAGATGATTGCTTACACACAGTACTTTGGTGCTGTTTTCATACACATAACGGGCGTTATTCCTTATTTGTTCTGTGTTATTTTGGCTTAATATAGAACTAGCATGCTCTGTAGTAACAAGCGGTATATGATATTTTTTTACAATATCTATGATGACATTTGCATTATAATAAAAATGCCCATGGATGATATTGGGCATACCCCATTCACTTTGAATACGGTAAAAAGCACGTTTAGCAAGTGTGCTGCGCACCAGCTTTAAAATGGGGCCCAAGGGCCCACACGGAAAGGAGGCCACATACACAGGAATGTCATCTATAGTATACGCATGGATACCATGTTTCCGCTTGCGGCGAAACGAGCGTGTATCAAGGGAAAGTACACATACATCTACACCTTTTTTTTTGAGGGCAAGTGCTTGGTGGTGTACAAATTGGCTAGATATATTTGTCACTCCGTTTGTATAGACAGAGCAAACCAAAAGTACTTTCATGAATGCCTCCCCACACTAACGTTTTACCTCAAACTACCTTTTTACGTTCAATCTCGCCCGAAAGCTCTTTATACAAGGCCAACAGTTTTTCCTCTTCCCTGCCCCAGTTGTATTCTTGCTCCACAGCTTTGCGGCCGTTCTCGCCCATTTGTTTTGCGCGCTTTGGGTTTTCTATAAGATATTGAATGGCGTTTGCAAGTTCGTCTTCTTGGGTATTTTCAGGGTCTACACAAATTCCACAATCATACTTATCTATTATTTGTCGCCACAAAAGAACATCTGTACAAATCACAGGTAGGCCAAACATCATATATTCAAATATTTTTGTATTGCCCAAGGTACCCATTTTACTGACGTCATCCGAAAAGAAGTCAAAAATTGCAACACCTGCAAAGCTTTCATTTTGCAAAGCTAATGCTTCGTTATGTGAAATAAAACCCAAATATTTAAATTTGTTGTTTTTATCTATATTTTTTAGCTGCTCAATATAGCTCGCATCTCCTATGCCGCAAACCACATACGTAACATCAAGATTTTGTATTGTTTGAATGATTTTTTCTTGATACCAGCGCTTACGCACTCCACCCGTAAAAACAAGCTGATTCTTTATTTTTTCCGTTTTTCTAAATTCAGTGGTAACCAATATAGGGTAGTTTGTTATCATTATTTTATGTTCTATTGGGTAAATATCGGCATAATGTGGAGAAACATAAATCACTTTGTCCAGCCGTTTGGTAATAAATCCAGAATATATTTTCAATATTGCTGAAAGTATTTTTCGAAAAAAAATGTGCAAATATTCTTTGTTTTCAACTTGTCTTATGATGTCCTCATGGCTATCAAAAATCACCGTTTTACCCCTATGCTTAAGTTTTAATGCATAGGGCAAAAGTTCTGGATCATGCAGCTCATAAATATCACAATCAAGCTCTAGCGCTTTTTTGTACACTCTCTTTGTCATCTGTGTCATCCGCTTTAGACGACCACCGGTGTTTTCGCCCACACCCATTACCTGCACACCATTTTCCTCATAGCTTTCGCCGGGTGCAACCAAATACACCTCATAGTCTGCTTTAGCAAGGCCGGTGCATTGTTTTTTTAAAATGCGAACATCCTGGCTTTTATGCACCGATGTCATATGGCAAACCTTAATCACAAAGATACTCCCTTAAAATATCACAAACTTTTTCAGCACAATGGCCATCGCCAAACGGCTGGTAATCGTTGTCAAATGTTGCAGTTTTGTTTAATCGTTCCAGAATGATTTCACGGTTTGGCGGTGCCAGCTGGTTGCAGTTGTTCACCATGGTTTCAGGCCATGCCACAAGGTGGATTAAAGAAATATGTTGTTTTTTGGCAAAAAATGCCTCTCGTTGAACACCGCCCGAATCACTGGCTACCTTTTTTGCTCCGCTAATCAGTGTAATGGAGGTTAGGTATCCAACCGGCTTTGTGAGTATAATATTGTCAAATTGGTTTTCATCACACAGCCGTTTGGCAATGCTCTGGCTTCTTGGGTGCACGGGATAGATGGTTTTACACTCAAGCGAGTTCATTGCCGAAAGAATTTCCAGTAAACTTTCGTCATTACCTGTGTTTTCTTGGCGATGACATGTTAAAAAATAGTATTCCTCGGGAATGGATACGGGTTCTCCCTCAAAGTTTACAACATCATTTACAATGCTTGCATCTCGCTTTGCGCAATAGTACAAAAATGCGTCATACATGGGGTCGCCCACCAGATGTGTTTTCTCTAAAAGGCCCTCTTTTTTTAAGTTCTCAACGGAAGAATCTACACAGGCAAATAAAATTTTAGATAAATGATCGGTTACAAGGCGGTTTGCTTCTTCTGGGTTATCTAGCTCATATGTGCGGTTACCTGCCTCCACATGTGCAATGGGGATTTTTAGTTTAACACCGGCCATGGCAGCGGCCATAGTGGAATTTGTGTCGCCATAAAGCAACAATAGATCCGGCTTTTCCTGCATAAGCACTTTTTCAAGTTCTATAATCATGTTGCCTGTCATCTCGCCATGAGTGCCACCAGCGACACCAAGGTTGTAGTTTGGTTTTGGTATTTCCAGTTCCTCAAAAAAAACATCCGACATATTGTGGTCGTAATGTTGGCCTGTGTGGATGATGATTTCCTCAAAATACTTTCGTACCTCGCGCGAGACAATGGCAAGCTTGATAAACTGCGGCCGCGCACCTACTACACTACATATTTTTTTCATTCTTCCCTCTTTTAAGCATTGTTATTGTTAGTTACTGTCTGCCAAAATAGGCGTTTGGTTTCTTCTATGCCACAGCTGAACAATACATCCAAAATAGAAAGTCCTTTTACAAATTCTTTTGAATTTAATTGTTCATATGTGGGGTGCTCAAAATTTTGGAATTCTATGCTGATATAATTGTTTTGAAAACTATCTCGGTTTAAATACTGCGAAGAACCTCCGTTACCGGAAAGATACACTGAAGCCTCTAATTCTTTGCAAATTTCTAATACCAAATCACTTTTTTTTGCATCTTTATTATAATCAATATTACTTTGTAAAAGGACTTTCTTTTCAATTCCCAATAGCTTATTGCACATAAAAATGCTGTTCACAGCCCAATCACACAAATAAGCCCACTCATGGTTATAATAATCTTCTAAATATGGAATAACATCGCTATAAAATGGATAATGCCTATAATACGAATGAAGTTTATTTTTTTGCTGTTCTGGCCATAGATGATTATCTTTTGTAGCAATATCTTTATATTCTTTCTCTAAAAAACCTTTTTTATCAGCAGGAATGTTGATAAATGTGATATCTCCATTTTGATTTAATACACGGTTTCGCGCCATAAAAGAGCCCTTTTCAAGCTGAACTTCATTGAGCAAAATAAATATATCACTACTTGCCAATTTATGGAAATATCCAAGCCACGGAAAATAATGCGGCTGATGAATGGCTATTTTCATTGTCTCCTCCAAACAATTTTAGATAGTGTCAAAAGTAGATAAAACTATCAATTATACCTTTACAATATATTTTCTTAATAGGACTTTATTACCTTTTATTGTATCTTCTTTTGTGTAGGCGCTGTCTACAATATTGAACTTTTGCACCAATTTATTCGAGGCCACATTCTCCACGTCACAATAATGAATGACATGCGAGATAGCCGTATGTTCTTTTAAATAAGTAAACACACTACTGTACGCATCAAACATATGCCCCTGCCCCGCATATGCCCTGTTTACAATGCAAGAAATTTCGGCTTCGTCTTCGGTAATGTTATATAGTCGCACCACGCCAATCAGCTTGCCGTTTAAGTCAATACCCAAAAGAACATCCGAGGGATTTTCATAGTTTGCAAGCACTTTTTGCACAAAGGCCACCGTTTGTGTGTGCTCTGTGTGCGGTCCCCATTTTAAATATTTGCAGGTTTCTTTGTCCGATGTATATTCGAACATCGCCTCTGCATCGGAATCCTTAATTTTTCGAAGTGTTGTCCTTTTTGTTTTTATGGCACTGTTCAGCATTTTTTCCTGCATTAAAGCACGTCCTTTTCCTGCATAATTTGTGGTAGATCTCTGATGTTATTTGCCAAAGCATAATAACGCTGGCGATTGGCGCTGTTTACAAATGTTGCCACACTTGTTTCTAGCGATTTTTCGGTGTCATGATACCAAAAAGCATGTGTTAAAACGTGCAATTTGTCATATTGCTTTGTCGCGTCAAAAGGGTTCTCTCGCCACTGGCGCCGGCTGTCTGAAATATATTTAAACTGCTTAAAAAACACGTCCCCATAAGAATTTATGATATTCTGCAAGGTATAATTTGCAGTAAGTGTTTCCGGTGAAGGTCTATGCATAGAAACACTTTTAATTTGCATGTCCAGTGCTTTTGATAAAATATCACATTCGTTGTAAATAGCCTGCTTTACATCACAGGGGGTCTCATAATTCATCTCATCAAAGTGCAAGCCAATCTCGTGCCCAAGTGCCGAAATTTTTAAAAGATTGTCTCTTTCTTTTTTGGATAAAACATTGTAAAAAGTGGAAGAAAGCAAAACAAAATAGGTGGATTTTACTCCAAGAGCATGTTCAATCAAAGCCATTTCCAGTGCTTTTTCGATAGAATTATCTACGTCATGTCGCAAAATACATGGCTTTTCAAACCGTGTATAGTTGTGGTAGGAGCAAATGCTAAACCCACAGCGAAGTATTTCTTCAATTAAGTGTTTGTATGCCGTATAGGTAAATTTCACGTTATCATCACCCTAGTTATTTTGTTCTATAAAACTTCAATATTTGTTTTATTTGCAATATTTTTGCACACATTTTTTGCATCAAAAACCGGCACACCGGCGCCGGCAATGCGCTCGTACGGCACATTGGTATGCGCTGTTGTGATTACGATAATATCATACTCGGCCAAATGATCTACATTGGCAATCGAGCTGCGTTTTACACCTTTATATGAGAATTCCGGGATAAAGGGATCATAATACGAAAGATTGGCACCATGTTTTTCAAAATTATCAATCACGGCAAGGGCTGGGCTTTCTCGATAGTCGTCGATATCTTGTTTATACGCTACACCGCAAATTAGCACCTTTGAACCATTGAGCGGTTTTTTGTCTCGGTTCAATATTTTAGAGCAACGTTCCACTACAAACTCCGGCATATAGTCGTTGATTTCCCCGGCAGTTTCAATTAAGCGCATGTGATAGTTAAACTCGCGGGCTTTCCATGAAAGATAAAAGGGGTCAAGCGGAATGCAGTGCCCGCCAAGGCCTGGACCTGGATAAAACGCCTGAAAGCCATACGGTTTCGACTTTGCCGCATCAATCACTTCCCATACATTGATGCCCATACGGTTGCAAATGATGGCCATTTCGTTTACAAGGCCAATGTTGATGTTGCGGTAGGTGTTCTCTAAAATTTTCTCCATCTCGGCCACTTTGGGCGAAGACACTTTATGCACATCACTGCTTAAAACCGCCTTATACACTTCTGCAATCACGTCTGTGGCGTCCTGCCCTACCCCACCCACAACCTTTGGGGTGTTTTTTGTTTTGTAAACCAGGTTGCCGGGATCCACACGCTCGGGCGAATAGCCAAGATAAAAATCTTTGCCGCACACAAGGCCACTGCTTTCTAAAATGGGCAGCAAAAGCTCTTCAGTGGTGCCGGGATACGTCGTGCTCTCCAATACCACCATCGTATTTTTTGTAAGGTATTCGGCCACGGCTTTTGTACTGGAGGTAACATAGGTAATGTCGGGTTGTTTAAAATTGTCCAAGGGTGTAGGCACGCAAATGGCAATAAAATCCACATCGGCCACAAAAGAAAAATCACATGTGGCCGACAAAAGACCGCTATTTACCATGGCTTTCAAGTCCTCTTGCACCACATCACCAATGTAGTTTTCGCCACGGTTCACCATGTCTACCTTGCTTTTTTGCACGTCAAACCCAATGGTTTTAAAACCGGCTTTTGCCTTTTCTACCGCCAAAGGCAGGCCCACATATCCAAGGCCGATTACACCGATTACCAAGCTGCTATCCTCTATTTTTTTTAGTAAATCTTTTTTCATTTAAAAACCCCATTGTATTCTATTTCAAACTTATAAAAACTGTTTAAATGCAGAATAATCCTGCCCTAAAAACCCCTGCAAAGCCTCATCTTTGGCACTTAACGAAAACGGCACACCCACATTTGGCCAACGAATATCCAAATCCTTATCATCATAGCGGATACCCCCATCGGACTGAGGATGATAAATATCGGTGCATTTATAGCAAAATTCCGCCACATCGCTCATCACCAAAAATCCGTGAGCAAACCCTGGCGGCACATAAAATTGTCGTTTGTTTTCGTCGCTGAGCTCTACACCCACCCAGCGGCCAAAGGTGGGGCTGCCGTCTCTCACATCCACCCCCACATCATACACACAGCCGCGCACAACGCGCACGAGTTTACCTTGGGTATGTTCTTTTTGAAAATGCAGGCCACGCAGTACACCTTTTGTAGACATGCTATGGTTATCTTGCACAAACTCTGCCGTAATGCCAAGTGCGGCAAAAGTCTCTTTATGGTAGGTTTCCATAAAAAAACCACGGCTGTCGCCATACACAGTGGGTTCAATTAAAACAAGGCCGGGCACTTCGGTAGATAAAGCTTTAAAGTTAGCCATAGCAAATTCGTCCTTTCGTGGCGGTTAGCAATAAAATGGATGTGTATAATGAACGAGTATACATAGTACGTTACGATAAACAAAGAGGTGGATCCTCCGAAAATCAAGGCTTATTCGTTGTTTGAATACAATATCTTAAAAATTCATATCCATATTTTATAAGAATATAGAAAAGCGTTTGTACAAACCCAAAATACCATAAAATGTAATTGATATGAACATGAAAATAATTGTGAGATTTGCCTAAAATTAACCACGATAGCGTGGCAAGTGCCCCCATACAAAATAATGGCAAAACAAAGGATTCCAGGTTAATCTTTTTATAAAAACAAAGAACCAGTAATAGTATAGCAATAAGAATCAGTGTGGAAAAAACAGAGTACTTTATGCCGGGCAATATATCTGTTGGAAACTTTAAATACATTTTGATGATTTCCAATGGGGTGCTTTCAAAAGCTGGCGCATAATGTTCGGGGTAATCTGCAATATCCCCACCGAATGTTCGTCTTAAAATGTCTCTTTCATAGATACCCACAATCCCCGTAATCAGATTCCCCTCGCCACGAAGAACCCCATGGTAGAGAAAAGCACTTATAAATCCTAAAAGTGCAGATAATCCTAAGAAAATTATATGTTTGATTTTTTTTATGCGCTGCTGAGTGGATTGCTGAGCGAATAAGTCCACCACAGGAAAAAGAATAAAACCAAGCATAATAGTGCTTAAAAATTCATAACCACAAAGGCTTTTTAAAAGGATAGCAAAAAAACCGGCGATGCAAAAGAAAAGCAGTTTATGGGGGAAAAAGGTATACAATAACCCCAAAAGCATGGGTAAAAAAAGAAGAAATACGAGCCAATACACATTTCGTGCAAACATGGTAATCCAAGGTGACGTTAAAAACGTAACATAAAAACAGGAGGCCAACAGTAGATTGTATTTTTTATATAAACAGCAAACAATGCCAAGAGCCACAAGAGCCAGTGCCGCGGCATTTAAAACTTCAAAGAATATAATCGGATTGTCCATCTGGAAAAGTTGTGTTATCCCATAGTAGATAAACCCATGCAGCCCTACTTGGCTAATATACGGAGTAAATAGACCCTCCCCGCGGTCAACATAGAGGCCATAGCCCTCTAATTCAATGTCATTTTGTGCCATGGTAATAGACGGAACCGTCACATCATAAGAGATATCGGCATAATAATACGGCACAATTTCCACATTAATATTTTGCAAATAAACAAAAACAAGGGAAAAAAATAGAATACTTAGCGTAGCAACCGTGCGTTTATTCTTTGCTAAAAAACAAAAATATAAGTTCAAAAACTCCCCCCGCTATACAATAAAATGAACCACAGCATACCCCATAAAGAGAAACCCTTAAGGAAATTTCATCCATCAATTTTTTTTAAATCAGGCATATAAAATGCGCGGGCTAAGGGTATAGGGCTGGTTCAAAAAAGTTCCCAGTAATGCACCATACAGGGCTTAATTATAGAGCAACATCTCGGCATTGTCAAATACAAAAAAACGTATAAGAATACTCCCTTGACAACGCCTACCCTACACAGGTACTATAAAGTAATAAAAATAAACCATGTGCACAAAACACCGCGCCGGAAGGGAAGAAAAATGCCTACCTTAGAGAATCAGTTGGTCATTTGGCACTTTCAAAACTACATCATGTATGCCATCTCACGCGAAGTGCTGGATAACCCAGAACAAGCGGACGAGCAAGCCGTAACCTTAGCCACCATGATGTTTAACCAATATAAAGCGCTGGTGATAGAAGGGCTGCAATATTTAAAAAGCTTAGACGAAACAGACCGTAAAATCGTCTTCCGGGAAGAAAAAGAGCCAAATATTTTAGCCAATGTTTTTGATAACGACCCCACCTATGGAGACAAGGATAACGAGTATACCATATCCGATTTTGTAAGCACGTGGATACACGAATACGAGCTGTATTGCCTGCATACCGCAAAACCGGAGTCTCGAAAAAAACGATCTGCTCCGCGCAAAAAACCGCAAGATTTATTCTCAGTGCATTCCTCGGCCCCAGTATATGACATCGGTGAAACCATTGCACGTGGCGGCTTTATTAGAAAACCAGGAGCACGCTTTCCACAAGCACCTATTGTGGGGGGCACCAAAGGTCGCATTGAAATTCTACCCTTTTGGGACCACAATACCGATAGCCCCCTATCACCCCAGCGCATTAACCTTGTGGCACAAAGTGATTTGTCGGAGTTTGAAAGCATGCAAGAAGAAGCCTTGCTCATTGCCACAAGCTACAATGAAGAAATGGCCACCTATTTTTATGCCATGGATGCCTACTGGCTGATGAACGCCAAAAACCCCGATGATTTTGTGCAACTGGATATCAGCGATTTATTGCAATATTCCGGAAAAAAACCCGTAAAAACACACGGGAAATACACGGGAAGCTATCGGCCGGATCAAATGCAGCGCGCGGGCATGATGGTGTATGGCATGGGCTTTTCTATGGTGGAAATTGAAAAAACCATCGTCAAAGGTGTGGGCGAACGCAGTCACTTTAAACGCCTGTGGGAAGTGTCAGACATGTACATGATGAAAACCCTTGATGACGACAAATATATCGAAAGTTTGACCTATCGTCCGAATGAACTGATGCGGAATGTTTCGTTTGGCTCGCGCAGGGAGACCGCCATGCTCATGAGTAAAGTGCTAAGCCTAGACTATGATAAGATGGTGACGGCGCGGCGCCTTGGCCGCTATTACACCTGGCTGTGGAGAGACCGCGCCTATAATGGCAACATTGATGCACCTATCACCTGTGCAAAACTGTTAGAGCGCGCAGGCGTCACCATTGAAAAAGGCAACGAGCGATATGCACGCCGAAAATTGGAAACCGCGCTAGACCGCCTTGAAACCGAAGGCATTATTGCCCAGTGGGTACTGTTGGAACGCAACGGCAAGCCGGCCGATGTGTCGGAGCGGATTTCTTTTTCACGGTGGCTTGAAATGAAAATTGCCGTATCTCCTCCCGATGTGATTGTCTCATATTATGCGGGCCACTTTGATTTGCCCGGAGTAGAGAGTGCACCAGCGCAAACGGTGGATGCAAAACGCCTAAAAGAAGAGCGCCGTCGCCTTAAAATGACGCTGGCACAACTGAGCGAAGAAACCGGTATCGATATTTCTACCCTGTCGCGTATTGAGGCCGGACGCACCAAAAAACCACGCGCTGAGTATGTGGCAAAACTGCAAGAATGGCTAAAAAAAATAAGCACACAAAAAGAAGAACCACTGTAAAAAAACGCTGCCCTACCCCTCTACAAAAAAGTTATCTTTTGCGTAAAATTCTAAGGAAAAAGATGCCGATGCCGGGCCACGCCGGTTTTTCAGCACCACTGCTTCTACGGGTCGCGGGTCCTTTTGCTTTGCACTTAAAGTTGCCGCCTGCACAAGGCGAGCAGCTTTTTTTTCGTCTGGACTACTTGCGGCATGTTGTACCCCTTGCGCTTGAAGCCCTAAAACAAAATCGGCACTGTATTCAATGGCGCCGGATTCCTTAAATGAAGCCAAATTTACGGCCTCGCTGTAATTTTGACGATTGAAGCTAGAAATCGCAATTACAGGGCAATCCAGCTCCCTTGAAAGACGTTTTAAACGGGTTACATGCATATCGGTGGCTTGCTTATCGCTCAGGCGTACATCGCCGGGATGAATCATCTGCAAATAGTCCACAAAAATAACGGGAGCGGTTTTACACGCATGAGCAAGCTGCGTGGCTGTGGACACAATGTGTTCGATGGTGGTACCCATAGGGGCACCTTCCTCATAATATAAATGAGCACCTTGTTCACGTACATACGTCCCAAAAGCGGTTTCAAATGCAGGTGCATCTACCGCCCCTTGTAATAGCTGTGTAACACTATAAGAGCGTGTGAATCGACTTTGTTCAAACAAAATTCGGCTGATACTACGAGAAACCATTTCAAAACGAGACATCTCTAAGCTGAAAAATAAAACATCAAAGCCTTGTGCTGCAATAAAATCGGCCATTTGTAGGCAAAAAGCTGTTTTTCCTAAGCTAGAAACACTACCGATTATGTATAACCCAGCGTATAAATGGCCCCCGAGCTGGGCATCTAAAGAGGCAAAACCAGTTTGAATGTGTGGTTTTGCCTGCTCACGCTGTAAAACGGTTTTATACTCATTGTGTAAAAAAACTGAGATCGGTTGCAGAAAAGGGCTTTCTTGTTGTGCAGAAAAAGGCAATTGTGCATGCTCTTTAAAGATTGCAAACGGCTGCATCACAGCCGGAATTTGCAAAATAATGTCCTCTCCCATGGCGTCTATAACGTCACTGATATCGCCTTTTTCTGGCAAATTGGACCATAACTTGGGTAACTTGCACACATAGGTTGCGATGTTTTGCTTGCACAAGGCCTCCCCCACCTGCATTGCGTGCCGATAACCGGCCTCGTCATGGTCGGGCAATAGAATTACGCGCTCTGCGCCGTGTAAACTCTCTGTATATTGTGGGCGCCATTTTCCGGCACCCATGGGCGCTGTTGTGGCTGTATACCCAAAAGTGCATAATCTTTCGGCATCTTTTTCACCTTCACATAGGTAAATATCTGCGTTTTTTTTTGAGATTTTATCTAGTATATCGGGTAAACGATACAAAACAGGTTCAATGCCGTTCAAATTGTAAACAGGGATTTCATTTTCGTATCGTCGTTGGCGAAAATGTTTGTTTGGATAGCGAACAACCTCAAATAATAAATTATTTGTAGAATCGTGATATTGATAACAAGCTTCTGGGATATGTTTGTCTAGGGTACTGTCTTTTTTGCAGTTTTGCAAATTAGTTTCGCTACGCTCCCGTTTTGGCATAACATCTTCCATTCGAAGACCCATGACTTCGATAATCGATGAAAAGGAACAGCCTGCGTGGCAAAAAAATAGGATGCGCCCATTATTTCCGTTGTGCACTGATAAACTGTTGTGTTCGTCTTTGTGTGCGGGACAACGTGCGGTAAATTGCGAAGGGCCGCCTTTTACATTATCGAGTCTTTGCAAAAACAAATCGATGTCCATAGTTTAGTCCTTTTGCTTTCTTTCAGTTTTTTCTATAAGTATAGCAGATAAAAAAAATAAGGTGTATTTTGCAAAACACCTTATACTTATTAATCTTCTTAAAGATGCAAAAAGCCTGAGTAAAGCCTATTTAGCTCTACTTTTTGTGCTGGTGACGAAGTAATACGAGATGGTGGCGAAGTATAACGGCTTGATGAAGAAGTTTATTTCACTAAAAAAACAGTATACTTATGCGGTTTATAGAATAAGAAATTGCTATTTTGTGTTCGTGGCGAAGTATAAATGTGCGCGTGACGAAGTATGAATGCAAAAATGAAAATTTTACTGAAAAAAATATGTGGTTGTGTATTTTATATTTTATATATGCATGTAACGAAGTATGTTTGCAAAATAGTTCTATCGCCATATTTATATAAAATACTACATATTAAAGAATAAATTTAGTAACGAAGTAATAATGCAAAATGTTATATTTTTCAGGTTTTTTGCATTGCTTTGAGGTGTGTTATCAGGTGCATCCCTTTCTGCAAATTGAATGCGCCTGTGTGCGCAAAAAAATACGTCTAAAATTAAATTTATTATAGAAAATACAGAATATTGCATAGATACATTCATAAAATAACAGCGTGCACGTGGCGAAGTGAATATGCAAATTTTGCATATTTTTGCAAAGGCATAAACCTTTACGTATGTAATAAATTGTGTAAATTCGTTATTTTATAATTTCAACTTCGTATAAAGTGCAGGACAATTGCAGGGGGTTACTTTGTCGGTTTTGTTTGTACATGCGCTTCCATTACTTGGTGAATAAGGTCGTTTACACTGATATTTTGCTGCTGTGCCAGTGTGCGTAAAGTACCATGCAAGCTTGGTTGCATCAAAAGCTGTACCCGTTTCGAGCGTGTTTCGATGTATTCTGGGTTTCGTTTTATCGGGGGCGGTGGCGCCTCGGCCTGTTTTGCAGGTGGTGATAAAACGGCTTTTGGGAGATCTTTTTCTTTTGTATCCGTGATAATTTGCGGCGAAAAAGTGTTTTGCGGTTCTTGCGGCGTCGGTGTTTCTTGTGCAGGGGCCTCTGCGGTGTTTATTTCTTTGGTAGCTGGGGTTACTTTTTGAGTGTCGTCCTCCCCTTGTATGCTTAAAAATTGCATGGCGGGGCTGTTTTTAAAACTCTTTTTGGGGCTCATTTTGCTTCACCTCCAAATAATTCTACCAATAACTGCTCATAATCTGCGGCAGCATTGCTGCGTGGGGCGTATTCAAAAATGTGGCAACGCTGCGCTTGTGCCTCTTTTAAGGCGATGCACTCGCGTATGTGCGTTTTGCAAAGAACCGTGCCCATGGTTTTAGCAGCTTCGGTCATGTTTTCGGCCACCTCTCGGCTTAAAACAGAACGGTTGTTGTATCGTGTTAATAAAATGCCCAAAAGGCGCAAGTTTTGATTTGTATACTCGCGCACCGTTTGAATGGTGTCATACAACTGGCCAATGCCCTGTAAGCTATACGCGTCGGCCTGAGCTGGAATAAGTGCCGCTGTGGCTGCCGTTAGCGCATTGATGGTGATGATGCCAAGCGCGGGCGGGGTGTCTAAAATAATATAATCATACAAATCATAAAGTGGGGCAAGCAACTCTTTTAAACGCATTTCTTTGCCAACGCCACTTATGGCAATATCGGCCGAGGCCAAATGCGCACTTGCCGCAATGGCATCCCCTATTGGCGTTTTTTGCACACAAGAAAGCATATGTTCTTTGCGCACCTCTTCTTTTTGCCTTTCTTGCATCAAAGCAAAAAGCCCAATGACGCTACTGTTTAAAGCCAGTGTGTTCGATAAATTTCCCTGAGCATCTAAATCGATGAACAAAACACGCTCGCCACGCAAATGCAAACCGGCACCAAGAGCCAGTGCCGTGGTGCTTTTCGCCACACCACCTTTTTGGTTAATGATTAGAATGATATCTTTCATAGTATCCCCTTTTCTATTAGTAGTATGCATACACACATACACACATACGTGCATGTTAATCACATGCGACACGATACGTCTTATGACATCAAATATATGTGTATGCTGATATGTGTATATATGTGTGTGTATGCGCATAACTGTATATATGTATTAAGCTCTTTTTATGTGTATATAAGTATAGCAGAGGGCGACTTATATAGCAAGAATAAGTTAATACATATAAATGCATACATATAAATGTATACACACTAAAAAAGGGCATTTCTATAATAAAATTTAATATAATACAGTGGTTGGGATGAATCTTGTGACTAAAAAAGAAAAAATTTGCCAAAAATGAGGCCTTCAAAAAAATAAAGAGCCCATAAGGTTTTAATAAGCAGAACTGAAAATTCTGAGCGAAGTGTAGATTGTAACAAATAAAGAATACATATATATGTATGTGTATATATGTATGCGTATATATACATGTGTATTAGAAACAGTGTTTGCTGTACACCAAACGAAAAAAAGAAGAAGGCAAAAAAGGCAAGGTAATTCTTAATGGTTTTTTTAAGTATACGTTTAACAGGCGTGGGATCTTTTGCTTTTAGCATACTTTGCAAAGCTTACCAAAACACAAAATGTTATGTATAGTTTATATGGTTTATTAAGCCTTTGATTTGTGTGCATTTTTAGCATTTAATTATAGGTTTAAAATGGGAATCTATATAAAAGGAGATTTTCATGAAAAAAGGATTGGTATCGCTTTGGCAATTGTTTTATTGTTTGCATTTGCTACTGGTTGCTGCAGTGTTGTCCAAAGCACTGTAGCAAGGACAGCGCCGCCAGAGAGCAAAGATGCACAAGACGCAAAGTCTGAAACTGCCACAGAGGATGTTTTGACCATGGGTACAAATGCGGCTTTCCCTCCATATAAGTTTTATGAGGGGGGTGAAGTGGTGGGAATTGATGTGGAAATTGCAAGAGCCATTGCTGATAAACTGGGTCTTGAGCTTGTGGTGGAAGACATGGAGTTCGACTCTGCTATTCAGGCCATTGAAACGGGGCGCATTGATATTGGCCTTGCAGGCATGACCGTTACCCCAGAGCGATCAGAGGCAGTGTCCTTTACTGAAAGTTATGCCACCGGTGTGCAGGCTATAATTGTGTAGGAGGGTTTGCCCATCACCTCGGTAGACGATTTGTTTGCTGAGGGGTGCATTTTAGAAGATGCAGCGCCAAAAGAATTTTTTGAAACCCAAAAGACAAAAGAGCCGCAGAGTTTTTGTCGAAGGTGATGTAAGTAGCCAGAAAAGCCAAAAGCAAGCACAAAGACCTTGCCTTTGGCTTTATCTTTATGCTAAAAAACAGGATACAAAAGGCATGGCTCATATAAATATCGAAAAAAGAGGGTAAAAGCGGATGACACTGCACCGTCATCCACAAAAGGGGCAGAGGCAGTGTAGAGAGGATGGTTTGCAAATATTGGCATTAGTGTGATTTGTGGAATATAGAATATATAAACAAATAAATTTCAGATTTTGAAAAGTATATTGTTTCTATAACTCAAATAAAATATGGAATTTGTTAAAATAGCCTGGTTTTGCGGTTACTTTTTTTAGATGACCTAAGCATGTGTACAGCAAGGGTGATAGAACAGGGAATGCAACACATAAAGGTTGAATTTTATGAGTAAGCACGGTATACTTATACATACAAGCTCTTTTATAATTTGTTCTGAATAAATAGGAATGAAGGAGGAAGAATGAAGGGAAAAGCATGGTTATCAGGTTTGTTCATGTTGTCTGTGATGTTTGTGTGCTTTAGTATCACGGCTTTGGCGAGTGAGACAACACCACCTGCCGGCACAGAGTTGTTAAGTAGTGGAACCGGCGGAACGACAGGCGGCGAAGGCGGAACCGGCGGAACGACAGGTGGTGAAGGCGGAACCGGCGGAACGACAGGTGGTGAAGGCGGAACCGGCGGAACGACAGGCGGCGAAGGCGGAACCGGCGGAACGA